>CAMWLS010000068.1 GCA_947175205.1 uncultured Porphyromonadaceae bacterium | reverse complement strand
CAGCAGCGGGTACTGTCCCGGATTCTCACCGGATTCCCTTTTAAATCTCCTGAATATTATGCACTTTTCGCAAATGCCTTTATTCAGTTTCTCACTCTTGAAAAAATGGAGATACCATTGCGACTGCAAAGGTACAAAAACTTTTGAGAATTATATGCTCATACTGAAATTTTAAAATAATCAAAGAACGCCTGACATCAACAGGCTGAAAGAGTCGTGGAACGGGAACTTTTGACAGCCGATGTAGAGAGTATTGAAAGCGTCGGTGCCGTGTTCAAGCAGATGTTCTTTCTCCGCTGTGCAACGAAAGCGGTAAGCCGATAACTTCGGACTCCGCGAGTTTGCTTAATATTAAGTTGATATTATTGGGATTCAGCAATTTTAAATTCTCCGGACTTGTCATTGCGGTTACCGGGTTACCGCTTTGTTTACAAAGAACTTGCTGCGTCCGCGGCTGCCCCCTGCCGACTGCATGGCGAGAATCAAGTCCTCGTTGTCTGAGCGGTTGAAGAACGGCACAAGGTGTTGCTTACTGTGACCACTAAGTAGCGGTGAGACTTGGCCGAACCAACCCTTGATTTATGAACAGGTATTTTTCATCGTGTCGCATCGGGTTTGCCTCATATTGAGTGATATTTATGGTTATTTGGCGATTTTCAATTCACAGGTACAAGGCTGCAACGCGCCACCCTCTGCGCTCAAACTCGTGGACTATCTACCAAACCGTAATCCAGTGGGGTTAAACTTGGTTTCTAAAGTTTTGTTGGGACAGAGAATGGGGATTAAAGCGGGGATTAGTGTTAAACTTTATTAATTATTGATGTCGGGTAGCTGATATGCTAAAAAATGTTGCAAACTTTGCATCATGTATAATGAATTATCCTGTCCTGCCGTATGAATAAATTTAAATTCATACTTGTTTCTGCACTTTTAGTTAATGGTTCTGTTAATGGCCAGACCGCGGAGCCTCTCACTGAGAGCTATGAGAATATCAGCGTGAACGATAAGACGTTTAAGCTTTCTCCAATGTGGCAGTGTACTAATTTATTTAACACCCAGCAGTCAGGGGCAATATCGCGCACCTCAGCCATTGTTAGCGGTAACCTGTATCTGAGCCAGTACAGCAGTGCTGATAAGGTCATGACGGTAAAGGTATATGATGCTGAGACTGGAGAATTTAAAGGAGTAATGGAAGACCCGGCGCAGTGTCTGATAGATAAGAGTTATTCCCATAATGTGATATGCGCAGATGATGCGGGCAACTTGCTGATAGCGAACATGGCCAATACAGCCTCAAGGTTTTACTGGGCAAGCGTCAGTACTGCCCATCCGCTTGCACCGATAGGGGTAGGGAATGAGTATCTGGAGATAAAAGGCCGCTTCAAGGCTGTGGCAGTCAAAGGTGATGCTGTCAACGGTCAGGCGACAATGGTAGTGGTTGAGAACGGCAATAGCGAGACCGGCATCCGCGATTTAGAGATACTGTGGGTATATGATATAGACCACGGCACATACAGTGAGCCCCGTAAGTATACGGTGAGCGAAGATTGTAAAAGCGATAACTTTGACTGTCAGCTGCTACAGGACAATCTGATAGCTCTTCATTCAGACTTTGGCACATTGCGTATTTTCAGCCTTACTGAAGACGGGATAGAGGAGGTGGGACTGAATGTACCGGTAGCCTTAAGCTTTGAAAGCACCTCAGATCATCTGTGCACCTGGATTACAACATTTACCACGGAGGGTGAGGATTTCCTTATCTACGGAAATAAATATCAGAGCAGCGGCTACTATTGTACCTGGACCATATGTCCGGTGGCAGACCTGTATAAAAGTACAGTGAGCGGTGTGGCCGATAAGGCCCGGGAGGCGAGCCGTTCATGGACCGTCCCGCAAGACTATATAGACCGTCCGCACCCGACGGTGCATGATGTGGCTGTAGGAAGAAATGCCACCAGAGACAAGGTGCTGATGGTTATGCAGGGCGATGACAGCACTCCGGGCAAGAGCTGGGCCTACTGCATGGAGACATCCAATGCACAGTCACTGATATCAGAATTAACGGTGGATAATGAGATGGTGACGGTAAGGTATTCCGACGGGATGCTGCAGGTGGTAAGCCCGCGAGCCACGGAGATAAGGCTTGTGTCAGCGGCCGGAAGTGTAGTGGGGGAATACAAAATCACTAAGGGCGTAAATTACCTTTCAACAGAGACTTTACCCCGCGGTATTTATCTGCTGCACATCCCCGGCCAGAAAGCAACCAAGGTCGCATTATAAGGAATAGGCGCAGTTTACTTTCCCTCAAGTGGGAGATTTAAAACTCAAGATATATGACAGAGCAAGAATTTAGAGATAAGCACAAAGATAATCCCATTCTTTCAAAAATTACATCCATGGAGCGTGAAGATTTGCTCCGAGTCCTCAATGGCGCCTATATAGCTGAACGTTTCTTCGGAAAGTCCAAGAGTTGGTTCAGCCAGAAACTTAACAATAACTTAAAGAATGGCAAGCCATGTGAGTTCACAGACGAGGAGTTGGAAACGCTCAGCAATGCTCTACATACTATTGCCATAGAAATTCAAGACTTAGCTGACGAACTGCATTAAAGGTTTATTATAAAATCTTCGTCTTCCAAACGTTTACAGTAATCAGCC
>CAMWLS010000067.1 GCA_947175205.1 uncultured Porphyromonadaceae bacterium | reverse complement strand
GCACATATATGTATCTTAGGCATCTTATAATTCATATAAACCTTATTAGCCACATAACGGATATCCCACGTGTCCCACACTCCCGTAAAACTTCATTTGATAAATTAATTTTTATTATTATTTTTGCGTTAAATACCCACTTCTGCCACGAAATTCACCGCAGAACCAATCATCTATTACTTTAGCATCCCCACCACTTGTCATGAAGTCTAAACTTTATATCACTGTCATTGCCTCCGTCTTTGCCGCGCTGTTGCTCTCTTGCGGCGAATCTGAAAACTCACGTATCCTCCGTGAGGCGGATGAGATAATAGAAACAGACCCGTCCAAATCACTTGAGATACTCTCACAGGCACAGCGGCAAAACTTCTCAGCCGCTGACTCAGCGTACTATGCCCTCCTTTACACTCAGGCTCAGGTGAAGTCTGGGGTCAAGGTCCTCTCCGACTCACTTATATCTGTGGCTTACGACTATTACAGAACAGGAAATGATGTTGATAAAACAATACGTTCTAATTTTTATGAGGGGATGGTTTTCTATGATTCTGATGAACCTAAGAAAGCTCTCACTCTTATGCTTGAAGCCTATGAAAGGGCCTTATCCTCACATAATAATTATTGGACTGCAAAATCCGCAGAAATTTTGGGAGATATTTATGATACCAATTATAATTATGAGCGTGCGCTTTTCTATTCTAATATAGTAGTAGAAAACTATAAGTTAGCCCAACGATCCTTGAATGAAAGATATGCCATCTGTGATAAAGCGGGAAGATTGCTTAACAATGATGAGTATATTAAAGCATATGAATTAATAGACAGTTTATATAAGGTAGTAATTATAGAGAGACCATTAAATACCAGTCTGTTAGATTATCTTTATATACCCTATATTCAGTCTCTAATGCACACCGGTAGAGTAAATGAGATTAAGCAAGATTTTTTCCCACCTTTCTCAGCTGACGCTTCATCACAAGAAAAAATTTACAGAGATATCCTTTTAAGCAAACTATCGCGACTTAAAGACAGCATAAATATGGCTGATGAATACCTTGAGAAATCACTTTTATTAAGTCCGTCATCTGGAGAAGTTGTTCAGATACGGTATCAGCAGTATCTGAATGCATTAGCTGGTGAAGATTATCGTCAGGCGGCCATTTTGGCAGATAGTTTATTACAGTGGCAAGGTGGAAAGGCAAAGGAAGTACTAAGCGCAGGCGTTGGAGATGTGGAGGGTGAATTTTATGCACAAAAGATGCAGGAGAATAATGACTACGCCCGTCATTTAAAAGAGTATTTAGTTTTCCTTGGTTGTGTGGTCGTAATATTCTTAGTAAGCGGATTTATTATTTTCCGCTTATATAAGCATAAGGTTCGTGCAGAAAAAGAAGCAACTCTCGCTACAATAGTTGCTCTAAGGGAGCAAGTCACGAAATTGGATGAGGAATCAAAGACTGAGAAGGAACTCCATAGTTTTAAAGAAAACCATTCTTATATTTCGGATGAAAACCCGTACTCAGAGATTTTACGGAATCTGTTTAAGGAAAAATGGGCAACGCTTAACATGCTCTGCAACCAATATTATGAGAAAGGTGATTCAGAAGCCGCGCAAAAAGATATTCTCCATAATATAGAAAAGGAACTGAAAAAATTACGCACTCCTAAGAAACTTAAGGAAATTGAGGACGCTACTGACGTATATATGGACGGTATCATTACGCGCCTGCGAATGCAGTGCCCGTTCCTAAAAGAGAGCGACATTACTTTCCTCACTCTTATAATTTCCGGGTTCTCTGTCAGGGCTGTGTGCCTGTTTACAGGGATAAAGTATAAGAATTTTTATCTCAAACGCTCTCGCTTATTAGCCCGTATTTCTGACTCTGATGCACCGGATAAAGAGCTGTTTCTACATCATCTTTCTTAAAAGTCATAAGTCATATAAATCTTTCCCCACTTGTCATGAAGTCTAAACTTTATATCACTGTCATTGCCTCCGTCTTTGCAGCGCTGTTGCTCTCTTGCGGCGAATCAGAAAATGCACGTATCCTCCGTGAGGCGGATGAGATAATAGAAACAGACCCGTCCAAATCGCTTGAGATACTTTCACAGGCCCAACGTCAGGACTTCTCCGCTGCTGACTCAGCGTACTATGCCCTCCTTTACACTCAGGCTCAGGTGAAGTCAGGGGTCAGAGTTCTTTCAGACACCCTCATTTCCGTGGCGTATGACTACTATAAAGACCGCAACGAGGGAGACCTCTCAGAGCGCGCCTACTTTTACCGGGGAATGACTTTCTACGACTCCAACAATTACCGGGAGGCCATGAAAGACATGCTGGCAGCCTATGACCTTGCCGACGCCAACAACCACCCTTACTGGAAAGCAAAATCTGCAGAGGTTATTAGTGATATATTCATAGCTATGGAAAACTTCCCACAGGCCGAACTGTACAGTCTGGATGCGGTGCATAATTATACATTGTCTTATCACAACTCTAATTTAAGATATGCTTTATGTGATTTAGCAGGCATTTACCTAAACAATAATAAACCGGAGCTCTGTGTTGCAATACTTGATAGTTTACATTCCTTGGTTGAAGCAGAATACCCTACCAATTTTAACCTGCTGGAATATATGCAGACTTGTCTTGTTGCGGGACTAATAAATACGGGAAGAACAGATGAGATAAAAAATGAGTATTTTACATCCATATATAGCGACTCTATCCCTCAAAGTGTTATTGACCGAAACTTACTTTTAGTAAGGCTGTCTTGTATAAATGAAAATTTTGACGATGCTGCGAATGCTATTGAAAGAGCAGAAAAGGCAGTGACTACTGATGAACAATCTCGAGAGGTAATTTATAGAAAATTTTTACTTAAATTTCAAGAAAAAAATTACCCCGAGGCAGCAATTTTAGCTGATACACTTATAAAACTTCAAGATAGTTTGACTTACGCTATTGTTAATGAGGCTACCGGCTCTGCTATAAGCGAGTATTATTCTGAAAAAGCCGAAAGAGGTGCTGAGCGCTCAAAAAAACTGTCTGAGTGGCTCATTACTGTCTGTTTATTTTCCGGAATTGCTCTTATTATATTCTTTTTAATATACTTAT
>CAMWLS010000066.1 GCA_947175205.1 uncultured Porphyromonadaceae bacterium | reverse complement strand
GCGGGAGTGTGTACTTCATGCATAAAAATTCCTCCAACGTAGGTCTGCTAACATTATTTAAGTTAATTTTAGAAGTAGAAGTATGGCAAAAAGCGTGTTATTGTGTTATCTTTAAGGACAGGAAAAATAATAAGACTTTATATATGGACCTTAATTTAATTAAATCACCGGCTGATATAAAGAAGCTGGATTTGAATGAGTTGGAAACACTGGCAGATGACCTCAGAACGGTACTGCTGACAAAACTGAGCAAGCATGGCGGACATATAGGGCCTAATCTGGGCTTTCTGGAGGCCACGGTTGCGCTTCACTATGTTTTTGATTCCCCAAAAGATAAAATTGTATATGATGTGAGCCATCAGTCATATGTTCACAAGATGCTTACCGGGCGTATGGAGGCGTTTACTGACCCGGCAAAGTATGATACTGTCACAGGGTATACTGAGCCCTCAGAGAGCGAGCATGATTTCTTCACCATAGGACATACGTCCACCTCAGTGAGTCTGGCATCCGGACTGGCCAAGGCGCGTGACCTCAAGGGGGGTAAGGAGAACATCATAGCCGTGATAGGAGATGGTTCATTAAGCGGCGGTGAGGCCTTTGAGGGCCTGGATTATGCCGCTACGCTGGGAACAAATTTCATTGTGGTGGTTAATGATAACGAGATGTCCATTGCGGAGAATCACGGAGGGCTGTACGCTGATTTACGCCTGCTCAGAAATACAAAGGGTACCGCAGACGTTAACTATTTCCGTTCACTGGGTTTTGCATACAGATATGTTCCCTACGGCAATGACATCAGGTCACTTATCAAAGCTTTCCAAGAGGTAAAGGATTACCCGTATCCCGTGGTGGTGCATCTTAATACTCAGAAGGGTAACGGCTTTAAGCCCGCTGAAGCTGACCGTGAGACCTTCCATTACGGAGGCCCGTTTGATTTAAGCACCGGAGCGCCCATTAATCCTTATGAGGGAGAGGGTTACGATGATATATTCTCAGAGCACACTCTGAAGATGATGAAGGAGAACCCCTTGCTCACCGTAATAACCGCAGGAACGCCCGGTGTGCTGGGATATACGCCGGAGAAACGTAAGGCGGCCGGCAGGCAGTTTGTGGATGTGGGTATTGCGGAGCAGCAGGCTGTGGCCATGGCTTCCGGTCTTGCCAAGGGTGGTGCACGTCCGGTGTTTGGTGTGGTAAGCTCTTTCCTTCAGAGAACTTATGACCAGCTTTCACATGATGTGGCCATTAATAATAATCCGGCGGTGGTGAATATTTTCTACGGAACTGTCAATGGAATGAATGATGTGTCTCATCTGGGGTGGTTTGATATTGCCCTGGTGTCCAATATCCCTAACTGGGTTTATCTGGCGCCAACCTGTGCTGAGGAATATGTGGCCATGCTGGACTGGGCAGTAAAACAGACGGGCGGCCCGGTGGCAATTCGTGTCCCCGGTGTTGCGGTAACACACCGGAGCGGTGATTTTGATACTGATTATTCTGATACCAACAGGTATAAGGTGGACCGTAAGGGTAAGGATGTGGCAATAATAGCTGCTGGTGCCATGTACTCATTAGGTGAGGAGGTGGCTGATGCACTTGCCGGTGCAGGTGTTAACGCAACACTCATTAACCCGCGTTTCCTCTCCGGGCTGGATACTGAGCTGCTGGAAGATCTTAAGGCTGACCACCGCGTGGTGGTAACTCTGGAGGACGGAGTGCTTGATGGAGGTTTCGGTCAGAAGATTGCTTCATTTTACGGGACTTCTGACGTTAAGGTACGCAATTATGGTATTGCCAAGGAGTTCTTAAACCGATATGATGCGCGTCAGCTGCTGGAAGCCAGTCATCTGACAAGTGACAAACTTACCGCTGACATTCAGAATATGCTTAAGTAAGGCGGTTCTCTCTAATAGAAACAGCGTGGGCGCAACCGGAAAGTACGGCTGCGCCCACGCTGTTTCAGAGACTGTGTCATAAGTTCCGGCTCTCAGTTACCGCCTAACTCTATGACTTCAAGGTCTTTTATGTCATGTCCGTCAATGGTGAGTCTGATGAGGGTCCGCACCTGTTGCCAGCCCTGATACCCTGCCGCCCCCGGATTTATGTGCAGAAGGTGGAAGTCATGGTCATACATCACTTTAAGTATGTGGCTGTGTCCGGCAATCATCAGGTCCGGTTTTGCGTTACGCAGATATGGGCGTACGCCGGGAGCATATTTCCCCGGATAACCGCCTATGTGTGTCATCCACACATGCACGTCTTCTACGTAGAAATCCTGAACCGGCGGACATTCTCTCAGCCAAGGTCCGTGGTCTACATTGCCGCGTACGGCGCGTACCACCGGGCATATGTCCTTGAGATACTGAAGGACGGAGGCATCACCTATGTCACCGGCGTGCCATATCTCGTCACAGTTTCCCAGGTGTTGCTCAAAGCGCGCGTCAGTACAGCTGTGTGTGTCTGAGAGAATGCCTATATTCTTCATTTCTTGAGACCAATCTTCTTGGCTATGTCCTTGGGGACAGCATCCTTATGAACCAGGATGTTAAGAGTCTTGGCAAGGAAATAGGGCTCTGAGCAGTAAAAGAAGCCTCCGTATTTCTGAGTGTTGTCCCAGGAGTTCTTAACCTTGTAATAAGGTTTTCCGGTCTGGTCAGTGGCTATGCCCACCAGCTCCATGCCGTGATCGTCAGTAGTTTCCTGACTGTCATACATTTCCTGACGGAGTTCCTGAGTAACTTCTATCTCTGCCACAGGACCGCTGAATTTGTAACGGTCATTCTGACGCTCATTAGCAGTGAGTTTTACCCAGCGTGAAAGCTCTGTGCCGTTCATGTCAGCCTCATCCTTGCCCTTAGGAATCATGGCTACTCCTTCACGCCATTTGAAGCCGGGCTCACTCACATCTGCGGCCCACACCACGGGATAGCCGTTTTTGAGAGCATTATCAGTCACAGCTTTAAGCTCTTCCAGAGGTATATTCATGTATTTGCCGTTAAGCCAGTTATCAGGAACGTCAAAAATATAATCTTCATAGAAGGGGTAGTGGGTGAAAGAGGTCAGAGCCACGTAGTCATCAGGATTAATTCCTGTGGCATCAGCAAAACTGCGCGGGGTGTATGTCTTGCCGTTATATGTGAAAGTGGCGGGAACCTCGCCCAGGTAAGCGTCCAGAATTCCGTCCACAGCTTTACGCCATGCTGTGGATATTTTTTTGTTAGGTTTTTTCTGAACTGCACTCACAAAAGCGCGTAAGCCATTATCCAGCTCACCGTGAACGTGCTTCTTCTCACCATACTCCAGACCGGCATAAGCCTGCTCAGGCATGGCGCCGTATTTCTTCCACACGTAGGGCACGTCCAGTATGGAACCGCCGGCAGCAAGGTTTGTGGTACCGTACATGCGTACAAAGCGGTCAGCTTTGTCAGCATAGCAGTTGCGGACGGTGAACATTTCACTCAGGTCCATGGTGTCACCGCCCTTGCGCAGAATCTCATCTTCAAAGAATGAGGTCCCGGCAAAGCACCAGCATGTGCCTGACTTGTTCTGGTCTTTTACAGGAGTTGTAGCCACTGAGTAAACTTCAGTGAAAACGAAAGTGTCCAGACGGAGGCTGTCAGAGTCAGATGAAGTCACGGCCGGATCAGCGCCGGCGTGAAATGCAAATGTCTGCCCCACCAGTGTGGCTCCGGCAGCTAAGGTAAGTAGTTTCTTCATGAGATTTATTATATTGTGATGATGTTTTCTGAAACTTTTCAGTAATGTGGTATAGGCAAAAGTAATAAAAATACTTTAAAGAATTTCTGCTGATGTGTTTTTTCCTTCTGGATGGCCTCTTTTGCGGCGCATAGTAAAAAAGCTGTGTTTAGTATATAAATTCTTACCTTTGCAGAAAA
>CAMWLS010000065.1 GCA_947175205.1 uncultured Porphyromonadaceae bacterium | reverse complement strand
TTACTATACGAACGATATATTATACTCTTTATCCTACTCTTTAAAGCCGGTTTTGAATGTTTTAATATTGGCTTTATAACTTTATTGGCCGCAAACAGAAAGCCTTTTTCACTTACTAACTTTTCAAATTCAGCTTTCTCCCATGGGGTATTTGGGGCCTTGAGTATCGCCGGATTATATTTTCCCACCTCTTCCACACTTAGTGAAGTAGATTCCGCCATTTCGCTCAGCAGTGCTTCCCCTTTGGATGTATCCGCAATCAAGATTGTTGTTCCAAGATTATTATCTATCTCTGGAGTCAGCACTTCTATACCCCAAAAGTCCCCCATGGATATATCCGCCTTACTGTTTGGGTTCTTAAACGGGCACTTGGAACAACCATCACGCAGAGTGTAATCATATATAAAGGTCAAAATATAAGGGTTATCCCCATGTCGCTGAATGAAGTGGCTTCCGTCTTTGAAATCCACCCTTACTGAATAATTCTTCCACCCTTCAGTCTTATCACGGAAATTTATTGAAGCAATATCCTCCCTACTCTTTCCCTGCTTCAGAAGTATCTCATCAAGATATAAATCCCAGTACTTAGGTTGCGGCGCCCCGTGACAGACTACTTCTATAAGTAGAAGATTCTCATTCTCACCAACTCTCTTTCTTATTGCTGCCACCTGACATGGCGTCCCACAGAACATCACATCCCGTCCGGCCTTCAAATCATCAGCTATTGAGCTAAAACATCCGCTAATATCCGTAAAAACATACTTGCTTCCTCTGAGCGCCTCCAGGGCCTTTGGTCTATCCACACGGGTGTGTACCACTTCCCAGCTGTCATCAAACGCGGCACCGTACACCACTCCGCCTTCAGTCAGAATCTTCTCTGCCAATGCCGTAAAAAAACCTCCGGCAGAACTACCTGCCCTCACAGCTCCGTCACTATTTTCAAAATAGAATACTTTCATGATCAATTATATGAGAAAGCTTATCCATTTTAGCATCAGCTTAATAATCAAAAGAAGAGACTAAATAATATAACAATTAACTACAAAATCTAATACAAATCCGCAATTGGCTAAAATCTAAAATACTTTCTTACTTACGAGTACTTATTCTAAACTTCTGTCGCACTATGTTAATCACGGCTTCTTTCTCACTCTTACTCATTGCTATCAGGAAAAGACAACTTCCTGTCCAAATAGAACCGACCACACACTGAGCGATTACACTAACTGGCGATTTCGGTAAATAAAAAGACATAGCTGCCGGTATGACTAAACTTATCAGCGTTGCCATTATACAAGGGAAAACCGTATTTGTAACATATCGCCATGAACTCCAAGTTGGTATGGAGCCCTGCAACATTACTATTCGAGCTATAAAGGCAGCTATCGTTGTAATTAAAATTGACACGTACGAGAAATATATAGGGAATCCTAATTTTAGAAAACCATATGTTATGGGTAGCGTAAGCATCATAATACCTCCTACGACAATCTGATAATTTCTGATTTCACCTGTAGCACACTTAGCATTTATCAGAGGACGATAAAGACCCTCTAACATTGAAAATATAATACACAATATTGCAAAAGGTCCCACTCCCTTAGGAATCTCTTTTAACCATAATGTCAGCAATGGATTTACATTAAATATTACCGGCACGGCCATAACCGCAATCAAGGAATATGATATCTTAGAGCATTGATTTATGAATTTTACTAAGCTGCTATATTCTCCAGCGGCATATCTTTTTATTATTTGAGGTGCATAAGACGTTGTGAAGTCTCCAACAAACATCGTTGCTATTACATTTACTGAACCTGCAATTCCGCCAATCGTATTAGCTATTGGACCCCCAAAGATATTCAAAAGAACACTCGTTCCGGAACCACGGAGAATTCCTGCCCAAGTTCCAATTCCGTCCCAACCCGCAAAAGAAAAGATAGGCATAAAGAACTGTTTATCAAAGCTAAACTTCATTTTGATATATGGAAATTGCCACTTCAAGTAAACAGTATAAAAAATCCTCACACATAGAGCACTGATAAAATGTAAGAACGAATATAAGATTAGTCTATCCATAGGGCTATGAACAATTGCTAATGCTATAAGTAAAGAAGCGACCGAACTGAAAATTGCTGTACCGGCATAAACATTCATCTTTTCATGAGCCAATATCAAAGCATTTGGAGCACTTGAAATGAGACTAATAATTACGTTAAATAACGCGAATTGATAAACCCAGTTGACGGCAACTATTCTATCACTGGGGACAACAAGCTGCGTATTCACAAACCATAACCCCAGGGTCTCTCCAACCAATAAGACAATCGCTGACAAAAGCCATTGAACAGTTATTCCATTCTGTACAGCCTTATTCACCTTTTCAAGGTTTCCTCTTCCAATCTCAAAAGTTATAAACCTTGTTATTGAACCACTCATTGATGATGTGATAAGCGAAGAAAATCCAATTACTCCACCAACTACATTGTACAATCCCTGGTCTGTAAATCCTAACGCATTTAGAACTATTCGCGATGTCCACATGCCCATCACCATAGTAATAATCATCCGGGCATACAGTATCAGTGTATTTTTGGCAACTTTTTTATTGTCTGAAACGGACATATTAATGAAAAATCATCTATAATTATCAAGCAAACTTACGAATAATATAAGAATTAGCTTAAAAATAGTTTGTATTTTTTCGCCGGCTTTATAAAGATCTTTGGAAAGAAGTTACGCAAATCTTTCTATCCTCTCACCCCAAATAATACCGGTATTCATCAATCATTTCACGCTGCGTCTTGGTCAGGTTTTCTGACGGCAACGGCAATCTCTTATAAGCTTCCCTCAGCCTTTGACAGTCATTCAGCGTCACACTCATCATGAGCTCAACCAGAGCTATGGTCCAGATATTTGTTAACGCCGCTTTCCGTTTTTCAAACCGCTCCTGCGTATTCTTCAGCGCTGCAACATCACCAAGAATAAACTGCACACACATCAATACAGCAAGAAGCTTCGCTTCAGCCTTGTGGTTAGACAAAGAAACCACTCCCATACGCAGACTGAAAACATTCAACAGTGACTTATCTTTAGCATCAAGCTCCTTTCCGGCATGAAATTTCCTCAGAATCAGAAGAAATTTAGGAATGAAGGCATCCACAATATCATATTGCCTGCGAGTATCCTGAGCAAATTCCAATATCCTCACATGCCTTGCATCAACATTCCACGCCATCGCACCCAGAGCAGCGGTAACGGATATCACAAGGTTTCCCTTACTACTACGGGACTTGGGTAAGAAAGTCCCCTTTAATCCGTCATACTCCCCGCCAACTATTTCCACCACATCCCCTTCATTCAACTCTATATCTTCAAGATTAAAGAAGGATAAAGCATTTGTCTGAGCGCGGGCATAAATCATAAAGTTCTCCATATCGCTGTCACTTATAGTGGCATAGCGGTTCTCAGAGCCGCGGTCTAACAGAAAGCTCAAATCATTGTTAGGGCGTAAACATAGCTCCTTCACTTCCTCAAAAAAACCCCTTACAAAAACATAATAAAACGTCAGAAGTCTTTCCTTGTATTCCACCTTACCATGGTTCACCTGTGCCGGACGTATCACCGGTGCATAAAGCTCCAACCCATACCCCTCCTTATTAAAGTCATCAATATACTTCTGAGGAGTAGTTTTGCCAGACTTCTTTATGAAATGAAGCACATACCACTTACGTTCTTCAGCTTTTTGCGCTTCCATTAATAATGACCGCTCAAGGGTATACTCTTATTTGGGCACGTCTTTTGTTAAAAGCTGACAAACAGCCACTTACATAACAAAACGAACCCTAACTACCGAAAACTTTTTCAGTATGCCATTATAGCATTTTGCAGGCAGTCAATGCTTATCCCGCTTTATGCGGTGCAAAAATACTAAAACTTATAGACATAAAAAAATATTTCAGCACTTTTAGGTCTTCGCAGATTAAACGCAGATTAAACAAGCAAGTGCGAAATTAGTTAAAATGGCGGAAGAATTCTCTTT
>CAMWLS010000064.1 GCA_947175205.1 uncultured Porphyromonadaceae bacterium | reverse complement strand
TAGAGCATCTGACTACGGATCAGAAGGTTACAGGTTTGAATCCTGTAGGAGTCACTTCTCACAGCGCTGCCGGAGCCCACGCCCCGGCAGCATTTTTTTACCCCACAGCCATCTCTGTAGGGTTGAACCATGGTTCAACCCTACCGGCCTGGTCGCCGTAACTATCGCACCCCAGCCAATTCCCTCATCCATTCTCACTCCTCCACCACCGTTGTACGGTTGAACCATGGTTCAACCGTTCGTGACAAAATCAAAATCAAAAACGTAATCTGCTGCAAACGGTTGAACCATGGTTCAACCCCACCGGTCTGGTCGCCGTAACAACCTCGCCCCCGCCGAATCCATCCCACTTTCATCCCTCAGTTCCCCTTGGGAACCTTCAATCGCCTGACATTTGTTAAGCCCCGCATCATATTATCGCTTATGAAACCGCTTGCATTATTTCCATTTCACGGCTTTTTATCTTATCTTTGTGATATAATACCCGAAAAACAATACCACGCTATATGAAAACCATTGAAAATCAGGAATTCGGCGGCGAGCGCCCGCTTTTCGCATCTCACGGCCTCATCCTCCGCCACTGCGCATTTCTCCCCGGAGAAAGCGCTATAAAATGCTCGTCTGACATCACCGCTGAGGAGTGTACCTTTGACGGCAAATATCCTTTCTGGCATGTTGACACCTTCAGAATAAACCGCTGCACCTTCCACTCCGGTGCCCGCGCCGCCCTCTGGTACTCACGCAATTTGGAAATGACTGACACTATGGTGGAAGCCCCCAAGATGTTCCGCGAGATGGAAAACCTCTCACTCCGCAACGTGGATATTCCTGACGCTCAGGAGACACTCTGGCACTGCCGGGGCGTAAAACTGGACCACGTCAATGTAAAAAACGCTGACTACCTGTTCATGCACTCCTCTGACATAGAGATTGACCACTACACACAGCAGGGTAACTACTCTTTCCAGTACTGCCGCAACGTGGTTATCCGCAATGCCAAGATTGACTCTAAGGACGCCTTCTGGGGAACCGACTCCGTAACAGTCTTTGACTCCGAGCTCACCGGCGAATATCTAGGCTGGCACTCACACAACCTGCGTCTGGTGCGCTGTAAGATTTCCGGAACACAGCCTCTGTGTTACTGTCATAACCTCATCATGGAAGACTGTCAGCTGGCCCCTGACGCTGACCTGGCTTTTGAAGACTCTGATCTCATTGCCACCCTCACCGCCCCCGTCACAAGCATAAAGAACCCCCGCACCGGTCGCATTGTGCTCCCGGGGGTAAAAGAAATCATCAAGGATGAGAACTGCCTTGCGCCCGCTGACTGTGAAATAATTATTCGTGAACACTAATCAATACCTCTCCCAGCCATGAGCAACTGCTTTACATTTGATTTTGACCACGCACCTGACCGCCACGGCTCCATGTCCTACAAGTGGGACACCGCCCCCGTACATGCTCCGGAAGACGTAATTCCCCTCTGGGTGGCTGACATGGACTTTGCCACCGCGCCCACCATAACACGCGCACTGCGTTGCCGCGCCCAGCATCCCGTTTACGGTTACACAGCCGTACCTCCGGCATATTACCGAACTCTTGACCACTGGTTCTCCACTCGCCACGGCTTCAGCATGCCCCCTGCAAGGGTGATTTACACCTCCGGAGTGGTCCCCGCCATAAGCGCCATTCTTAAAGCTTACACAGTCCCCGGCGATGGCGTCATAGTGCAGACCCCCGTTTATAACTGCTTCTTCTCATGCATCCGTAACCAGGGCTGCGTGGCCGTTGAGAATCCCCTGACCAAAGTTCCTCTGGGCGACGGCTCATTCACTTACGCCATGGACCTGGATCAGCTGGAGCTGCTCGCCTCTGACCCGCGCAACACAGCCATGCTCCTCTGCAGTCCCCACAACCCCGTGGGCCGCTGCTGGACAGCCTCTGAGCTGGAGCAGGTGGCGGACATTTGCGCCCGTCACGGCGTGACACTCATCAGTGATGAGATTCACTGTGAACTCACCCTCCCGGGCTTCCGCTTCATCTCCCTTGCCGCACTTGACTCCCAGGCCGCAAAAAAAGCCATTATCTGCAACTCCCCATCCAAGGCATTCAACATTGCCGGAATACAGATAGCCAACATCCTTGCCCCTGACACTGACAGCCACCGCCGCATTAACCGCGCCATTAATGACAACGAGGTCTGTGACATCAACTGCTTCGCTCCGGTTGCACTCATGGCGGCATATAACCACGGCGCCGACTGGCTGGATGAACTCCGCTGCTACATCAGCGGCAACTACACCGCCCTGCGCACCTTCCTCTCCGCTGAGCTGCCGCAGCTGACTGTGGCGCGCCTTGAAGCCACATACCTTGCATGGGTTGACTGTTCAGCCATCACCTCTGACACCCGTAAGCTGGAAGACTTCCTCCTGAAATACGGAGTGTGGCTCAACGCCGGAGAAATGTACGGTGCCCCCGGCTACCTCCGCATTAACCTTGCCTGCCCCCGCAAACGCCTTATGGAGGGTCTCAGGCGCATGGCCACCGGTATCCGCGAATTCTGAGGTGTCTTTACTGGCTAAAATACAGGATGGCAAAAGCCTCAGCACTGCGGAGCAGCTGACGCTCACCGCACGTCTTGCCGTACCCGCCATTCTGGCCCAGCTGTCCAGCATACTGATGCAGTACATTGATGCCTCCATGGTAGGCCAGCTGGGACAGGCCCGTTCCGCATCCGTGGGCCTCATGTCCAGCAGCCTGTGGCTTTTCTGGGGCATATGCTCCATGGCGGTTATGGGATTCACTGTACAGGTGGCCCACCGTCTGGGAGCCAAAGACAGCCCCGGCGCACGCAATGTCCTCCGGCAGGGCATAACCTCCGCTCTTATATTCGCCATAGTCGCCACAGCCATCGGCTGTGCCATTGCGCCATTTCTTCCACACTGGCTGGGTGGACAGCCGGAAATAACACATGACGCCACTCTTTACTTCCTGGTGTTCACTCTGGCACTACCCATGCTCACGCTCAACTATCTTGCCGGGGGCATGCTGCGCTCAGCAGGAAACATGAAAGTCCCCTCACTGTTGAACATCCTCATGTGCGTGCTGGACGTGATTTTCAACTTCTTCTTAATCTTTCCCTCACGCACCCTCCACATCTTCGGGCTGGACATCTTCTGCCCCGGTGCTGACCTCGGAGTCTTAGGAGCAGCTCTGGGTACGGTGTTGGCAGAAATTCTGGTGGCCGTATGGATGATGTGGTACCTGCTGGCCGTGCAGCCTGACCTGCGCCTGCGCTTCAGGCCACGGGGCTCCTTCACACCAACACGCGCCGTGCTTTCACGCGCCATAAAGATTTCTCTGCCCATGACCCTGGAGCACGCCATCTTCTGCGGCGCTCAGATTACCATCACCGTTATTGTGGCCCCCCTGGGCATGGTGGCTATTGCAGCCAACGCCTTTGCAGTCACAGCGGAGAGCCTCTGCTATATGCCGGGATTCGGCATTGGCGATGCCGCCACAACACTCACCGGCCAGTGCTTCGGCGCGGGACGCCTGAATCTTGTGCGCCGCTTTGCCTACATCACCGTAGGTCTGGGCATGGCCGTCATGACAGTAATGGGAGGCATCATGTACCTCTGCGCACCATATATGATGGATATAATGACCCCCGTCAGCGCCATCAGCGGACTGGGTACGGAAGTACTGCGCATTGAAGCCTGGGCTGAGCCCCTGTATGCCGCCTCCATTGTTGCATACGGCGCCATGGTGGGTGTGGGTGACACCCTCCTCCCCGCCATTATGAACTTCGGCAGCATCTGGCTGGTGCGTATTCCCGTGGCGGCTCTGCTTGCTCCGCGGGTAGGTCTTACAGGCGTTTGGATGGCCATGGCGGTGGAACTCTGTTTCCGCGGACTAATCTTCCTGTGGCGGCTCATCTCCGGAGCCTGGTGGCGCCACGCAACCCCCGCAACCTCAGACCCCGCCGCCCCCACCCCCCCCCCCCAGCCCCCCCACCCCCCCAGGGGCGGGAACAGCACACACCGCCCCCCAGCCCGAGGCGG
>CAMWLS010000063.1 GCA_947175205.1 uncultured Porphyromonadaceae bacterium | reverse complement strand
GGTGGGGGACGGGGAATTTGTAAAAGGTTATTACTGAGGTTATGGAGCTGGGTGTTAAAAAGTATTAATGAGCTGAGGGTGTATGGGTTTAATTAGTAATTTTGTGGCTAACAAACAGGAAAAACCAAGTTGTTATTACCTTAAATTTACATACTTACTCAACTTTTTATGAAAAAGAATTTAATAGCAGTGGCTGCGTTATGGCTGCTGACGGGGTCTTTTGCAACCCAGGCGGCGGACAATGGCATACCCACTGAGATTCAGGACGGTAACATCCTGCACTGTTTTAACTGGAAGTTCACAGATATCAAGACTGAGCTTCCCAATATTGCAGCGGCAGGCTTTGGTGCCATCCAGGTTTCACCTGTACAGGGAAACGCAAATTCAGGTGCGGAGTGGTACTATGCTTACATGCCTTATGATTTTGTTTTCAAGGCTAATGGTAACGGAACCCGTACGCAGCTTAAGTCACTGTGCGATGAGGCAGCGAAGTATAATATAAAGATTATTGTTGACGTGGTTGCTAACCATGTTAACGGTGCGCGCGGTTACCGTGATTCATGGTGGGACAGCAACGGCCGCGAAAGATATAACGGCGGTATAGATTACAATAACCGTTATTCCATCACTCACAACCAGTTAGGTGACTACGGTGATGTAAACAGTGAGCTGAGTGAGGTACAGACACGTGCCAAGGCATTTGTAGAAGACCTGAAGTCACTGGGTGTAAAGGGTATCCGCTGGGATGCTGCCAAGCATATAGGTCTCCCCTCAGAGAGCTGTAATTTTTGGAGCGTAGTGTCTTCAGTTCCCGGAATGTGGCATTATGGAGAAATCCTTGATGGCCCCGGTGGTGACAAGTACAAACTGCTGAAGGAGTATACCAATTATATTGGAGTTTCTGACACCGAGTATTCAAAGTGGACACTTAATCAGATTAACGGTGGAAATGTCCCCACAGGCAGCGGCAGCTGGACTGCCAACGGTGTCAAGGGCTCAGCCGTGGTTTACTGGGGCGAGAGTCATGATGATTATTCAAATGACGGTCAGTATGGTGTAAATACCTCACAGATTTCTCAGGACAAGATTGACAGAGCATACGCCATCTGCGCCTGCCGCAAGAATGAAACCGCGCTCTACTTCTCACGTCCTTCCGCCACAACCCGTAATACCATCAAGATGGGTGTGAAGGGTTCAACCCATTTCACCTCCAAGCAGGTGGCTGAGGTTAATAAGTTCAGAAATGCCATGAAGGGCACTGCCGAGTATTTCTCAGCCAGCAACGGTGTGGCATGTGTGACTCGTGGCGGTGGCGGCGCTGTGATAGTTGTAGGTGCCGGCGGTTCACGTCAGGTTAATGTAAGCAACGGCGGAGGTCTTGTTCCGGCCGGTACTTATAAAGACCAGGTGTCAGGCAATACATTTACTGTTACCAACAGTACTATAAGCGGAAATGTGGGCAGCACCGGTATTGCGGTGGTATATAACCCTGACGGGGTTATTGATCCCATAGATCCTATTGACCCCGATGACCCTGATGATCCCACTGACGGTATCACTGTTTATTATGACAACGGTGCCACCAACTACGGCTCAGTGTATGTTTATTACTGGGGAGGTTCAGAAACTGCTCCGTGGCCCGGAAAGCCCATGACTCTGGTGGCAGGCAACATATATAAATACACTCTTCCCACAGGTACCACAGGTGCTGTCTTTAACAACAACAATCAGGGCAAGCAGACAGAGGATGTGGATAACCCCGTCCACAATCATCTATACAAAGGCCAGAATCAGAATGCCAAGACTCCGTGCACTGACCTGGGCGTGTACAATGAGAATGGAAATAATGATGACCCCGATCCTATACCTGATGATGTTCCGGCTGCGCTCTATGTGCTGGGTAACATCAAGGGCGCAAGCTGGAGCACATCCAACGGCGTGAAGATGAGTCGTGACGGATCTAAGTATGAGGCTAAGGTGGAATTTGTGGCAGCATCAGGAGAAAGCAAGTGTTACTTCAACCTTACTGATGCACTGGCACCCACCTGGGATCAGCTTAACGCCATAGCCAGCCGCTATGGAGCCGCTTCAGAAGGCATGGCGCTCACCTTGGGGAATAAGGCTGCCATGGTTAAGTATGCCAATGGTGTGGATGCAAGTAACTGTAAGTCGTGGACTATACCTGCGGGCGTTTACTATGTGACAGCTGACTTCAGCGATATGACTATATCATATAACACCACCAGCGGTATGGAAGAGGACTTTGTGGATGCTGAGGATGCTGAACCTGTTTATTATAACCTGCAGGGTATCCGTGTGGATAATCCCTCAAACGGGTTATATATAGTGGTCCGCGGAAGTAAGGTTAGCAAGGAAATGATTCGCTGATAGATACTTTTCAAGACTGATATTAAACCGTCTTCCGGCTAAAGCTCCGGGAGACGGTCTTTTTATGTCGAGTCCTTAGGGGGGTATAGGTCAAGTGCTTACAGTTTATGCGGCAGGGGGTTCAAAAATGCGTGACGGGATGAAATTTTTGCACAAAAATGTTTGGTATAAAAAAAATGTGCTATATTTGCCATAGGACAATATACTAACCCAATTATATAAAAAGCTACATGGAAAAGCGTAAACTAAAAATCAGAGACCTTACCCTGCGTGACGGTCAGCAATCACTGTTTGCCACCCGCCTGAGCCAGGGCGAGATAGATAAGCTGTTGCCTTATTATGAGAACGCCGGTTTCTATATTATGGAAGTCTGGGGAGGTGCAGTTCCTGACTCCGTGATGCGTTACCTGGATGAGTCACCGTGGAACAGACTCCGTTCTGTTTCAAAGGTAATGAAGGGCAAGTCACTTCTGTCAGCTCTTTCACGTGGTAGAAATCTTTTTGGATATGTACCTTACCCTGACAGCGTTCTGGAGGGTTTCTATAAGGAGGCTATAGATAACGGCTTGAATGTAATGCGTATCTTTGACGCCCTGAATGATATTGATAATGTCAAGGAGTCAATACGCATGATTAATAAACTGGGCGGAATAGCTGACGGAGCAGTGTGCTATACCGTGGACCCCAAGACTGAGGTTGAAGCTCCCAAGGGTTTCTTTGCGCGTCTGTTTGGCAAAAAGCCGGTTGAGCCTGAGAAAATCTTTACTGATGAGTATTTTGTGGAGAAGGCAAAGGCCATGGAGGCCCTTGGAGCCAAGATTATTACACTGAAAGATATGGCAGGCCTGGTTACCCCCTCAAGAGCTGCATCAATCATAAGCAAGCTTAAGGCAAATGTTAAGGTGGATGTTGATTTCCATACCCACTGTACCCCCGGCTACGGTCTGGCATCAAGCATTATGGCCATACTTAATGGTGTGGATATTCTTGATACCAATATCTGGTGGTTTGGCGGCGGATCTGCCGCGCCTGCAATAGAACTTATATATCTGTTTGCTGAGCCGCTGGGGGTGGAGATTGATGTGGATATGAAGGCTGTGGGAGAGATACGTGAGCGTCTTCTGGGCGCGCGTAAGAGCCTGAAGGATTTTGACCTTGGCCAGCTGCCTAAGGCATTTGACCCGCTGAAAGATACTATACCTGCAGAAGTTCGGGAACAGGTGGACCGCGCAGTTGCCGCAGCCAAGGCCGGTGATGAAGCTACACTGCTGGAGGCGTGTCACGCCATTGAGGCATATTTCGGCTTCCCCAAGCCTAATGAGCTGGTTAAGAATGCTGAGGTCCCTGGCGGTATGTATTCAAATATGGTGGCACAGCTTAAGAGCCTGGGTGCCAGTGACCTGCTTGAGGATGCTATGGCGCTGATACCTATGGTGCGCCGTGATGCGGGTCTTGTTCCTCTGGTAACTCCTACCAGTCAGATTGTGGGCAGTCAGGCGGTGATGGTGGCCATAGACCGCCGCAAGGGTAACCCTGACTATACCACCAAGAGTAATCAGTTTATATCTCTGGTAAAGGGCGAGTATGGCAAGACCCCTGTGGCCATTGACCCTGCCTTCCGTGAAAAAATTACCGGTAGCGCCCAGGAGAAACCGTATGATGTGTCTTCATATAAGAAGCCTGAGAATCCTGTGCTGGCTGAGTTAGGCGGAGTTAAGCTGGCGGCTAATAATGAAGAGTACCTGCTTCTGGAGCTGCTTCCCAGTGTGGCTAACGGATTCTTGAAGAAGCGACGCACAGAGGAATTTGAGGCTGCCAAGGCTTCTAATCCCGCAGTGGAGGATACCAAGAAGGAAGAGGTTGCTGAAAAGGTGGAAATCACCGGCCCCACATTCCTGGCACCCATGGGTGGACGCATAATCAGTGTTAGCGTCAAGCCAGGTGACAAGATTAAGAAAGGTGACATAATGTTTGTTTATGAGGCCATGAAGATGGAAAATGACGTGGCCGCTGACAAAGATTGTGTTGTTAAACGTGTATTCATGAGTCCTGATGATGTTGTTAACACTGATCAGGTGCTGATAGAATTTGAGTAATTAAGACTCCAACTTATATTAGAGAGTGAAGATATGGGGTGTATCAAAATTGAACTGACCCCTCAAAAAAGTTGGACAGATTAAACATTATCCGGTAATAGAAAGAGTTCGGTATTGTACCGGGCTCTTTCCTTTTA
>CAMWLS010000062.1 GCA_947175205.1 uncultured Porphyromonadaceae bacterium | reverse complement strand
CGCACCACTGTTCCCGGACTAAACCAATTTGGGTGACCCATTGTCAAAGTCAGGAGCGTAGCAGTAGCTACCTGACCGAAGAACACGGCAAAAAGCGCAGGAGAGATGCGAGGCTTATGTAATATTTTCCATCATCACACAATTTATTACATCCAAAAGCGGTTGTATGATTTTAATCATTTATAACTTGTGAAATATATTGGGATATATTACAGAATTACGAACAATTCCTGCTCACCGCTAAAGGTGTTACAATAGTGGCGTTCACAATGTTTATGTTGTGGTTCGTATAAATCACAACCTCCTGTTGATCACTGACATATTTCTTCACAATTGTCCGCGGTGTTAGTTACCTTTGCCCCGGCCAATCGTCATGCATCTGCGTCCGCTTGTTTCGGTCGCAATGCAACCGCAATGCTTCCTCACTGCGCTAACACATATGCACAACACTTGTCCACCCCCGCGTTAACAAATATTGGGGAACGGACTCTTAATTACGTGGACAAACAGTAATTAAGCCCTTTTATATGCGGTAACTGGAGCTTTAGGGTCTCTGCGTCATAATGAGAAAGGGTAAGAGGGTCTAAATGCGGTCAAGAACGGTCTTGACCAGGTCCCTGATTCCATCCTTATAGTTGGGATTAGCTTCGGTGTTGAAGCGATTAGCAATGATACAACAAACTGTCATTGCTTTATGTCCCATAAGTTTACCTAACCCTTGTAAAGGAGCACTTTCCATCTCGTAGTTAGTAACTTTGCGTCCTTTGTGCTCAAAAGCCTCAATGCGGCGGTTGAGGTCAGGGTTCGCAAGAGGTAACCTCAGTTCACGCCCTTGCGGACCATAGAATCCAACTGCGGAGATGGTATTACCTCTAACCATGTCTGTACCACCAATGCGATTCACCAGTTCCGGGTCAGCATCAACAACATATGGTTTTGCCCATAACGGGTTCCACCCGGTGGCATTGCACAGCGCGCTCTCAAAATCTAAGTCTGCCACGCTGTTACGGCCGGCGTAGTAATTCAGTACTCCGTCAAAACCAATTGCCTTTTCTGCAATCACAGGTGTACCCAGGCTGAGCTCGGGCTGTAAGGCTCCGCTTGTGCCTATGCGGACCATGGTCAATATACGTTTGTTATCCTTTACCTCACGAGTTTTAAAGTCTATGTTGGCAAGGGCGTCAAGCTCATTAATAACTATGTCTATATTATCCGGACCTATGCCATGGCTCAGACACATTATAGGCTTCCCTTTATAAGTACCGCCTATAGTGTGGAACTCGCGTGAAGATACTTCAAAGGTGATAGTGTCAAAGAATTCTGCAACCATATTCACACGGCCGGGATCTCCCACTAGAATTATCCTGTCAGTCAACTGTTCAGGTTTAAGGTGGAGGTGAAAAACGGAGCCGTCAGGATTAATAATCAGCTCTGACTCCGGGATTATTTTCTTACTCATGGTATCTATAATGTTGGGTTAGTATAGTATCTATATTTATAATAAAAACTGTGTGCTGAAAGTTTAATGTATAGAAAAAAATCAGCGCTACCGGAGTGGTACCCGGTAGCGCTAATATTTAGAAGCAGTATTTATTTTACTTTTAATCTTGTGCCGGGTTTCAGTTTCTTACTGGAAGAAATTCCGTTCAGGGCACACAGTTTTTTTACAGTGGTATGATTTTTGGTAGCAATTCTTGCCAGCGTATCACCCTTCTTTATAGTATAGTATTTTGCGGGGCTTGAAGACGTAGCGGAAGACTTACCGGGGGTGCGGACGTTAGGATTAGCCTTGCGATACTCCGCGGCATAACGCTCATTAGCTTCTGCTGAGAAATTTCTGGCATCCTGATATGTTTCCTTTGTGAAGGTATAATAATCCGTATGAGTGGTCTGGTTAGCAAAGTCAAATATCGCGCAGGGGTTTATGGCATAACCCATGTAGCGGGTTTCAAAATGCAGATGTGATCCGGTGGAGCGTCCGGTGTTGCCACCAAGTGCTATTGGATCGCCGGCCTTAACATACTGGTCATCTTTTACCAGGAATTTGGAGAGGTGACCATAGACGGTTTCAAGGTCATTGGTGTGACGGAGCACAACATAATATCCGTAACCTCTGGCCTCATAGTTGGTAATACGCACGCGGCCATCAAATGCAGCACGGATGGTATCGCCAACCTGTACTTTTATGTCCACACCCTTGTGCATGCGTTTGAAACGCTTGCGGTAACCATAAGGAGAAGTAAGGTATCCGGGGTGGGGCATAGAAAACCTAGAAACATCAATCTTTGCTCTTGCAGGGACATCGGCCGCGTTATAGCAGTTCACATGCTTGCTGTTCCAGCCTTCAGTGTAGATGTCATATTCCGGCTCTTCTTCTTCATTGAAAAGGCTCTCCAGAAAATGGGTGGTGTTATCAACCTTTATATTTGAGTTTGAGCGGCTGGCCATAAGATCACCGTGCTGCTGCTGATGCTGGCCCGGTAGTCTGTATGTGGGCTGTTCAGCTTTTGTTATAGCCCAGCTTCCGGCTATGAGGGTTAAAATAAACGATGTCTTTAAATTCCTTGTAATTTGAGAGAATTGCATTTTGATTTAAGTCTGTTGTGCTTAGGGTTAAGTGAATATGAGGTTATGATTAAATTTCGTCCTGTCCGTATATTGCCGGTAGGGTAACCGGGGTATAATCAAAAATTTCATCCGGCTTGAAGAATCTGTTGATTTCTATAGCCGCAGATTCAACACTGTCAGATGTATGGATTATATTCTCCTGTCCGCTCATGCCAAAGTCTCCACGGATAGTGCCAGGCTGCGCTTTGCGGCAGTTTGTAACTCCGGTCATGGCTCTGACAACCTCAACAGCGTCCACGCCACGTAACGCCAGAGCTATGATGGGAGTGCGCATCATGGATTCACACAGGATTGGGAAAAATGGCTTATCCTTAAGATGAGCATAATGCTCGCTAAGAATCTCAGGTGTGAGCTGAATCATCTTTACACCTGCTATTATCAGACCTTTCTTGCAGAAGCGGTCCAGTACAGCACCGGACAGCCCGCGGCTTATGGTTGAGGGTTTGAGTAAGACGAGAGTAGTTTCCATACGGAGAGGTGTTTTTTTTGTCTCTTCTTTAACTTTAGTTAAGAGAGTTTTTTCTTGTATCCCAAAGGTACAAATTATTTGGCGGGAGACGAAATTTTCTCAGTTTAAATTTTGTGAAATTAATAAAATTGTATTCCTTGGATTTGCTAATATTCAGTAGTTCAGCTGTTTGCGTAAATATGTTTTACAACATATATAGTGGAAATGCCTTACAATCGCATTTTTATACGTTAAAAGGTGTTCACTGTTTTAACGGAATACCTGTTTTATTATTAACTTTGGGGGAGTGAATTAAATATTAAAAGTATCACGTTAATCCATAGCTTAACATGAGTCTTCCTCTCTTGATTTTGTACCGTATTTATCAGTTCATCATAATGATGCCTCTGATGATAGTTGCAACTCTTTTAGCATGTCTGCTTACTGTTACCGCTCCTGCACTCGGAGCTCCAAAATGGGGCGGGTATGTGCCTGCTGTATGGTGGGCGCGTATTTTCTGCTGGTTGACGTGGGTGAGAGTTACCGTAAGCGGCAGAGAGAACATTTCCCCCAATAAATCTTATGTTTTTGTAGCGAATCATCAGGGAGCTTATGATATTTTCTCCGTATATGGCTATCTGGGACATAATTTCCGCTGGATGATGAAGAAATCATTGGAGAAAATCCCCTTTGTCGGGGCTACATGCAAACGTGCCGGCCATATATTTGTGGACAAATCTTCCCCCTCAGCCATAAGACATACAATGGAACATGCAGAGAAACAGCTTGCCCGGGGCATGTCAGTGGTAGTTTTCCCGGAGGGAGCAAGAACTCTTGACGGAAAGATGCACGCTTTCCGTCGTGGCGCCTTCTTACTTGCCACTGAGTTTAGTCTGCCGGTTGTCCCGCTGACCATTGACGGCGCTTATAAGGTACTTCCGCGTTCAGCTCGTCTCCCATTGCCCGGCCACATACACCTTACCATTCACAAACCAATTATGCCTACTCTCCAGGGCCATGACCTACAGCGCCTTATGGAGGAGTCATATAAGGCCATAGAAAGCGGATTGAAATAGAATTCATAAATCATCATATTCATGCATTTAAACTGAATGTGAGGGCGATTTGTTTTATCTTAAGATAAATCTTATAAAATTGTGAAAATGAAAAATCTGTTATTGACTTTAGGCATTGGGTCTCTCATGACCTTTGGTGTAGTGTCCTGTACTAATTCTGCAGGTTCATTCAGTGGCGCATGGAGCGGACGTCCGGAAAAGATAGCTTATCCCTCAGAGGGTATTGAGGTGGTGATGAGTCCCACAATGACTCTAACACCAGGGGAGAATAATGGCGGAACGGTCCTTTTCAGCGGTTTGCTAAGTGGTTCTCAGCCTGTTTCCCCGGATCCAAGCGGAGCTGATGTGAATATTGATTCCATTCCGGTTCTTGACCCGTATGAAATCAGTATTGCCGGTACATACAGCGTTAGTGGCACATACAGTTTCAAGAATAGTGAGCGAGAGGAGATGCTGATTGACCTTGACTATTCAACATTAGAGGTTAAGGTTGACCCTGAGGCTGTAACATATACAAATAATCAGATTACTGAAACCCAGCAGCCTGTAGTGCAGCAGCTTAACGAGAAGGCCGTCCTGGTGTGGAAGAACAGCATGACCCGTGCATTGAGTTCTTATTTTACAGATTTCAGTTTACTTGATGATGTCAAGGTTAAAGACGGAGTCATGAGCTTTGAGGTTAAAGACAAGGATTACATTTACACTGCAGTTAAGAAATAAGTAATAATATTTGTAAAGAGTAATAGGGTCGGCACTTCTTTAGATGTCGGCCCTAAGTTTTTTATGTTCTTAGTTCTACTTTGGAAAGATTAATTCAGATGGCGTGAGTGGAATCGGAGCCTTAATTTTTTAATATGAACAGGATCTTAGTTTGTTTTTTGGCAATGTTTTCTTGCTTTTGTTACGCTATACATGTTTATTATGAAAATCAGTAATTTATGAAAATCAGTAATCGCGTTAAACGAAATTTGTCATTTACTTTAGTAATTATTGGACTT
>CAMWLS010000061.1 GCA_947175205.1 uncultured Porphyromonadaceae bacterium | reverse complement strand
CCACTGATAATCAGACTGAATGATTAACTACACCTCTGAAAGTGTCAAAGTCAGGTGTACATCGTACGTCAGGGCAACAAGGTTGCTAAGGAAATCATAAAGTAATTTAAATTACCATAACGCATCCGGAGGATGTATCAGGCGTGCCTGATACATCCTCTTTTTTCAGCCGTCAGGTATATGATTTATATGTCTTATATGACTTATAAATCTTATATTTGATTATTTTACGGAAGTTATATATATTTGTGGCTATAAGAGCCTGTTCCCCAATATTTATTAAAAGCAGGCTCAAAATAAACATATAATTCTCATCCAGTATGAAGACATTAAAAAATCCATCCGGAGGAAAACTTGTATGGCTGATAGTGCCGGCTTTCTTATTAATGGCCATTCGCTCCCTGTTTGACCCCTTTCCTCTGTGGATGATTGTTATCATCATTCTCTCGACTGCCGCTTATATCAGCGTTCTTACATATTACTGCATAAGACAGAAGTGTTACGCATATCTGTTGTGTTGCATGATAGTGTTGGCCTTGGCCGCCTTCGTCTTCCTTTGGGAACCACCCGTCTCATAAAGTCCCCTGCTCCAAAAACATAACCCGGACCCCTCGCCGGCGTGAGGAATCCGGGTTTGTATTTATTCAGTTCCCGGTTAAAAGCACTTACTGTCTTTCCTGTCAGGAGCAACGCCGGACGGCATCACTTGCCGCGGGTCTTGCGCGGTGCCGCTTTCTTCTTCAGCACCATGGCAGTGCGCGCCGGCAGATACAGCTTCAGCCACTCCACGCCAGCCGGGGCGTACAGCGGGTCACGCTGCGTCAGGTGCTCCACCTTCTCATCCACATTGCCGTAGCCACCGAAAGCCGGATTATCGCTGCTCAGAACGCACTCATATGAGCCACCCGGAGCCAGGATTCCATAGTCATTAAAGCTACGGAAAGGATTGAAATTGAACACAAACACCAGGTCACCGCGCATGAATGCCAGCACCTGATCATCATCCTTCTCCCACAGCTTACGTATGGGCTTGGCCTGGAAATCATAAACACCGCTCACGGTCTCTATCATGGCGTTGTCAAAAGCGTTCAGGTACTTATACTTCAAGTCTTCGCGGTCCACAAGGTCCCACTGACGGCGCGCATACTTGTAGCTCCAGCCGTTACCCTCCCGCGGGAAATCAATCCACTCCGGATGCCCCCATTCATTACCCATGAAGTTAAGATAACCGCCGTTAATGGTGGCCAGCGTCACCAGACGTATCATCTTGTGCAGCGCCATGCCGCGGGCCACGGTCATGTTATCGTCATCCACCATCATGTGCCAGTACATCTGGTCATCTATCAGGCGGAAAATAACCGTCTTGTCACCCACCAGAGCCTGGTCATGGCTCTCCACATATGAGATGGTCTTTTCATCGGCGCGGCGGTTTGTAAGCTCCCAGAAGATGGACGTAGGATGCCAGTCCTCATCCTTCTTCTCCTTCAGCGTCTTTATCCAGTAATCAGGAATACCCATGGCCATGCGGTAATCAAAACCTATGCCGCCGTCCTTTACAGGCACCGCCAGACCCGGCATGCCGCTCATCTCCTCGGCTATGGTGATGGCATGAGGGTTCACGGCATGAATCAGCTTGTTTGCCAGCGTGAGATAAGTTATGGCATTGGTATCCTGACCGCCGTTGTAATAGTCACCGTAGCCCCCGAAAGCCTGTCCCAGACCATGATTATAATACAGCATAGAAGTCACGCCGTCAAAGCGAAAACCGTCAAAACGGTACTCCTCCATCCAGTATTTGCAGTTACTGAGCAGGAAATGAAGCACCTCATTCTTGCCATAGTCAAAGCACAGTGAGTCCCATGCCGGATGCTCACGGCGTCCGTCTCCGTAAAAATAAAGGTCATAACTGCCGTCCAGACGACCCAGACCCTCCAGCTCATTCTTCACCGCATGAGAGTGGACAATATCCATAATCACCGCTATTCCGCGGCTGTGAGCGTCATCTATCAGCGCCTTCAGCTCCTCCGGTGTTCCAAAACGGCTGGAGGCAGCATAAAAATTAGAAACATGATAACCAAAAGAGCCATAATACGGGTGCTCCTGAATAGCCATAATCTGAATGGCGTTATAGCCGTCAGCCGCAATGCGCGGAAGCACCTCAGTGCGGAACTCCTCATAAGTACCCACGCCCTCCTTATTCTGAGCCATGCCTATATGGCACTCATAAATCAGTAGCGGGCGCGTGTCAGGCGTGAAATCATTCACCTTCCACTCATATCCCCCCTCGTGGTCCCACACCTGAGCAGAGAAAATCTTAGTGTTTTCATCCTGAATCACACGTGTGGCATAAGCCGGGATACGCTCACCCATTCCGCCGTCCCAGTGCACCAGCATCTTGTACAGCTGGCCGTGTTTAAGCTCACCGGGCTTGAAGACACCCTCCCAGACACCGTTACCCACCGGGCGCAGCGCATAGCGTATCTCCTCATGCCAGTTGGAAAAATCACCCACCAGAGTGATTCCCGTGGCGTTGGGGGCCCACTCGCGGAACACCCACCCGCCGTCAGCAGTGCGGTGCAGTCCAAAATAATGATGCGCGTTAGCAAACTCATCCAGCGTTCGCTTACCATTCTCCGTCAGGTCCGCTTCCTTGCGGATGGCATCCTGCTGACGCCCTATAATGGCATCACTGTAAGGCTCCAGCCACGGATCATTCTTTATAAGACCGGGCACCCTGGGTTTCCGGGCCTTGACATCCGCACCCTTGGTTGCAGAAACATTCTTATGGCTTGATTCAGGCTTCATATCAGTTATTGTATTAGTTATGCAAATTACAGAGAAAATCACAATACACAAACTTAACAAAATTCCTTACTCACCCTCTTACAGTTAAGATAATTTAACATCACAACTCCCTCCCCTTATCACATACCTGACACTTAATTCCCAATACCTCACACCTGAAAAAAAATTGAGCCGGCTGCACATATCACATGGCAGCCGGCCCCAATCACCTATGAAAAAATTATTTATGCAATCTTTGCGTTCTTACGACGTGCGTCAGTGAGGTATGCCACCGGAGCAGCAATGTAGATAGTGGCAAGAGTACCAATAACCACACCGCTGATCATGGCAAATACAAATGCGCGTATTGCCTCACCACCCAGGATGAAGATACACAGCAGAACCAGCAGCGTAGAAGCTGAGGTCATGATGGTACGTCCCAGAGTGCTGTTTATGGACTTGTTCACAAGAGTGTAGAAATCCTGCTTGGGATACAGACCCACATTCTCACGCACGCGGTCAAATACCACCACGGTATCGTTAATCTGATAACCTATAACCGTAAGGATGGCGGCAATAAAGGTCTGGTCTATCTCCATAGAGAAGGGCAGCACACCATAGAAGAATGAGTAGAAGCCCACAATCATGAATGCGGTGAAAGCCACGGCGGCCAGCGCACCCAGTGAGAATGCCACGTTGCGGAAACGCACCAGGATGTAAAGGAACATGGCCAGCAGCGCTATACCCACGGCTATGTAAGCGTCAGTACGCATTTCATCAGCCACTGACGGACCCACGTTCTGTGAGCTGATGATACCCTGAGAGGCATCAGTGGTTGAGAATTCCTCCAGAGTCATACCCTCACGCAGGTCAGGACTGAGAGCCTTGAACAGCTTGCCCACAATCTCCTGCTCTATCTCAGGACCGTTATCTTTGATGCGGTAGTTGGTGCTTACACGTATCTGGTTAGAGCTTTCTATGGTGATTACAGAAACTGATGAGTTGGGGAACTCAGCCTCAAGAGTCTTCTGAATGGTCTCCACGTTCACGGGCTTCTCAAACTTAACCATATAATTACGGCCACCTGAGAAGTCAATACCGGCCATAAGACCGCGAGTGGCAAGAGAAACACATACCGCCACAATCAGGATACCGGCAATGGTGAAGCTCACCTTGCGGGCGCCAAGGAAATTGACATGGCTGTTTATGAACATCTTGCGGCTCAGGGCAGTGGTGAAGGTCATGCGCTCATAAGCCTTGGTACCTGAAATCCACTGGAAGAACAGACGGCTCAGGAACACTGCGGTGAAGAATGAGCAAACCAGACCAATGATAAGAGTGGTGGCAAAACCCTTGATGGGACCTGTACCGAAGAGCAGCAGGATGATACCTGTGATGATGGATGTAAGGTTAGAGTCAAAGATGGCTGAGAACGCATTGCTGTAACCGTCAGCCACGGCAGTGCGGATATTCTTGCCTGCGCGTAGTTCTTCCTTGGCGCGCTCAAAGATGAGCACATTGGCGTCAACCGCCATACCCAGAGAGAGAACAATACCGGCAATACCTGAAAGGGTAAGCACAGCCTGGAAAGAAGCTAAGATACCCAGGGTGAAGAACAGGTTGCAGATAAGACACAGGTTGGCTATCACGCCGGGAATCCAGCCATAGAAAGCCACCATGAATATCATAAGGAGCACCAGAGCCACAATGAATGACATCATACCTGCATTGATGGCAGCCTGACCCAGTGACGGACCGATAACCATGTCAGAGATGATATTAACCTTAGCCTTAACCTGGCCTGACTTGAGCACGTTAACAAGGTCATTGGCCTCTTCCTGGCTGAAGTCACCGGTGATGGATGAGCTTCCGCCGTCAATTACTGAATTAACAGAGGGTGAAGAGTAAACGCGGTCATCCAGGACAATGGCCACGGGAGCCTTGCCGTTCTCAACAGCCTCAGCGGTGATGTTGGCCCACTGGCGTGCGGCGTCATCGTTCATGCGCATGCTCACCTCATGACCGCCAAACTGCGCGCGCTGGGTGCTTGCGTCAGTAACCACGTCACCACCCAGGGCAGGCTTTCCGTTCTCAGCCTTCAGGGCATAAAGAGCATAGCCTATTTCCACGGGACGGCCTTCCTTGTCCTTCACCACCTTGCCGTTGGCATCCTTCTGAACGGTGGGCTTGTTGGCCCAGCGCAGTGCCAGCTGAGGAAGCACACGGGCAAACTCAGGATTATTGAACAGTGAGTCCAGCTGGTTCATGGCCTGCTGGTCAGCGGCATAACCTAAGATGATGCCGCCGGCACCGGGCTGATAACCCTGCAGCTTGGCAATGGCTGAGATGTCCACTGAGTCAGCCTGCAGATTGGCAAGCGCCTCGGCCAGACCGGCTGCCAGGCTGTTCTGTTCTGCTCCGGCATAGAAAGTCTTGTAGAACTCCAGGTTTGCGGAGCGCAGCAGCAGGTCACGCACACGCTGGTGGTCTTTCACACCGGGGAGCTCCATCATTATCTGACCGTCCTTACCCTTGAGAACCTGGATATTGGGAGAAACCACGCCGAACTGGTCAATACGGTTGCGGAGCACGTTATGGGCCAGGTTCTCCACGCTGGCGTGAACGGCTTCCTTGATAGCCACCTTGGCCTGGTCATCAGAAGCGCCGGCCTTGAGGTTGCTTACATTGAAGACGGCTGCAAAGTCAGGATTATTACCCTGCGCAGTGGCCAGGTTACGGTATTCTTCCAGGAAAAGACCCACATAGTCATCGTTTTCATGTCCCTTTTCAGAAACCTTGGCTGTGGTGTTCTTAAGAGCTTTCTCAAAGGTGGAGTCCGGCTCCTGAGAAGCACGCATGGAGCGTAACTGATCAGGCATATCCACCTGAAGAATAACGTTCATACCTCCCTTGAGGTCAAGACCGAGGTTTACACCCCATTTCTGCACTTCGGGCAGAGTGTAGCCCAGGTAAACATTACGGTTGGCGTATGAATCCATGTAATGTTTGTAGGCTTCGTTGTAGGCGTCATCGTTGTTGTTTCCGGACTGTGCCAGTGCGTAAGCCTGCGCCTCCTTCTCATATTTGTTTGCTACAAAAGTAAATGAGAGATAGAACAGACATACAAGCACCAAGAAAACAGCTATTACACCGGCTACGATGCTGCCCAGCGTTCCTTTGCTTTGCATGTGATTATTATGATTTAATTGGTTAATTATTTAATTCACTAATTTTCAGCTTGCAAATATAGTTTTTTTTGGACAAAAAAGCATGGCGGGATGTGAAAAAAGTGCCACACCCCGCCATTTTTATGGATAAATAACATAAAAACCAGGCCTTAGCCGGCCCACTTGCCCCGGCTGACAGCTACTTCTTATGCATCATATATGACTTATATGACTTATATGACTTATATGACTTATATGACTTATATGACTT
>CAMWLS010000060.1 GCA_947175205.1 uncultured Porphyromonadaceae bacterium | reverse complement strand
CGCTAAAACCGCCCGCTTTCTTCCCCGCTTAAAAAACTCTCAGTGAGCCCTCTGTGCCCGGCCTTACCCGCTAAAAACCCGCTCACTCCCGCTCCCACATAACGCCGTTTGCATTTTTAATTTTTTTATTTTATTTTTGTACAGTAATAACCAGTTGTCACTTAAAACATATATTATGAAAAAAATAAGCTCTCTCTTAACCTTTGCAGCCATTTTGTTCTTATGTTCATGCAGCAATAAACCTGAAATAGAATACATCCCCGTTCAGCTGGAAAAAGACGGCCCCACCGTGCTCATGAACGCCAAGGGTGATGTAGTGGACCCCGGCCTTTCCAAGAAAGAGCGCTGCCAAGAGGTTATTGACGGTTATTTCATTGTAAGAAAAGAAACTGATAACGGCTTCAAGGAATCAGTATGGAAAATGAGCAGCAAGCCCGAGGAATTACCCGGCATGAACGGCTTCTATGATATCCGCTACCTGGGTGAAGACCTCTTTGCCGTACGCAAGAAAGAAGAATCAAAGGTGGATGTTGTAAACAAGGACGGTGAAGTACTCTTTACCCTTCCCAAAAAAGAATACAGTATCAACAGCGCCATCTGTGAAGGCATGCTCCGCATATATACTTATGATGAAGAAAATTATGAGAGCAAGTACGGTTTCATGGACAAGGAAGGCAACATCGTTGTAAAACCCTCTTACACAGACGCCACTGACTTTAATGAAGGTCTGGCCATAGTGGGCAAGGATGAGAAATACTCCATCATTGACAAGACCGGTGCCGTTGTGGCCAAGCTCCCCTCATCAGTTGTCCCCTTGGATGGCTTCTACTTCGGGATGGCCCGCGCCCGCAAAGGAGAGGACAGCTGGGGCTTTGTCAACCATGAAGGAGAATTCACCAAGTTCCCCGCAAAGGTTGACCGCATAAGAAGCTACAATGATGACTACGTAGTGGTGGAAAAAGATGACAAGGAAGGCGTCATGACACATGACGGCGAGGTTATAATCCGCTGCAAATACCGCAATGTGAAATTCCTTACAGCCTCCACCTTTCTCTGCGCCAAAGACTCTGAAAAAGGCGGCTATGACATTATGGACTCAGACGGTGACCGTATTGCTGATCTTGACGTCAAGCGCGCAAGAAGCCTCTATGACCCGTTCATGCAGTACACCACCAAGTTTTGCATCATAGCAGAAGACGGGGACCATGACTACATGCTCTATAACGCAAAAGGTGAACCAGTGAAAGGCTCCAACTTCTACGACTGGTAATCTGCGTTCCCGCACTTATAACGGATTTCTCCACTCACCTATATAAGACTTATAAGACATATATGAAGCATAAGACATATAAACTTATAAGTCTTATACTTCTTATGAACATTTATGAAAATACTGCTCATAGGTGATTACAGCAACTGTCACAGCACTCTGGCACGGGGGCTGAGACAGCAGGGCCATGAAGTGACACTCATGTCCTCCGGTTCAGGCTTCCAGCAGACAGAACGTGACACAGACCTCAGCCGCAGGGACTCACGCATTGGCGGGGCGCTGTTGTACGCGCGCATGCGCTGGCCTCTGCGTAAAGCCATGGCTGGATATGACGTGGTGGCACTCCAGAACCCTCACTTTGCAGAGCTGCGTCCGCACAGGCTCCGCTACTTCTTTGACCGCCTCCGCGACGAGAATGAGAAAGTTTTTCTGACAGCTGCAGGGACAGATGTAAATTACATCCTGGCCTCCCTGGACACGGCCGGACCTCTGAAATACAATGAATTCCGGATTGGCAACCACCTCACCCCCTTCTCCCAGAGCGGCCACGGCGACCTCAACCGCTGGCTCACTCCGGAAATGCGCGCTTACTGTGACCATGTATACAGCCACATAGACGGCGCCGTATCAGTCCTTTATGAGTATCATCTGGCGCTGAAAAGAGCCCTGCCGGAAGATAAGATTGCATACGGCGGCATACCCATTGACACTGATGCCCTTCAACCCGTGGAATACGCTCCCCTCAGCAGCGGCGTGAACCTCTTTTTAGGCCGCCACAGGACACGCTGCGTGGAAAAAGGCACAGACCTCCTGGAGCAGGCCGCCCTGGCCGCCATAAAGCGCTGCGGACCTGAGAGCGGCAGACTTACCCTGGTGGAGGACGTGCCCCTCAGAGAGTATGTGAAGCTTCAGAAGCAGGCTCACCTGGTGATGGACCAGATTTACAGCTACACCCCCGCCACAAACGCCCTGCTGGCCATGGCGCGCGGCATACCCGCCCTCAGCGGTGCGGAGCCTGAATTTTATGACTTCATTGGTGAAACGCAGCTCCGCCCCGTCATAAATGCCCCCGTGACACTCCCTGAGCTCACTGACTGCATAGAGGAACTTCTGCGCAACCCCGCATTACTGCAGCAAGCCGCAGCACAGAGCAGAGAATTTGTGATAAAACACAACCACTACCGCACCGTAACTCAGCGCTTCCTCTCCGCCTGGCAAAAATAACGCGCCCACACTTAGGCATTAATATAAGTCACATAAGACTTATATGCCACCCACTCAGAAACTTACTCATACAGCTCCAGTGAGCGGCGCAGGCGGTCACGCATCATGGCGCGTAACTCAGGCGGCTCCAGCACCTCCAGCTCCGGCGTATGAGCCAGAAGCTCATTCACAAGATCATCAGTAAGCCGCATCCGGTAAGTAAATATACTGTCCTTGTCAGCCACCATCTCACTCTGAGTATGATGCAGCGGCAAAGCCCGCAGATACTTGGCCTCTCGCACCGTGGCACGGATAACCACATTGCGCACGTCACTGTGCGGCACCACTATGCCGTAAGAATACTTGAAATAAGTCTCGGCATCAAAATCACTGGCCTCCGTAAAGGTTTCCACGCTCACATTACAGCGCAGCACGCGGTCCAGGGCATAAGTCTTGATTTTACCGTCAGCCACATTATAACCCGCCACATACCAGCGCTGGCGGAACAGCTTCACCAGATAAGGGTGGAGCTCTATACCGGTGGTGGGCTTGCTGCGGGTGAAAGACTGGTAATCCATCACCAGCACGTTCTTGCCGCGTATGGCTTCTATTATCACCGGCAGATGCTGACGCGCTGACGGAATCTCCTCCAGGAAAATGCGGTCACTGATATCACGCGCATCCTCCAGCATATGGGCCGTGGCACGGGTATCCAGAAGCCAGTCGTTCACCCTGCTGGTGTTGGTATCATCATCCACTATATAATACTCATACGTAACGGGATCACAACTGATGGTAATCCCGAAGACCTCCTCCACCGCCTGACGGTAATTGTAAAAAGTGCGTCTTGTGAGGGGGCGCCCCTCACTCAGTGCTGAGCGTTCCCAGCACTTGTTAAGCTCCTGGCGGGAGATGCGTCCGTAGCGGCGCACGGTCTCCACCAGCCAGATATAACGGTTTATCAGCTGTACTGCCATGACTCAGTTCTGTTTTTCTTTCTTAGACAATAACTGCATGCCGGCAAAGGTGTAGGCGGCATTTATCAGCAGCAGTTCAAAGGATGTCTCATAGCCCCACAGTGCCTTCAGCGCTGAAGCTGTAAGCATGCTCAGCAGAGGAGCCGCAATACACACCACCGGCACCAGACGGTCACGCACGGGACGGCGCACCGCCAGACCGTAAACAAAGAGGCCCAGTATGGGACCGTATGTATAGCCGGCCAGAGTGTACACCGCGCTTATGGCATCAGCATTACTGATATAATAAAATACCAGGATAACAGCTCCCATCAGCACAGACATCAGCACATGTACGGCACGCCGCGTGCGTGTCAGGTGATGCTCGTTTCCGCGGCGGTGAGCCCCAAGGATATCCACCGTGAAAGAGGTGGTGAGGGAGGTCAGCGCTGAGCCGGCAGCCGAGTAAGCCGCGGCCACCAGTCCCACCAGGAAAAGGACACCCACCACGGCGGGAATATCCGGCGCAGTGGCCACCAGCCCGAAGAGCTCATCACTCTTGCGCGGCATCTCCATGCCCGTGCGCTCCACGTAAATCATCAGCAGGGTTCCCAACAGCAGAAACAGTGCTATGACAAAGAACTGCACCACTCCGCTGACAATCATGTTTTTCTGACTCTGCCGGCTGTCACGACATGCCAGGTTGCGTTGCATCATGTCCTGGTCCAGGCCGTTGGTGGCTATAGCCATGAACACACCGGCCAGGAACTGCTTCCAGAAATAGTTGCCTGACAGTGGGTCATCCAGCCAGAACATACGGCTGCTGGGATGCTCACCTATGGCACGCATGGCACCGGCGGCGTCCATACCCAGATGCGCGGCTATAAAGTAAATACACAGTATGACTGACATCACCAGGCAGAAACTCTTGAGCATATCAGTCCATATAAGGGTGTGAACGCCCCCCTGCATGGTGTACAGCCATATCAGCGCTATGGTGACTATAACATTGAAAATAAAGGGGATACTCAAGGGCTCAAAGACTATCAGCTGGAGCACCGCGCACACCACAAAGAAACGCACGGCGGCCCCTAAAATCTTGCTGACAAAGAAGAACCATGCACCGGTGCGGTATGTGGCGGAGCCAAATCGCTCCTCAAGATAGCCGTAAATGCTCAGCAGATTACGCTTGTAAAACAGAGGCACCAGCACAAAGGCTATGGCGGCATAGCCCACTATGAAGCCTAAAACCATCTGCAGATAGGCATAGCCCTTGGCGGCCACCATGCCGGGGACGGAGATAAAGGTGACTCCGGAGATACCGGCGCCCACCATGGCTATGGCCACCATGGGCCACGGAGCTCGACGGCCACCGGTGAAAAAGGTGGTGTTTGCGTCAGCACTTCCGCCGCTGCGGCGGGCCGCACGCCCGGCAAGCCATGACACGCACATCAGAAGCAGGAAATAAGCCGCAACGCTTATGATGGCAAGTACGGGCCAGCTCATGGCTGCACCTCCTTCCGTATAGCATCAGATGCCACAGATGAATCAGGATAAAGCAGATATGGGCGGCGCTGCTCACGGAAGACCCGCACCTCATCAGCCCAGGTGGCTTTTATCTGCTCTGCACTCATGCCCTGTTCTATCATGCCCCTTATGTCACCGCGGCCCATAAGCTTCTCAAAGAAGCTGCTGAAAAAAACACCCTTATATCCCGGTGAGGAACTAAGGTCACGGTAAGCGTCAATGAGATATTCCAGGTTAACACCCTGGGCTATAGCCTGTTCTCTATCCATACTACTGAGGTCCACGCCGTGGCACAGCCGGTTAAGTTGCGGCGGATTTTTGGCACCGGCCATGCTGCGGGGAGTAAATTCATACGTCCGGCCGCGCATGAGCGGGTGACCGTAAATCATAAAAGGCTTATCTGTTCCGCGTCCCAGACTCACATCCGTAGCCTCAAAGTAACACATTGAGGGATAGAGATATATGGCTGTCATGTCCCTCAGATTGGGGGACGGCCACACAGGAAGCTCATAGCGTGTGTCATGGGTGTAGCCGGTGCAGGGAATGACTGTAAGTTTAAGATTCCGTGCGCCGGGCAGCCAGCCTTCACCCACGGCCATGAGAGCCATCTCACCCAGAGTGAGTCCATGCACCACCGGAATAGGCAGGCGCCCCACTCCGGAGGCGTATTTCATATCCAGCACCGGCCCGTCAACAGTCATGCCGTTGGGATTTGGACGGTCCAGGATAATTACCTCCTTCCCATGCTCGGCGGCTGCCTGCATCAGCTCCAGCATGGTACAGTAATAAGTGTAAAAGCGCAGGCCAACATCCTGAATGTCAACCACTATCACGTCCAGTCCCTTAATGACTGCAGGCTCCGGGCCGCGGCGTTTTCCGGTGTAGAGTGACGCAATGGGAATACCTGTGACCGGATCACGCCCTGAGGCCACATGCTCTCCGGCATCGGCCTGGCCACGGATTCCATGCTCAGGAGAGAAAAGTGTCACCACATTCACCGCACTGTCCAGCATTACGTCCACCGTCATGCGGTTACCCACACGACCGGTGTGATTGGTATAAAGGCCCACGCGCTTGCCGCGCAGCAGCGGCATATATTCCGCCGTGCGCTCAGCGCCCACACATAGGTGAGCCTGCGCCCCGGCTGTGCTTGCTAACACGCAAAAATACAGGCTTATAAAAACCCGGAAGATAGAAACAGCTTTCATAACAGCCGCTAAGATAAGCAAAAATTATTTCTCAATGAATAAAAAATACGTAACCAACCTCAAATATATGTTAAAACGCCGGGCGTATTTGCATAGCTCAAAAAAAGCGTCTACCTTTGCGAAGTAAACAAAGGGGTATTAGCTCATCTGGCTAGAGCGCGACACTGGCAGTGTCGAGGTGAGCGGTTCGAGTCCGCTATACTCCACCAAAAGCGAATTTGGAGCACATTCCAAGTTCGCTTTTTTTGTGCGCAAGAATTTTGATGGGGAGGGGATGCGTCTTATGCTTCTTATGCGTCCTATGTTTCTTATATGAGTTATATGAATTATATGACTTATATAAATTATAGATTTTATAAGCTTTAAAGGGGACAGTCAGGACGGGTACAAAAAAAATTACCCGTCATCACGACGAGCAATCTCCTTTAACCTTAAAATCTAATACCATGAAAAACGATGCAAAGATACAGGTTTTATGTTATGCAACATAATTTTAGAATAACAAATTATATACGGTTAACATAGTTTAACATTAAGAACAAGATGTTTGGCTTACTAAAGAGCTGAAAATGCGCGCACAGAGGGCACACAGAGGGTGCACGGAGTGGGGTTTTAGGGGGAAGTGGGGTGTAAGCGGGCGGTTTTAGCGGGAAGAGCCGCGCACAGAGGGCCCACGGAGAGCGCACGGAGTGTTTGTTTAGCGGGGGAAGCGGGGAGTAAGCGCACGGTTTTAGCGGGAGGGAGTTTAGCGGGGAAGCGGGGAAGGGCCGCGCACAGAGGGCGCACGGAGGGCGCACGG
>CAMWLS010000059.1 GCA_947175205.1 uncultured Porphyromonadaceae bacterium | reverse complement strand
CCGTTCCGCCTCCTATTCCCTCAGTTGAAACTGTTATAGCTACTCCCGGATCAGCTCCTGAGCTGCCGCGTCCTGACATTACAGAGGAAACTATAGTGGTTAACATCGCTGATGTAGAGACTGCACACACCGGATCCGTTCCGCCTCCTGTTCCCTCAGATGAGACTGTGGTTGTAACGCCGGCGGATGCCTCTGATATATCTGAAACCATAATAGTAAAAGAAAACTTTATTCCTGAGCCTGAAACTGACACTACAGAACCGGTAAGCGGAGATATTGCTGCCGGTACCCCCATGATAGCACCCGTAATGCCTCCTAAGAAGACGCATACTCAGGGGATTAGCGCTAAGACAGCGGCGCTGATAAGTAATATCATTGCTGCTATCTGTGTTGCGGGCTGTCTGGCGGCTGCCCTGTGGTGTGGATGGCTCCTGTATGATAATTTCAAATCCTTCCGTGAACCGTCTGAACTGGCTAAGGAGAAGAAGGGAGAAACCCTTGTGGTTGCCGGTCCTCAGAGCGCTCCGGACGCGATAACCATTGAAACCGTGCTTGACAACGCCGGAGACACAGACGGATATATCCTGCGTCTGGGCTCAGCATACATGCCCATTAAGCGGCCTACGGCACTGATTAACGGCCAGGACAACGGCTACAGTGAAGAAATTGAGCCACTATATGACTCAGAAGTCAGCATCACCTACAATGGCAACAAAGGCTATCTGACTTATGACGGCAAAAAAGTGCCTCTCACCTTTGTAAAGCAGTAAGTTGAAATATGAGTTAGAACATTGAACCTACCCTCAAAACCATTACAGGTTAATAGCCCGTTCCCCAATATTTGTTTTTCTTTCCTTCGTCCACGCCCTTTTCTGAATGGATTACATAAGCCTTGAACCGCTCCGGCGTTAACAAAAAATGAGGAATGGGCTCTAACCTGGAGAACCGGAATAAATAGTTCTTTATACGGTCAAGACAACCGGCTGTATATCTCTCCCAAAGCTCCTATTAAAGGCACTAACCCTAACTAAGATGGAGCAGAGATAGCTCGTCAGCTCAATAATAGAGCTGATTTATATATCGGAGGGCAAACGCTGATAGTATATTTCTAAGATATCCATTCAATAAAAAAAATAGCTTCAACTATTTTTAGCTGGAGCTATTTTTATACGTATCCTATTTCAGGAAACTACAAATTATGTGTTTACCGGTGTGATGCTGTTTATCTGGCGGCGTACTGGGTGCCGGTAATGGCTGCCTGATAAGCGTACAGACCGGCATCGCTGGCTTCTACAAGCTTATAGCTGCCGTCAGGCATGGGCATTTTCAGATGTGTGTCATCCACATAAGTGAAGATAAGATGCTTCTCGCCTCCGGGAAGTGAATAGCTCCATGAGCGGTCCTGCTCATTGAAATCCAGGCGTACCACGCTCTTATCTGTTTCTCCGGTTATAGTATAACCCTTTCCGTCACACTCCACCAGATAACGCTGATCATTACCTTCTATCACTTTTGTGCCCTTGGCCACGGGATTGCTACCGCTCCAGAACTCAATGCTGTTAAGTACCAGAACATCAGCCAGTGCTGATACCTCATATACGGGAAGTATCCAGAATGCAAAGAATATAAGCTCATTTACGAACTTGTTACTTACTGACTGGTTCCATGTCAGAAGTTTATTTGTAAGTGTAAAGCTACCGATACATGAAGTAAAAAGCATGGAACCCATCAGGGTGCAAACAACTGCTACTGTAAAAAATGTCTTACGCATAACTATGTGTTTATTTAATAAATGAAAGTTCCTTTTTCTGAAATTATGGTGAGCCGGTTTTCTGCTGATTCCTCAACCCGGCCTATCACCTGTGCCGGGATTCCAAAGCGCTCTGAAATCTTAATAACATCATCAGCCTTATCAGGGCTTACAAATATTTCCATTCTGTGACCCATGTTAAACACCTTGTACATCTCCTGCCAGGGTGTTCCTGACTGGTCCTGAATGAGCTTGAATAGTGGAGGGATGGGGAACATGTGGTCCTTAATGACATGCTTGTTGCGGACAAAGTTCATAACCTTGGTCTGTGCACCGCCGGAGCAATGTACCATGCCGTGAATGTCACTGCGCATGCTGTCAAGTATGGCTTTTATAACCGGTGCGTATGTACGTGTGGGAGAAAGCACCAGCTTTCCGGCGTCAAGGGGAGAGTCCTCCACAGCATCTGTAAGCCGGCAGCCTCCGGAATACACCAGTTCAGCGGGTACCGCGTGGTCATAAGTCTCCGGGAACTCAGCGCCCACTTCCTTACAGAACACATCATGCCGCGCAGAGGTAAGGCCATTACTGCCCATGCCTCCGTTATACTCCTTTTCATAGGTAGCCTGGCCGTATGAAGCAAGTCCCACAATGACATCGCCGGCGGCTATGCGGGCGTTGTCTATGACATCACTGCGCTTCATGCGACATGTCACTGTACTGTCCACCACTATGGTGCGGACCAGGTCACCTATGTCTGCGGTCTCTCCCCCGGTGGAATATATGTTGACACCCTGCTCACGCAGTTCCTTAAGCAGTTCCTCTGTACCGTTTATCAAGGCGGCAATAACCTCCCCGGGGATTAAATTCTTATTTCTGCCTATGGTGGAAGACAGGAGGATGTTATCTGTTGCACCCACGCACAGCAGGTCATCAATATTCATTATCAGAGCGTCCTGGGCTATGCCCTTCCACACGCTTAAATCACCGGTCTTTTTCCAGTACGCATAAGCCAGTGAAGACTTGGTACCGGCACCGTCAGCGTGCATGATATTACAATACTCCGGGTCTCCGCCCAGAATATCAGGTATAATCTTGCAGAACGCCATGGGATAAAGGCCCTTATCTACGTTCTTTATTGCTGCGTGTACATCCTCTTTTGAAGCTGACACGCCACGCATTTTATAGCGGCGGTCGCTGTCTGTGTTTTGAATATTCTCCATGAGAGTTTTGTAATAGTTTTTATTTCAAGGCCATAAGGCGCTGCCTGTCTCCTACCAGCCACACTATGTCACCGGTGCAGAATACCAGGTCAGGATTAGAGTCAATAAACTCATTCTGGCGGTGCACTGCCACAACTATGGCATCATAATTATCTCTTAACTGGGCGGTGAGCGGAGTCTTGCCCAGGAGGGGTGATTTTTCTGTAAGCATCACTGATGTAAGTGCCACATCATGCCCGGTATCACTGTCATTTTCCGGAAGATTTACCTCCACTTCAGGCAACATACGTTCAAGCTGTTCATCAGTACCGATAACGCCTATCACATCTCCGGGGTATATGCGTGCGTTTCCACCGGGAATGGGAATGGTACGGGACGCTCTCTGGATACTTACCACATTTACCCCAAAGCGGCGTCGTAGATTAGAATCCATGAGTTTCTGACCGGCAAAAGCGCAGGCCGTTCCCACTGTCATATATGCCATATGGAGATCATTCACCACCTGATTATTTTTTCCGCTGCGTCTGAGCTCGCGTTCATTTAGATTATTAAGGAACTTTTCTTCCAGTGAAGACATCTGTTTTTTCAGATGACGTGACAGCAATACCAACAGCCCCACAACAACAGCCGCCACAATGTAGGCTCCAACACGCGCAGAAACCACGTGGAAAACTACTATCAGAACAAACACCGCAGCCAGAATCCAACGGGCTATCATCAGTACCAGCCGGGGTATTTTGGGTGTGGTCCACTCCTGCCCGTTTGCGTTAACACTCACACGTGACGGCGGTAGCAGAAGCGCCACAATGAACGGTGCCATACACACAAGACACGCAGCAGCTGTGAGCCACATTCCCCACGCCGGCCATATCCTCATTAGCTCCGGCTCAAGGAACTTGCCGGACAGAAGCATTATAGCTATTATCACTATACTGTACAGCGCCGTACGCCACATATATTTCTTCAGCATCATGCCCCAGGCTGAACCGCTGGCCTGCTCACGCGTGGCCTCATTCTGATAGCGGTCGATAAGGAAATTCAGGCGCCGCGGCAGATGCCGTTCAATGAAGTTATAGAACGGCAAAGCCATCTTAATGAAATATGGCGTGGTGAAAGTGGTAATCACAGACACAGCCACCACTATGGGGTAGATAGTGGGCTGGAGCACACCCAGGCTCAGGCCCAGAGTGGCAATGATAAAGGCAAATTCTCCAATCTGGGTAAGCGAGAAACCGCTCTGTATGGCCACCTTAAGCGTCTGACCGGTAATCAGCATACCTGTGGTTCCAAAGATTATCATACCCACTATAACCACGCAGGACAGTATCAGAATGGGGCCCCAGTACTGCTGCAGAATGGCAGGCTGGACCATCATACCTACAGAAATAAAGAAAACAGCTCCAAAAAGGTCCTTCACCGGCATCACCACGTGCTCTATTCTCTCTGCCAGCGAGGTTCCGGCAAGTATAGAACCCATGACAAAAGCACCCAGAGCCAGGGAGAAGCCGCAGTACACTGAGAACACTGCCATTCCTAAGCACAGGCCCATGGACACCACCAGCAATGTCTCACTGTTCAGGAACGGCCGAATACGGTTTAGCAGAGACGGCAGCACATAAACCCCTATCAGGAACCATATTATCAGGAAGAACAGCAGCTTGGCCACACTGAAAAGCATCTCGCTTCCTTCCACGCTGTTGTTGATGGCAATGGAGGACAGAATAACCATCATCACCACCGCAAAGAGGTCTTCCACAATCAGTACAGCCAGCACCATTGAGGCAAACTTCTTCTGCTTCAGTCCAAGGTCAGTGAACGCCTTTATTATTATGGTGGTGGAGGACATGGAAAGCATACCTCCCAGAAAGAGGCTGTTTATGTTGTTAAAGCCCATCAGACGCCCTATGGTGAAGCCGGCACCCATCATGCCTGCCACTATTATCAGGGCCGTCACCACGGCAGAACCTCCGGAATTCACAAGCTTTTTAAAACTGAATTCCAGTCCCAGAGAAAACAGAAGTACTATAATACCAATCTCTGCCCAGAAGTCTATGTTAGAAATAGTGGTGACTGAGTGTATATAAGCAAAGTGCGGGCTTGCAAGAAATCCCGCTACTATATATCCCAGAACCACCGGCTGTCTGATGGCCTTGAAAATCACAGTGACCACCGCACCCAATATAAGGATAAACGCGAGGTCTGATATGAGTCCTTCAATATTCATGTACCTATCGCAGCAGTTTTTCAGAAACCTAACTGATTAGCCAGCGTAACTGACTCTGTGGGGTGTACCTTTGACAGCTTCCCGAAGAGCGAAATATAATCAATATTCTCGCCCATGAGTACCACCAGATTCAGCTTGGTTTCATCTGCCTTATAATCGTAATCTATATAATAATTCTTCAGTCTTATCTTGAAATTTCCCAGTACTTCCTCATAAGGGCTTATATCATCCACAATAGCGTTAACACGCAGTCTTATGATACGTGACTCGTTTCCTATGCTCAACCGGTGTTCAAAGTGCTCCAGCTGCACAAGAATAAACATTATCAGCGCCGTGGCCAGCACTGACACCACATACATCCCGCATCCTACCGCCATGCCAATGGTGGCCATCATCCAGATGCCGGCCGCCGTTGTAAGGCCGCGCACTGAGCCTTTCATCTGTATAATGGCACCGGCGCCCAGGAAGCCTACACCGCTAATGACCTGCGCCGCAATACGCCCCGGGTCACCATTTTTCAGGCCCATGTATTCCTGGGGAATATAAATGGAAAGAAGCATGGCCAGGGTGGCGCCCATGGCTATCAGTGAGAAAGTACGCACACCTGCCGTCTGACCCTTGCGCTTGCGCTCAAAGCCCACCACAGCCCCCAGCAACATGCTGAGTATCAGCTTAAACACTGACCCTACAGTAGTTACCTCGTGGGTACTCAGACAATATGATACGTAATTGTAAATATCTTCCATCAACTCTTATTACAGGGAATATTTCTTACTCCAGACGCGGTAACCTTCAGTAAAGAGTTCCACGGTGTACTCTCCGGGGCTGAGTGTTGACGTTGCGCAGTCCCAGTAAATGTTAACACCACTGATCTCATCACCGGTATATTCCACCGCCTTACGTTCAGTGTAAGGCACCTGTCCGCCATCAAAGCTGAAAGTTCCGCGGCTGCCCAGAAGTTCCCCCGTGGGGGAAACTATACGCATATAGAAAACTTTCTCTCCCACCGGAGCGGCAGTATTCTTAGTCACTGTAAAGGTCACGCACAGCTGCTGGGCCTTCTGCACCTTCTTCTCCGTCTTTCCTTTCTTGTTCAAGGCGCGGATACTTACACCGCTCACATTAAGCTTCTTTGCCTGCGCCAGCTCTGTTGATTGCTGGCTTATTACGGCGTTTGAGCTGCTAACCTGCTGCTGCAGAGTCTCATTGGTGCTCTTTATCTCAGCATTTTCATTACGCAGGCTCTCATTCTCTTTATTCAGACGGTCAATCTCCTCAATATAATGTTTCAGCAGGCCTTTGAGGGTGGCGATCTGTGCTTCAAGCTCTGCAATTTTCTTCTTATCAGTGGCCTGCGTGCGCTTCAGCTGTTCTTCCAGCTGTTCAGCCCGCAGTTTAGCCTCCTCAAATTTTCTCTGCAGTTCCATGCCGGCACTGTCTGTGCTGAATGTATAATTTTCCTCCAGCTGAGAGAAACCGGAAGTTATCTGTCCCACCTCCTGCTCCAGTTTATACTTCTCAAAAGCGGCCTGTGTATCCTGTTTTTCCTGCTCCAGACGGTTGCGCTCCTCACTCTGCTTATTCACATACCAGTACGCGGCCCCTCCCAGTGCACACAGCACGGCCACTCCAAGTGAAATCCACAGCCATACGAGATTCTTGCCCTTGGCAGGCTGCGGGCCGACCGGTGTGGTCACAGACTCACGTTTGTCCTCCGCTGAGGCGTCCGGACCATCTATATTAAACCCTTTCTCAAAACGTTTGGGATCCATAATCTTCTGTTTTACGGGCACTTGTACTTCCGGCCCAGTTTAGTTTCTGCAAAATTATTGACTTTGGCATAAAAAAACAAATCCGAATGGTGATAAAACAAAAAAAACCGCTAAATTTGCACTCGTAATAACTGAAAACAAACGCAACAAAACATTAACTTATTAAACATCAGACATTACTATGGCTTACGTAATTACTGACATCTGTGTGGCTTGCGGCACCTGTCTGCCCGTTTGCCCCGTTGAGGCTATCTCTGAAGGCGAAATCTATCACATCGACCCCGACACTTGCATTGAGTGCGGCAGCTGCGCTGAAGTTTGCCCCAGCGGTGCCATTGAGCCCGGAGCATAACCCTCACATAGCAAAAATAATCAGGTGGTTGCGGTAAATGCCGCAACCACCTGATTATTTTCAGACCCTTTTGAACGCAAGTGAAGTGACCCCAAAAAGTTGGACGGGTTAAACACTACCCCGTTATAGGAAGAGT
>CAMWLS010000058.1 GCA_947175205.1 uncultured Porphyromonadaceae bacterium | reverse complement strand
GAGGAATTTTTATTCATGAAGTACACACTCCCGCATTTTTTTGCTATTTTTGCAGTTAAAATAAAATCACAGTTATGTCATTATTTGAAACCATAAGCGAGGCCATCAAGCCCGCAATGCTGGCAAAAGACAAAGTTCGCCTGCAGGCCCTCCGCGGAATTAAGAAAGAGTTTATTGAAGCCAAGACCGCTCCCGGTGCTGACGGAGAACTCAGTGATGATACCGCCATGAAGATTTTAGTTAAAATGGCAAAGCAGCGTTCTGAGAGCGCATCCATTTACAGAAGTCAGAACCGCCCTGATCTTGCAGAGACTGAAGAAGCTGAACTCGCTGTCATCCAGGAATATCTGCCCAAGGCCCTCTCTGCTGAGGAACTGGATGCTGAATTACGCAAGATTATAGCACAGACAGGTGCCACCGGTCCCGCAGATATGGGAAAGGTGATGGGTGTGGCCACCAAGGCTCTTGCCGGCCGTGCTGACGGCAAAACTGTTTCTGCTGCCGTACGCTCCATCCTGGCCTCTCTCTGAATATCATTCTGAAAAGTTCTGATTATGAAAAAGCTTCTGACACTTTTATGCCTCTGTTATCTGAGTGCACTTCTGGTGGGCTGTAACAAGAATAAGGCCGCACGTATTGATGACCGCGATGAAGATGAAACAGAAGAAGTTTCATCCTCACGGGATAATTTTGACTATACCATCTTCATGGACCTGAACAACAGCTACTCAGCTTATGATGAACATAAAGAAAAGCTGAAATCCATTATCTCAAACTCAGAATCTTCTGACGCTGAGCTGATGGCTGCCACAATGTTCTTCATCCACTCAGGAAATTCTGATGCTCAGGAAATAGCCCTTGAAGGTTATGATAAGCTCAAATCCCGCAAGGCTGATATAGGAAAGCTCATGTACAACTTCAATGAGCGCATGCAGATGCTCATGAACGCTAAAAATCTGGAAGAATGGGCTGAGCAGGCTCGGACCTCCGGATATGCTGTCGCAGAGGCCACAGACGCCGCTGCCCCGGCTGACTCAGCTGTGGCCTATGTAGAAGAAGCAGTAGAAGTGGCCAAATAAATTCTGAATAGTTTCCAAAAACAAACATAAATCATGCTTACATTACAGCAAATAAAAGAAAATCCCGCCTTCATCATTGAACGTCTGGCGGTGAAAGGTTTTGACGGTAAAGAAGCCATAGAACAGGTGATTGCGCTTGATGATGAACGCAAACGTCTCCAGCTGGAAAACGATAACCGCGCTGCCCAGCTTAAGAAACTGGCCGGAAACATTGGAGCCCTCATGAAGCAGGGTGACAAGGACGGCGCGGAGGCAGCAAAATTACAGGTGGCAGAGCTGAAGGAGCTCCAGAAAGAAGTGAGTGAGCGCCTGGCAGCCACAGAAAAAAACATAGAACAGATACTCCTTAACGTTCCCAATATCCCATATAAGGGCGTGCCTGAGGGTCGCACCGCAGAAGATAACGTGGTAGAGAAAACTGGTGGCCCCATGCCTGAACTCCCTGAAGATGCCCTCCCCCACTGGGAACTCGCTAAGAAATATAATCTTATTGACTTTGACTTAGGCGTAAAAATAACCGGTGCAGGCTTCCCCGTTTACCTGGGTAAGGGTGCTAAGCTCCAGCGCGCACTTATCCAGTTCTTCCTGGACAGCGCCTCAGAAGCAGGCTACCTTGAAGTACAGCCGCCCTACGTTGTCAATGAGGCATCCGGTTATGGCACAGGACAGCTCCCTGACAAAGAAGGACAGATGTACCACGTCACAGTGGACAACCTCTACCTCATCCCCACTGCTGAGGTCCCTGTAACCAATCTGTACCGTGATGTCATCATCCCCGCTGACCGCCTCCCCATCAAGAACTGCGCTTACTCAGCATGCTTCCGCCGTGAGGCCGGCAGCTATGGCAAGGACGTGCGCGGCCTCAACCGTCTGCATCAGTTTGACAAGGTTGAGATTGTACGCATAGAGCGTCCTGAGGACAGCTACAGCGCCCTGGAAGAGATGAAAGACCACGTACAGAGTCTCCTGGACCGTCTGGGACTCCCCTGGCACATCCTCCGCCTCTGCGGTGGTGATATGAGTTTCACCAGCGCCATAACCTTTGACTTTGAAGTCTTCTCCGCCGCCCAGAAACGCTGGCTTGAAGTTTCCTCTGTTTCAAACTTTGAAACATACCAGGCCAACCGCCTCAAATGCCGCTACCGTGGAGATGACAAAAAAACACATCTGGTTCACACCCTTAACGGCTCTGCTCTGGCACTTCCCCGTATCATGGCCGCTTTGCTGGAGAATAATCAGACCCCGGAAGGAATAGTGGTTCCTGAAGTACTCCGCAAATACACCGGCTTTGACATTATAGATTAATCAAAATAAAAATGGAAGTAATTGATTTCAGCCTTACACCCTCCGTCATGTCACAGTACATGATGGAGATGCGCTCAGAGGCCATTCACCACGACCCCCTGCGCTTCCGCCGCAACCTGGAACGATGCGGTGAAATAATGGCTTACGAGATAAGCAAGCGCCTGGAATATAAGGAAGTGGACATCACCACTCCTCTGAAACAGACCTCGGTTCTGGTTCCTGCAACCCCATTGGTGCTGGCCACTATCTTCCGCGCCGGAGTACCCTTCCATCACGGCTTCCTTAATTATTTTGACGGTGCTGAAAACGCATTCGTGTCAGCATACCGCAAGTACAAGGAGAAAGAAAACTTTGACGTCTGCATAGAGTATCTGGCTTCGCCGTCCATTGAAGGCAAGACACTCATTCTCTGTGACCCCATGCTGGCCACCGGAGCGTCCATGGAACTGAGTTACCGCGCCCTGCTCACCAAGGGGACACCGGCTCACATTCACGTGGCATCCGTGATAGCCTCACGTCAGGCCGTGGAATATCTCAAGGGGGTCCTCCCGTCTGAAAAAACCACACTGTGGATGGGAGCCATTGACCCTGAAATCAACTCACACAGTTACATTGTGCCCGGTCTTGGAGATGCCGGTGACCTTGCTTTCGGCACCAAAGACTGAGGCACGCTGGTTAACACTTCCTCCCGTTTATCTTCCCGTAACGGCTTATGTCCACACACATACAGCTGCACCTGCGTATGGCCACATTGCGGTCACTCATGTTACCGCTGGCCATGCTCACAGGTGCTGTATTTTATAAATGGATGGGAGAGCTGACATTTCTGTCACCTTACCTCATCTTCTCCATGCTCTTCATCACTTATTGCCGTCTGGACCCGGCGCACATCAGGCCGGGGAAAGAAGAGTGCATCCTGCTGGCACTGCAGTGGATACTGGCAGGCGTTGCCTTCTTCATCTTCAGACCGCTGGATCTTACACTGGCTCAGGGTATTTTCATTTGCATTTACTGTCCCACGGCCACAGCAGCCCCGGTAATCACCTCCATGCTGGGCGGAAGCATATCGCGCGTAGCCACATACTCCCTGATAGGGAATGTCGCCATGGCCATTGCCGGTCCCGCCGTCCTGGCGCTGGTAGGTGATTCTTCACATATACCCCTGTTACATAGCGCCCTGATTATCCTTAAGCGCGTAATGCCGTTGCTGTTGCTCCCGCTTTTGGCCGCCTGGCTGCTCAGATGGGCCTCGCCACGCGCCCACTCATACATCTGCACCAGGCAGCAGCTGTCATTCTACATTTGGGCCATATCTCTGGTAATCATTGTAGGGAGCTGCGTGAGCTTTGCAATAAGCCACTGGACACAAGACCAGACCGTCACCATCATTCTGCTCGCATTGGGAGCGCTGGCAGCTTGTCTCATTCAGTTCAAAGCCGGCAGAACTATTGGGCGCCGCTTCGGTGACCCGGTTAGCGGCGCCCAAGGACTTGCTCAGAAAAATACCGTACTCGCTGTCTGGCTGGCCCTGACTTATCTTAATCCACTGGCCTCTCTCGCTCCGGCAGCGTATATTGCCTGGCAGAATATCATTAACTCATGGCAGCTGATGAGAAAATCAGATTCCAAAGCTTAACGTGGTGAAATAGCCGTATGTGCCATTAGCGGCATACTGACCTGCAAAGCTCAGAGTTATATACTGATTTCCTGTGCCCCACCAGGTAGCCGTCACTCCTGTACCATTGTTAGTCACACTCACGGGAGCCCCGTAAGTACTCACCAGAGCGCTGTAAGCGGTGTCATAACGCGAGGTATTATACCCGGGAGTATAATATTCAAACCTTGAACCCACAAGACCGCCGTTGCTGCCATAGAACATGGTTGCGTCAGGCCAGTAAACGTTCAGCATAGGTACATTTGTCAGATATATGGCATTATTTCCGTACCCGGCTATGGCGTACCCGCTTCCCACAAGTGCGTTCAGAGAAATATTAATTGTTGTTCCCAGAGCAATTCCTAAAATGGTTTCAAAGGGACGCCACGGACGCACAGGACGCCATGTAGGCGGGGGTGTAGGTCTGTAATAAGGTCGTGGAGGCGGCAGATATGGGCGTGAGGGAACGCCGGGATGATAATGGCCTCCGGGCCGATGTCCGGGAGGCGTTGCGTTTCCCGGACGGGGTCCGGGATTATTATGCCCCCAGTTGTTATTGTGACCGGGATTGGGACGAGTATGGTTCCCAGGATTACCCCCGGGGTTATGGCTGCCGCCGGTATTACCGGGACGGGTATAGCTGCCGCCGCTGTTACCGGGACGGGTATGGTTGCCGGGATTACCGCCGGAATTATGATTGTTGCCGCTATTACCGGGGCGTGACGATGCACCGCCGGGTTTAGAGGATGATGTGCTCCCTGACGGACGCTGGCCCGCATTGCCGGGACGAGACTGGGCTGAAGGAGCCCCGCCACCGCCGTTATTACTGTTATTACGACCCCTCGCCTCAGCTACAGGCGTCATCAATGCGCCGCAAAGGAGCACTGCCGTGACAGTTCTCAAAATCTTTCTCATGATTTACTCATTTAGAGGGTTTAACAATATAACTGCTGTACCTATTTAGATGTTTACTGTGCATTAAGGTTTAAACACACATTAAATAATATTTGTTAACCATACTCATACTTGTATATCTTTAGCCCTTGAACACCATTTTAATCAAATTATGAGTATTATCCTGCAAAGTGCGGCTTAATTTTCAGTTAATTTTTGTACCTTTGCGCCCATAAAACAGTCATGCTCTTGCTGACTGTACCCCAAACCCATTCATAATTCCCATTCACAATGAAAGACGTTGCTCGTATTTTAGCAGAGAAATTACTGAAAATCAGTGCCATAAACCTTCAGCCTGACAATCCCTTCATATGGGCCTCCGGCTGGAACTCACCCATCTACACTGATAACCGTAAGACTCTCTCATATCCGGAAATACGTAGTTTTATAAAGGTAGAACTCAGCAGAGTCATTATGGAACAGTTTGCTGAGGCTGATGCCATTGCCGGAGTTGCCACCGGAGCTATTGCACAGGGCGCCCTGGTTGCTGATATTCTCAACCTTCCTTATGTGTATGTACGCAGCACTCCCAAAGACCACGGTCTTGAAAACCTCATTGAAGGCAACCTCAAGCCCGGACAGCGCGTTGTGGTTGTTGAGGATCTCATCTCCACTGGCGGAAGCTCACTCAAGGCTGTTGAGGCCATCCGCGCTGCAGGCTGCGAGGTAATAGGCATGGTTGCACTCTTCACCTACGGTTTCCCTCTGGCTGACAAGCGCTTTGCTGAGGCAGGTGTAAAACTTGTTACTCTCAGCAACTATAATGCCATGCTGGAAGCCGCACTGGCCACAGATTACATCAAGGCCGCAGACATCAACACCCTGCGTGAATGGAGAGAAGATCCCGCTGCCTGGACACCTAAAAACATCTCAGATAACTAATTAGCACACCACTGAATATGTCTGTTTTCACCGGAAAACCCGTAATCCTCCAGAAAACACCTGAGCAGGTGGCTGATAAATTTGCTGACCTCACCGTGCTGAAAGCGGAGATGGAGAAGCTCCCCGCAGAGCAGAAAGAGAAAATTGGTGATGTGGACTTCACCACAGACTCCATTATCATAAATACACCTCAGGCCGGAAAAGTAAGCCTCCGCGTTAAAGAACGCACACCTCAGCGCGTCAGCATGGAAGCAGTGGGCTCTCCCATCCCCATGTTTATTAACGTGGACCTCAAGGCACTTGACGGTGGTGCAGCCACAGAAGTTACCACCGCCGTAGAGCTGGAAATTCCAGCCATGCTTAAGCCCCTGCTTAAGCCCACCATGCAGAAAGCTGCTGACCAGTTCGGGCAGCTTATGGCCACCCTGGGACAGTAATATAAACTGACCATGCCCCTAATCTTGTTATATTAAACTCACAGACACATGGAGCTAAACACACTCACAGCCATTTCTCCCGTTGACGGACGTTATCGCAACAAGTGCGAGAATCTTGACCTCTATTTCTCAGAATTCGCCCTTATCCGTTACCGCGTAAAGGTGGAAGTGGAATACTTTATAGCCCTCTGCGGTACAGGGGTGGGTAACCTTGACACCATCCCCGTAAACCGTCTTGACAGCCTTCGCAGCATTTACAAAGACTTCAGCCTGGAAGACGCACGCCGCATAAAGGAGATTGAATCAGTCACTAACCATGACGTCAAAGCGGTGGAATACTTCCTCAAAGAATGTTTTGACCGCTTAAGCCTGGAAAAATATAAAGAGTATATCCACTTTGGACTCACCTCACAGGACATCAACAACACTGCCGTACCCATGAGCGTCCGCGACGCCATCAATGACGTCTTCCTACCCGCTCTGGAAGCCCTTAAAAAGCAGCTGGAGGAATACGCCCGCGAGTGGAAAGACATCCCCATGCTGGCACGCACACACGGGCAGCCCGCATCCCCCACCCGTCTGGGTAAAGAAATAATGGTTTACGTTTACAGGCTTGACGCCCAGATGGAGGCGCTTCGCAAAGTTCCCGTAAGCGGTAAATTCGGTGGCGCCACTGGTAATTTCAACGCCCACCGCGTGGCATTCCCCGGATATGACTGGCCCGCTTTTGCAAACTCATTCCTTACTCAGAGTCTGGGCATACAGCGTGAACAGTACACCACACAGATTTCAAACTATGATAATCTGGCTGCCCTCTTTGATGCCCTGCGCCGCGTCAATACCATCATCCTTGACATGGACCGCGACTTTTGGATGTACATCTCTGCTGAGTACTTCAAGCAGCGCATTAAAGCCGGTGAAGTGGGCTCATCAGCCATGCCTCATAAAGTGAACCCCATAGACTTTGAGAACTCTGAAGGTAACCTGGGAATAGCCAACGCCATATACAGCCACCTCTCACAAAAGCTCCCGGTAAGCCGCCTCCAGCGCGACCTCACTGACAGTACCGTACTCCGCGCCATAGGAGTTCCCATGGCACACAGCATTATTGCCATAGCTTCCACCGCAAAGGGACTCTCCAAGTTGCTGCTTAACCGCAGCGCCATAGACGCTGACCTGGCAGCCGTCTGGAGCGTAGTGGCAGAAGGAATACAGACCATCCTCCGCAGAGAAGGTTACCCCAAGCCCTACGAGACTCTCAAAGCACTCACGCGCACTAACCAGGCTGTCACTGAAGAAAGCATATCAGCTTTTATTGACACCCTTGACGTTACTGACGCCGTACGTGCTGAGCTCCATGCTCTGTCACCCTTCACTTACACCGGATATTGATTTTTCACAATCAACACTCCGGACTTCGAACTAAAATTGTGGTATTTTTAGCCAAAACTCAAATTTTGCCGCATTTTTCTGCCAAAACATTTGGTTATTCCGGAATAAGTGCCTACCTTTGCATCGCTTTCAGGCTAAGACAGGGCGTTTAGCTCAGCTGGTTCAGAGCATCTGCCTTACAAGCAGAGGGTCGGCG
>CAMWLS010000057.1 GCA_947175205.1 uncultured Porphyromonadaceae bacterium | reverse complement strand
TATATTCCGCCTCTGCAACCTCTACGCATAAACACAGCTTTTTTACTATGCGCCTCTTTTGCTCTGATAATGCGGCGCGCTGCTTGGTGTTTGCGAATACTGATATAGGGAGAGGAATGAAATTGAGAGCTGTGACTGTGTTATAACTTGCACTTATCCAATAATAAAAAAGCACGTCACAGTGTTAGTGACATGCTTTTTCATAGCTTTTTCAGCAGCGGTTATAATGCCGTGAATTCTGTTTCAGTTCGCTGTTCTTAAGCCTGGGGAGTGACGTTAATGAACTTTCGGCCGTTACGGCCTTCAGTAAAGAGAACTGTACCGTCAACAAGCGCGAAAAGAGTGTGATCCTTACCCATTCCCACATTCAGACCGGGATGGTGTACGGTGCCACGCTGACGCTTGATGATGTTACCTGCTTTGGCAAACTGGCCGCCAAAGATTTTCACTCCGAGTCGTTTGCTTTCTGACTCACGGCCGTTCTTAGAACTACCAACACCTTTTTTATGTGCCATTGTCTTGTGTTTTTAAGGGGTTAGAGAAAATCTATTAAGCGACAACGTCCTTAATAATGACTTTGGTGAAATACTGGCGATGACCGTTTTTGCGGCGATAGCCTTTGCGACGCTTTTTCTTGAAAACGATAACCTTGTCACCCTTCACCAGAGGCTCGGCTACTTCGCATACAACTTTTGCGCCTTCCACAGTGGGAACGCCCACCTTTACGTCTCCGTCAGCATCAGCCAGGAGAACGCGGTCAAATTCAACTTTCTGGCCGGCTTCTACTTCGTCGCCCAGGTAGTGAACATACAGGAACTTGCCGGCTTCTGCCTTAAACTGCTGTCCCTGAATTTCTACGATAACGTACATTTATTAATAATTTAATAAAGTTAACCCGCTGAGGCGGTGGGTTTTAAATGGCAAATCCACGCTTGCTTCATGCCTGTTGCGGAAAATTAAGCACGCAAAGATAATGATTTTCCGTGTTCTATGCAAGATATTTTTGTCTTTTTTGAAGTATTAATAATAGAACCGTTTCCTGAGTGGTGTGCAGGTAACATCACTCGGGCCTGGGTGTGACATTTATTAGTGCGCTGAGAATGGTTAAGGAGTTCTAAAAAAAACGCTGTGCCGGGAATGAGGCACAGCGTTTTTTTGCTAAGTGAGCATATATTTTATGCCAGGAATCCCAGAAGGACACCGGCTGCAACGGCTGAACCGATAACGCCGGCCACGTTGGGACCCATGGCGTGCATCAGCAGATAGTTGCTGGGGTCATATTCCAGACCCAGGTTGTTGGATATACGTGCTGACATGGGCACAGCAGAAACGCCTGCGTTACCAATGAGCGGGTTGATTTTCTTGTCCTTAGGCAGAACCAGATTGAAAATCTTCACAAAGAGTACGCCTGAACTTGAAGCAATGATGAATGCCATGAAGCCCAGGAAGAAGATGAAGATGGTCTGTGGTGTAAGGAACTGAGAAGCCTGTGTAGAGGCGCCTACTGTCATACCCAGCAGGATGGTAACAATGTCAGTGAGGGCGTTGCTTGCGGTCTTGGCCAGACGGGTAGTGACACCGCACTCACGCAGGAGGTTACCAAAGAAGAGCATACCCAGCAGAGGAAGTGCAGAGGGCACCACAAAGCAGGTAAGAAGCATGCCCACAATAGGGAAGATGATCTTCTCATTCTGCGATACCGCACGGGCGGGTTTCATCCTTATCAGGCGCTCTTTCTTAGTGGTGAACAGGCGCATGATGGGCGGCTGAATCACAGGTACCAGAGCCATGTATGAGTAAGCAGACACGGCAATGGCGCCCATTAGGTTAGGGGCTAATTTGGATGAAAGGAAGATGGCAGTGGGGCCGTCAGCACCACCGATGATGGCGATGGCACCCGCCTGGTCAGGCTCAAAGCCAATGGCAAGGGCTACCATATATGCACCGAAGATGCCGAACTGGGCCGCTGCTCCTATGAGCATGAGCTTGGGGTTGGCAATGAGGGCTGAGAAGTCAGTCATAGCGCCAATGCCCAGGAAGATGAGCGGTGGATACCATCCGGCGCTCACACCGTTGTAGAGTATGTTCAGTACTGAGCCTTCTTCATAAATACCCACTTCAAGACCTGCGGAAGTGTTGAAGGGAACATTACCTATCAGGATGCCGAATCCTATGGGTACCAGCAGCATGGGCTCAAAGTTCTTTTTTATGGCCAGCCATATGAAGAACAGACCCACAGCCAGCATCACAAAGTTGCCGACCTCTGCGTTTGCAAATCCGGTGAGTTCCCAGAATTGCCTTAGGTTGTTTAACAGGAAATCACTAAACATGGTGTGTCTTATTCAAGAGTTATCAGATCAGTGCCTTCCAGAACGGAATCACCGTTGTTAACATTGATAGCGGCTACACGGCCATCGCGGCCGGCATGAATGGCGTTTTCCATCTTCATGGCTTCCAGCACTACTACGGTGTCAGAGGCTTTTACAGAGTCACCCACTTTTACGGGGATGCTGAGTACCACGCCGGGCAGGGGAGCCTTTACAGTGGCGCCTGCACCACCGGCAGAAGGCTTGCTTATAACTTTTTCACCGGTTGATGTACGGGGAGCGGCAGCGGCCTTGGGTGCAGCTACAGTTTTAATCTTGGCTGCGGCTTTTTCTTCCATTTCCACCTTGTAAGGGGTGCCGTTTACCATAACGGTGGCCATGTTGTCTTCCACGTCACCTACGGCTACGTTGTATAAGTTGCCGTTTATTTTATATTTGTATTCTTTCATGATTGAGAGTCAGTTAATTTGGATGGATGTTATTTGCGGGTTGGTGTCGGAGGAGTCTGACGCAGGTTGTAAATCTTTGAGCTCCAGGGTGAATAAGCGCGTTTAACCTTGTTGATGGTAAGGATGGCGCTTTCCAGGTCATGGGCGTCAAAGTGCTCATGGAGAGCCATGATGATGGCTGCAATCTCTTCACCTGAGTCATGCTCAGTCTCGCGTACTGAACCAAGGTCAGTGGGAACTTTACCTTGTGAGCGCATCTTGTTGACCTTGGATATGGCTGAGCCTATCTTTCCAATGCCGTAGAAGCACAGACACAGTACCAGCAGTGAAGAGAAAACTATACACATGGCCATAATGGTCATGGCAAAGCCATTCTCATCCATCTTCTTGAAATCTTCAATCTTGTGATTGGCATCGCGGATGATGTTGGCGCTTGAGGGTGTGATGTAATCGTTGTCAGCCTCAGTGCCTTTGCGTATTTTCCACTCGCCGTTGCCGTCCTGGGTGCGGGCAAAGCTCTGGTCAGCCAGGATTTCCTCAGGAATAGTCACTTCGTCAATGAGACTGATACCGTCAGCGTCATAGAGGTAAATGGTCTGTCCGGGTTTGATTTTGAAGCTTGTGTGGAAAGTTCCGCGGTTGGGCATGCTGTCAGCAAAAAATACCACGTGCTGACGCTTACCTATCTCAGTGAGTTCATCACCCACGGGAATGGAATACATTTTAGGCTGGTTCTTATCAGTGGTAAGATACATACCGCGGATATTTACCGGCCCGAAATTACTGTTAAACAGCTCTATCCACGCGGGGTGCTGGCCGTAGTCATCAGTGATGCTGTTGGTGTTGGTCACCATTACCTCATTCAGACGCAGGGCCTTGCGGTCCTGGGCCTGAGAGGCAGAGAAGGTGAAGCCCACCACGGCCGCCAGAAGTAATAATTTTTTAATCATGTTTTCTGTGGTAAAAAGTGGTGGAGAGTCTGTTACAGAGGTATATTTCCGTGTTTCTTGGCGGGGTTGGTCACTTTCTTGGTGGCTAGCTGCTGCAGGGCGCGGATAACACGGAAACGGGTGTTACGAGGCTCAATTACGTCATCAATGTAGCCGTAGCGGGCAGCATTGTATGGGTTGCAGAAGAGCTTGTTGTATTCAGCTTCTTTCTCAGCCAGAACCTTAGCGGGGTCTTCAGCAGCCTTTGCTTCCTTGGCATAGAGGACCTCAACGGCACCGGCACCACCCATAACCGCAATTTCTGCAGAGGGCCATGCGTAATTCATGTCACCACGTAACTGCTTGCAGCTCATTACTATATGGCTGCCACCGTAGCTCTTGCGCAGGGTAACGGTAACTTTGGGTACGGTAGCCTCACCGTAAGCGTAAAGCAGTTTGGCGCCATGGAGAATAACGCCGTTGTATTCCTGGCCTGTTCCGGGAAGGAATCCGGGAACGTCCACCAGTGTTACCAGTGGAATGTTGAAGGCGTCACAGAAGCGAACAAAGCGGGCGCCCTTGCGTGAGGCGTTGCTGTCCAGTACGCCTGCAAGGAATTTGGGCTGGTTTGCTACGATACCTACGCTCTGACCGTTCATGCGGGCAAAGCCCACAATGATGTTTTTGGCGTAATCGCGCTGTATCTCAAGGAATTCGCCGTTGTCAACAATGGCGCCTATCACCTCATACATATCGTAGGGGCGGGTGGCTGATTCAGGGATGATTTCGTTGAGGGCGTCTTCTACGCGGTCAATGGGGTCATCGCAGGGAGCCAGCGGTGCCTCTTCAAGGTTGTTCTGGGGAATGTAGCTGATGAGCTTGCGGATAATACGGATGGCATCTTCACCGTCCTCAGCAGCAAAGTGAGTAACACCGCTCTTGGATGCGTGCACGCTGGCACCACCCAGCTGTTCCTGGGTTACATCTTCTCCGGTTACGGTCTTTACCACCTTAGGTCCGGTCAAGAACATGTAGCTGATTCCCTTGGCCATGATGGTGAAGTCAGTAAGGGCGGGGGAGTAAACGGCGCCGCCGGCGCAGGGACCGAGGATGGCTGAAATCTGGGGTATCACTCCTGAGGCCAGGATATTACGCTGGAAAATCTCAGCGTATCCTGCCAGTGCGTTGATGCCTTCCTGGATACGCGCGCCGCCTGAGTCGTTAAGGCCAATGACGGGAGCACCCATTTTCATGGCCATGTCCATGACCTTGCATATTTTCTGGGCCATAGTCTCTGAAAGAGAGCCTCCTAAAACGGTGAAATCTTGTGCGAATACGTAAACCAGACGGCCCTCTATGGTACCGTAACCGGTAACGACGCCGTCGCCCAGGAAATGTTTCTTGTCCATACCGAAGTTGGTGCTTCTGTGCTTCATGAACATGTCAAGCTCCTCAAAAGAGCCTTCATCCAGAAGTTGTGCTATGCGCTCGCGTGCGGTGTACTTTCCGCGCTCGTGCTGCTTTTCAATGGCTTTCTCACCGCCGCCAAGCCGAGCCTGCGCGCGCAGTTCTATGAGCTCTTTAATTTTATCAAGTTGGGTGCTCATCTGTAATGGGTTTATTGTTAAGTGATGGGTTTATTTCTTATTGGGGTCCTCACAGAGTTCTATGAGTGTGCCGATGGTGGATTTGGGGTGCAGGAATGCAATGTTGAGGCCTTCAGCGCCCTTACGGGGAGCTTTGTCTATTACGCGGCACTCTTTCTGCTGAACTTCTTCCAGTGCATTAGCTACTCCGTCCTCAACAGCGAAGGCAATGTGCTGTACTCCGCCACGGCCGCCGTTGTTGGCTATGAATTTTGAGATGGCGCTGTCCTCTGATGTGCCTTCCAGGAGTTCAAGCTTGGTCTGTCCCACCTTGAAGAATGCGGTGCGCACTTTCTGATCAGGAACTTCTTCTATAGCAAAGCACTTGAATCCCAAAATGTTTTCATAAAAAGGAATGGCCTCTTCCAGACTGGGAACGGCAATACCGATATGCTCAATATGTGAAATATCCATGGTATGAAATTTTATGTGTTAATGATTGATGTTTATTCTTTTTCTTTGTCTTTCTTTTTTGCGGCATGTGTAACAGGTACCTGACGCTTAAACACTTCTTTAAAAGAAATGAGTGTTTCAGTGCGTACCAGTCCCAAGGCCTGAATCTGGTTCTGGAGGATGTCCAGCAGATGGTCATTGTTACGTGCATACAGCTTGATGAACATGTCATACTGGCCTGTGGTGTAGTGACATTCCACTACTTCAGGAATCTGACGAAGTTTTTCAACAATGTCTTTGGAAATGCTGGGGTCACGCAGGAAGAACCCAACGTATGCGCAGGTATCAAACCCCACTGTGGAGGGGTCAATGATGCTTTCTGAACCTTTTATTATGCCGTTTGCCATCAGGCGCTGGATGCGCTGATGTACTGCAGCTCCTGAGACACCGTTCTCGCGCGCAATTTCCAGATAGGGCTTACGGGCGTTAGTGGACAGGGACTGTAAAATTCTTAAATCAAGAGTGTCAAACTGAGGGCGTGTCATGATAATTAGTCGTATTAAGGGAAATTTTGAATAATAGTTGGATTTTTTGGCTTTATGCCCTGTGAGAGGGCATAAGTATTCCTGTTATTTAGTGGTTAAGTGTTTATCTATTTAACTATTTGTTTTTAGTTAGTAATATGTTTGGTTAATTATTCAGTAGCATAAGAAAGGTAGTTTATGAACCTGACATGCCACGCTAAAAGATAGCGCGAATTTACTACAAATTATCAGATTATCAAAATTTACGGATTTTTTTTGTAAATTTGATAACAGTTTTGTTATCTTCGCAGAGTGAAAGATATGGCTTATAGGCAATGTCAATGAAAGTGACTTGCCTATGTGTTTTGATTTTAATAAAAATTTTTAAAATGATATACTGTTTTCGTATAGTATCTGATGAGGTGGACGATTTTCGCCTGGAGATACAGATAGATTCCAACGCTTCTTTTCTTGACCTGCGCAACGCCATATGTGATGCGGTCAAGTATGAGAAAAATGAGATGTCATCCTTTTTCATGTGTGAGGACGGCTGGGAGAAGGGTGCTGAAATTACGCTGGAGGACATGGGGAGCGACATGAGCAGCGATATTTGGATAATGGAGGACACCCCACTGTCAGATCTTATTGAAGAGGAAGGTCAGCGGCTTATGTGGGTGTATGATTACATGACGGAGCGAGCCTTCTTTATTGAGATGAATGAAATCATTACAGGTAAAAATATGCCCGAGCCCGTTTGCACGCTGCTGAGGGGTAAAGCTCCGGAGCAGTTTGCTCAGGTGGATATTTTTGATGATGTTGCCCCGGCTAAGGGTAATGCCTCAATTTCTATAGATGACATGGATGAGGATTTCTACGGAGACACGTCTTATAATGAAGATGAGTTTGATGCAGAAAGTTTTGGCGAATTTGATGAGATGTGATTAACTGGCAAAAGAAATGTTAACTCCCTCCGGGAGGTTTGTGGAAAAACAGACAGTGCCACCGCTGAATTCAGCGGTGGCACTGTCTGTTTTGAAGCTGGGTTGGGTGAATTTACTTTTTCTGCTTCCCGGCGTGGTTACGGTCACGCACATATTTGCGCAGGTACTCACGCTGGTTTCGCTCAGTGAGTTTTATTCGGGATAATTGTTTTGGGGTTAGTATGGTTTTAAACTTCTCGTAATATTCCATTTCTATCTCACCTTCCAGTTTGCGCTGCTCAAAGCTTTTGCGCGCAAAGGCCTCAAGTTCAGCTTCTGTGGCGTCCTTGTCGTTTTCAAGAGCTTTTCCGGCAGTGAAAGTCTCCTGTGCAAGCTTGTCCAGTCTGTTTTGCATTTCCTCATACAGGGGACAGAATTTTTCACGCTGGTCAGCGGTGAGATTAAGCTGTTTGGCAAAAAAATCTCTTTGGAAAGAACGGTATTCTGCAAGTGCTTTCTGGCCTTTCTGTTCCTGCTGGGCCATGGCCGGGACCATGAACGCACTCAGGCAAAGGAGTATGTTAAGCAGTAAAACTCTCATTTGTGGAGGCTTGATTTATTTTGTGGGGAGTTCATAGTCATCATACTCCAGTGATGAGTATGAGCTGTAATCGTAATCAGTTATGATGGAATCAGGCAGGGGAATGGATGTGAAATCAAGGTCCTGCTGAATGAGCCCCTCCGTGAATTCCTGATGGTCCATTTCATTATACACGACTTCGTTGACAAAGTCTTCATTGTTTAAAGCCTCTGCCAGAGCCGGATATCTGTCAATGGAAATGTCAGATGCGGGTGCGGTGAAGAGTGTGAACAGCTTGAGCATGCACCATACGCCGGCAAACATAGCCGCCATATATGCGTAGGGTCTTATGCGCATCCATGTGGTGCGAGGCGCGGCCGCTGCCTCCTGTGCGGGAGTCTGGTCCGGTAAGGTCTCAGAAAGACGTGCGGCAAAGTCAGCAAAATAGTTCTCGGGAACTGTTATGCCGTCATTGCGCTTTATTTCATTTAATATGTCTGAACTGCGTTCCATAGCTAATTTGTCAGGGGTACAGTTTTGTGTCTTTTATTCTGCGAGCTTAGGTTAATTCTTTGTCATTTTTGACACACAAATGCGCGCAAGGTTTAAGGTGTTATTGTTAAAGAATGTAAAATTATGTAACTAATTCAGTGAGGCGGCGTCTTGTTTCTATATTTGGCTAAACATTATACGGTGTAATGGCATGAGTCAGTGTGCTTTCCGGGGCGGACAATCTCAGCTGTTTTTTTCAAAGAAGTGCTCTATTTTCTTGACTGCAAGATGATAAGAAGCTTTCAAGGCTCCCACGGATGTGCCTAAGATGGAGGACATCTGTTCATAAGGCATTTCATCATAATAACGCATGTTGAATACAAGACGCTGTTTTTCCGGGAGGGTGGCTATGGCCTGACGCAGTTTAAGCGCAAGCTCATCGCCGTCAATATGGGTGTCAGCCGCAATGTTATGTATCAGCTGTTCTGACTGCTGGTCCAGAGATATGTTCTGGCGTTTGCGTTCACGTTCCAGGAATGTTATGCTCTCATTGATGGCAATCTTGTACAGCCAGGTGGACAGGCGTGCGTCACCGCGAAAGTTGTCCAGTGAGCTCCATGCCTTGAGGAAGGTGTTTTGCAGAAGGTCATTGGCGTCATCATGATTCTGGACCATACGCCTGATTTGCATATAAAGCGGCTGAGAATAAGCCTGGATTACCTCACTGAACGCCGCGCGGCATGTCTGGCTGTCGCGGAGGCGGGCTATCAGTTCCGGGGAGTCTTGCAGAGTCTCTGACATGATTTTTGTGAGGTGTTGGTTTTATAAGTG
>CAMWLS010000056.1 GCA_947175205.1 uncultured Porphyromonadaceae bacterium | reverse complement strand
ACTGATAATCAGACTGAATGATTAACTACACCTCTGAAAGTGTCAAAGTCAGGAGGCTGTTATCTTCAGGCCTGTAGTTTACCACACATAAGTAAACGCACAGTTCTCCACCTGATATTTCATGGGCGGATGCAACTTGGCCACCGTCACACTGCCGCCTGAGATACGCGGCCAGTTAAATTTCAGCTGTTCCACTATACGGTACACCACATTTTCCAGGAGATAAGACTTCTTGGCCATCTCCTGCTCTATGACACGCGCCACCTCTCCATAGCTCAGCGCACCCTCTATGCGGTCATTCTGCATGGGGATTTCGCTGGGATACTCCAGGTGTACTGATATTTCAAACTCGTTCCCAATCTCGCGTTCCTGCTCCTCCACTCCGTGGTAAGCATACATTTTGAGGCGATTGATTTCAATAATTGAGCGGGCCATATTAATTAATGTTTGTGTGATGATTTCCTTGTACCGGTCTTACGTCTGTTACGTGTACTTTTTGTAACCTCCGCCACTGAGGGAACCGGTTTAGATGCTGACATGGGCTTTCCTGTTGCAGGGTCTACAATGACAAAATCCAGCTGCTTCTTGTCAAGATTACAACGTGCCACCTGCACCCTCACCTTGTCACCCAATCTGTAACGGGTGTTATGACGTCTGCCCACAAGGGTATAATTTTTCTCGTCATAATCATAATAGTCATCAGCCAGATCACGCACAGGCACCAGGCCTTCGCATTTATTATCATCAAGCTCCACATACAGGCCCCATTCTGTAACACCGGTTATTACACCGTCATACTGCTCACCCTGATGGTCAGCCATATATTCCACCTGCTTATATTTGATGGAAGCACGCTCAGCATTTGCCGCCAGCTGCTCCATCTCTGAAGAGTGCTTACATTCCTCTTCCAGCTTCTCTACATTCACGCTGCGGGCACCATTCAGATACTTCTCAAGCAACCTGTGCACCATCATGTCAGGATAACGCCTGATGGGTGAAGTGAAATGAGTATAATAATCAAAGCCCAGTCCATAGTGACCAATGTTTTCTGTGGTATATATCGCCTTGGCCATGGAGCGTAAGGCCAGAGTGGTAAGAAAATTTTCTTCACCCTTTCCCTTTACATCTGCCAGCAAGCGATTTATAGAGGCATTCACATCTCGCGGCGCTCCCTCAGTTTTTATTTTATATCCAAAAGCTCTTGAAAGTGTGGCCAGGTCATTCAACTTGCCGGGGTCAGGCATGTCATGAACACGGTATACAAAAGCCTTTGCTTTCTTTTTCTTAGCCTTGGGACCTTTGCCCTCTGTCCCTACACGGCCAATTGTGGTTGCCACAACACGATTAGCCAGCAGCATAAACTCCTCTATCAGCTTATTGGCATCCTTTGACTCCTTGAAATAAACAGACGTTGGATGCCCGTTCTCATCAGTCTCAAAACGCACCTCGGCACGGTCAAAGTCAACTGAGCCATTGGCATATCTCTCTGCCCTCAGTTTCTTGGCCAGACGGTCCAGGGTCAGTATTTCCTCTGAATAATCACCCTTACCGGTCTCAATAACCTCCTGAGCCTCCTCATAAGTAAAGCGGCGCACACTGCGTATCACCGTCCGTGCTATCTTAGTGTCAAGGATACGCCCTTTGGGGTCAAGCTTGAATATACATGAAAAGGCCAGTTTATCCTCGTCAGGACGCAATGAGCATATCCCGTTACTCAGATGCTCCGGCAACATGGGCACCACGCGGTCCACCAGATATACAGATGTGGCACGCTCGCGGGCTTCACGGTCTATGATAGTGTCAGGATGCACATAATGTGTCACGTCTGCAATATGCACTCCCACCTCATAGTTGCCGTCAGGCAGCTTACGTATACTCAGGGCATCGTCAAAGTCCTTGGCATCCTTGGGGTCTATAGTAAACGTGGGAACGCCGCGCATGTCCAGACGCTTTGCCACCACCTCATCAGTGATTCCGGCATCAATTCGGTTTGCAGCCTTCTCCACCGCCTCAGGATATTTGTACGGCAGTCCGAATTCAGCAAGTATGGCATGCATCTCCGCATCATTCGCACCGGTCTGACCCAGAATATCCAGCACCTCTCCGCGCGGATTCTTGGCGTCATCAGGCCATTCAGTTATCCGCACCACGGCCTTGTCTCCAGTCTTACCACCGCGCAGCTTGCCCTTAGGAATAAAAATGTCAGTAGCCAGGAACTTGGAGTCAGTATTCAGATACGCAAAGTGCTTGTCCACCTTCAGTGTGCCTATGAACGTCTGGTCATTCTTCTCCAGTATCTCAGTCACCACAGCCTCCGGATCCTTGCCGCGTCGTGCCGCCGCAACCTCTATGGCCACCTTGTCACCGTTAAGAGCGTGCATGGAGTTACGCTCAGCCACAAAGATGGTTTCATTATCCTGGTCCGTCACAACACTGTTCTTGCCGTTGCTCCTGCGCACAAACGTACCCGTAGCCACCACATTACGCCGCGGCTTACGGAATTTTCCGGGTGAAGTCTCCACCAGCTCGCCGTCAAAAGCAAGCTCTGCCAGATAAAGTGCTATCTGGCGCTGGAGTGCCATGCTCTCAGCGCCTATGGCATAGGCCACCTGTTTGTAGTTAAATGATGTATTGTTAGGGTTACTTATATATTCATCCACAGCTGCGCGTAAATCGCGCGCGGGCTTTGAGGAGGTTTGCTTCTTTGCCATGTGTTATGCTGTTATGTAGTGCTTTATTCTGTGATGTAATATAATAGTAACGCCTCAGACCCATAATGGTTTGAGGGTGTGCAAAATGCAAAATTTGATGCACCCTCTTTAGGAATGTAAGAATAGGTCAGATGCAAGGCACCGAGGATAAGGCTGAGGGAGCATACAATAGTCTGTGACCCAAGCCGAATTCCGCAAGTAACGCCGCAGATGGCCTATTCTTACACCCCGCCATGAAAGTTATCAGGCGTCTATGTTGGCATAATTTGCATTAGCCTCTATAAAGTCACGGCGGGGTGCCACATCCTCACCCATCAGCATGCTGAATATGCGGTCTGCCTCAGCGGCATCATTGATGGTAACCTGCTTCAGCATGCGGTGCTCAGGTGACATGGTGGTGTCACGTAACTCCTGCGCACTCATCTCACCCAGACCTTTATAGCGCTGCACCGTGGTGCGTTCACCATACTTGTCAATGAACTGCTGCACCTGCTGGTCAGTCCAGCAGTATTCTTCCTCTTTGCCTCGTTTGCACTTATAAAGCGGTGGAGTGGCAAGGTAAAGATAACCGTTCTCAATTATGGGACGCATGCGGCGGAAGAAGAATGTCATCAGCAGTGTGGCTATATGTGCTCCGTCCACATCGGCATCCGTCATGATAATTATCTTATGATAAGCCAGTTTGGCCAGATTTGCCTCCTTGGGGTCCTCCTCAGTGCCTATGGTGACACGCATGGCGCGGAAAAGATTGGTAATCTCCTCGTTATCAAAGATTTTATGTTCCATAGCCTTCTCCACGTTCAGAATCTTACCGCGCAGTGGAAGTATGGCCTGAAAACGGCGGTCACGACCCTGCTTGGCAGTACCACCTGCAGAGTCACCCTCCACTATAAACAGCTCACAGTCTTCAGCCGTACGCGCTGAACAGTCAGCTAACTTACCGGGGAGACCACCGCCTGAGAGAGGTGACTTGCGCTGTACGTTCTGGCGTGCCTTATAAGCCGCATGGCGCGCCTGAGCCGCCAGTATCACCTTCTCCACTATGGTCTTGGCCTCGCGGGGATGCTCCTCAAGATAATTTCTCAGAGCCTCACTCACAGCTGCGCTCACCGCGCCGCTGACTTCACTGTTACCCAGCTTGGTCTTGGTCTGACCTTCAAACTGAGGCTCCATAACCTTTACTGACACTACGGCAGTAAGACCCTCACGGAAGTCATCGCTGGCAATCTCCACCTTAGCGTTCTTCAGAAGATTGTTATCCTCTGCATATTTCTTCAGAGTGGTGGTAAGACCGCGGCGGAAACCTGTCAGATGCGTACCGCCCTCTATGGTGTTGATATTGTTTACAAAAGAATATACATTCTCATTGTAAGTATTATTATAGGTCAGCGCCACCTCCACAGGGATGCCCTGACGCTCTGTATTCAGATGTATGACATCGTTTATCAGAGACTCCTTGTTACCGTCTATATACTCCACAAACTCACTAAGGCCGGTCTCTGAATAGAACACCTCAGTACGCGGGTTCCCCTCTGCATCCACATCACGCAGGTCTGTGAGGGTCAGGCGTATGCCGGCATTCAGGAAAGCCAGGTCGCGCAGGCGGTTTGCAAGCGTATTATATTCATAAACAGTAGTTGTAAATATACTTGCATCCGGCTTGAAAGTGATGGATGTTCCTGTGTGGCTGCTCTCTCCCACTATGGTAAGCTCAGTGGTGGGCTTACCGCAGCTGTATTCCTGTACATAAGACTTGCCGTTACGGTGTATCTCCGCACGCAGATAAGTGGACAGCGCGTTCACACAGCTCACGCCCACACCATGAAGACCGCCGGACACCTTATAACTGCCCTTGTCAAACTTACCACCGGCATGAAGCACGGTAAGAACCACCTCCAGGGCGCTCTTCTGCTCCTTCTCATGGAAGTCCACGGGGATACCGCGGCCATTGTCTATTACTGTTATGGAATTGTCAGGATTTATAAAAACCTTTATATCGGTGGCAAAACCCGCCAGTGCCTCGTCTATACTGTTATCCACCACCTCATAAACAAGATGATGAAGACCCTTGGCCGAGATATCGCCTATATACATTGCCGGGCGCTTGCGCACCGCCTCCAGGCCCTCAAGGACCTGAATATTACTGGCACTGTACTCTTCTTCTTTTTCTGCCATATTCTTCTTGATTATTCATTTTTCAGCATACAAAGTTACTCATTTTTTTGCTTTCACGCACACTTTTGACACCATAAAAACCGCCCCGCAGTTTAACTTTTTACCATTTTAATTTGTTAAAATACAAAAACTAAGTAACTTTGCAGCGGTTTAAGCCCGCTGAGGGTTATTCCCCTTTTCTCATTTTACTGTTTTTCGTAATTCTGAAATAGCGCTCAGTGCGTAAATTCACCGTTTGACAGTTCCGTTATTTCCCCGTAAACATTCAAAGAACGTACAGATACCCCGCCCTCAGGCTATCCGCGGCATAAACATGCTCTTATTACGCCACATCATATCCGGCGGGACCTATTTCTAAAAACATAAACTCATTTTATGTATAACATCTCAGACCTCTCAGAAATGACTGACGATGCCCTGCGCAGTGTGGCAGAAGGCATGAATCTGAAAAAAATTGACACCACGGACCGCGAGAATCTGATTTATCGCATCTTGGACCAGCAGGCCATAGACAGCAGCGTAGCCGCTGCCCCGCAGCCCAAGAAGCGTCGTGAACGCGCTCCCAAAGATAACACTGATGCGGAAGCCCGCCCGGCTGAACAGCCAAAAAAACGTGGCAGAAAGAAAAAAGAACCGGAAACCACACAAGAGCCTGCCCCTGACGCAGCTCAGGAAACCGCAGCCGGCGAGGGCCCCACTGAAAATGACACACCTGCTCCGGAAGCACCCAAGAAAAAACGCGGACGCCCAAAAAAGAACCCCGATGCCCAGCCGGAAACACCCGCTGAGACACCCTCTGAAAATAATGCAGAGACTCAGAGTGATACCCCCGCCGAGAATCGTAATCCTGAAATAAACATAGCCGCTGAGCAGCAGACCCCCGCATCAACTGCTCCCGCAGCCCCCGCGCAGGAACCGGACGCCGCCTTCGGCTCTTTCTTCCCCCGTAGTCAGGGACGCAAGTTCACACCACGCTCCGCACAAGAGAAAGAACTTGACCGCCAGCAGCGTAATAACAACAATAATAATCACGCACAGCGTAACCAGAATCAGCCACAGCAGCAGAATCCTGCACAGCAAGGCCCCATCATCATTGGAGAACCTTCACAGAATCAGCAATACCACCCCAACCAGCAGAACGTTAAGAAAAACAAGAAAAATCGTAACAACCAGTATCAGGCTCCCAGATATGATTTTTCCAATTTCCTGGACGTGACCGGTGTACTGGAAACTGCTCCTGAAGGATTTGGTTTCCTCCGCTCAGCTGACTTTAATTACCTGCCTTCTCCTGATGACGTTTATGTAACGCAACAGCAGATTAAGCAATATAACCTCAAAACCGGTGATGTGGTAGAGGGTTGGGTGCGGCCGCCCTTTGAAGGTGAGAAATATTTCCCTCTGACAGGTATCAACACCGTTAACGGACGTACCCTTGATTTTATTCGTGACCGCGAATCATTTGAGCACCTGACACCGCTGTTCCCTGATGAGAAATTTGACCTCACCTCTGACCCCCTCAGATGTAACCTCAGCACCCGCGTGGTGGACATGTTTGCGCCCATCGGAAAGGGACAGCGCGCCCTCATTGTGGCTCCCCCCAAGACCGGTAAAACCATGCTGCTTAAAGATATAGCCAACGCCATAGCCGCTAACCATCCTGAAGCTTACATCATGATACTTCTCATTGATGAACGCCCGGAGGAAGTTACTGACATGAAACGCTCTGTAAATGCTGAGGTTATAGCCTCCACCTTTGATGAGCCCGCTGACCGCCACGTAAAAATTGCCGGCATAGTTCTTGAAAAGGCCAAGCGCATGGTGGAGTGTGGCCACGATGTGGTAATCCTCCTTGACTCCATCACTCGCCTGGCCCGCGCATACAACACCGTCGCTCCCGGCTCCGGCAAAATTCTTTCCGGTGGCGTGGATGCTAATGCACTACAGAAACCAAAACGCTTCTTTGGTGCAGCGCGTAATATTGAGGGCGGCGGTTCTCTCACCATAATTGCGACAGCTCTCACTGAGACTTCTTCAAAAATGGACGAAGTTATATTTGAAGAGTTCAAAGGCACCGGTAACATGGAGCTGCAGCTTGACCGCAAGCTGTCTAACAAGCGCATCTTCCCCGCTGTGGACATCATGGCATCAAGCACCCGCCGCGACGACCTTCTGCTGCGTGATGAGACGCTTAACCGCATGTGGATTCTCCGCCGCTTCCTGAGTGACCGCAATTCCATTGAGGCCATGGAGTTCATCAAGGACCGCATGGAACGCACCCGCGATAACGATGAACTGCTCCGCACCATGAATGACTAATTCCCCCCCCCTAAATCATTAGCCGGAAAATAAGACCCCGTTCATTTATTTACCCGGCAAAAATTTTTTATCCTATACGGACCGTTAAAGAATTTACCCGGTGGCCGCGCTGACACATTCAGACAGCCATCGGGTATAATATTTCACAATAAAATTACGCTGTAGCAAACGCTAAAATCAGCTACTGAATCATAATATATGTTAATGGTATTGTTTTGTGCGCGCTATTTATTATTTTTGCCACAGAAAACATTGACACTTTTCGCTTAGACCAGTTTAATTATTTACACTCCCTTTTATACAAATGGACTAAGCACTGCTTTAATCCACTCGTGATGAGACACTTACAGCAGAATAAGGGTGTCATATTTAGCAAGTAAGTATGATATAACACTGCCCACGTTCTTAAATCTTAAGGACTTACGGCATGGCCCAAAAAGGCTTAGTCCTCAGCTCATTGATGAAATGCGCCGGGGATTTTTTTTACCGCTACGACTACTCCGGTAGAGTTAGACCATGGATCACCCGTTTGCGACAGTGTCACCTTACCCCTACTTAGTTCATCACAGCACCACCTGAGTTGCATGAACGGGAACATGGAGGAAATGGCGGGCAGCAGCATCAAACTTATCAGCAGTCTCCGTGGTCAGAAACTCAGTTTTTCCACCGCGCGTCACCTTGGAGGCAATATCAGGATGTCGCCGGAGATAATCTTCCAGACTCCGTGCCACTATCTCACCCTGACTCACCGTCTTCACACCTGAAGGCAAATACCTTTTAATCTTGTCTTCAAGCAGAGGATAATGCGTGCATCCCAGTATAACAGCATCTATATCCGGATCCTTACCCATAAGTCCCTCCGCCTCCTGACGCACAAAATAATCAGCACCGGGCTTATGGGCCTCGCCATTCTCCACAAGAGGAACCCACATAGGACAGCCATGCGCGGTGGTGACAAAGTCAGGATAAAGCTTTGCTATCTCCATTTCATAAGAGCCGGAAGCCACTGTGCCGGGAGTGGCAAACACCCCTACGTGCCCATTTGAGGTCATCTGCCCCACTGCCTCTACGGTGGGCCTTATAACCCCTAACACACGGCGTTCAGGGTCCAGACGTGGCAAATCAAGCTGCTGAATACTTCTCAGCGCCTTGGCTGAGGCCGTATTGCACGCAAGAATCACCAGATGACATCCTCTGCGGAAAAGATATTCCACCGCCTGCAGAGTAAACTGATACACTATATCAAATGACCTTGTTCCGTAAGGAGCACGCGCATTGTCACCTAAATAAAGATAATCATACTCAGGCAGCTCCGTGCACAGTGTTCTCAGTATGGTCAGGCCGCCATAACCGGAATCAAAAACCCCTATGGAACCGGGGGCCTGCGGCAATTTATTCTCTTTCATTTCGCTATACCTACTATACGCACCGTCTGCTCAGGATTACTTGGATCATTGGTTATTACATCAAGGGTCACGTTTAGGACGCCGTCAGTCACAGCTTCAGGGCTCACGCTAAATGTGATTTCACAGCTCTTACCCGGTTTAAGAGCGGCCGCTCCGCTGTCTGTAACCGTGACGCCTTTATCTCTGGAATATACACGCCTCACTTCCAGACGGCGTTTGCCGGTATTCTTAAGCATCACAGTTCCGTGCAGCTCCTCTCCGGCAGTAAAAAGATTAAAGTCCACAACCTCCGGGCTCAGCCTGGCCACAGGTGGGTTCTGCGCCTCTCCCGGTTTGAGCTTGCTAAAATCCTCCAATATACGCGCGGTAACGGGAAGAACAAACTCCCCAACGCCCACGCAGTAACGCACGCTATCCTCCACCAGGCCATATGTCCTGCACCGGTCAGTATATAAATACAGCAGCATGGAACCCTGTTCACCGGGCGGTATCACTGACGGTTCAAAAGCCACATGCATGTATTCAGGCTTTGCCTTAATCTCAGGCATCACGCTGTCTGCACTTACATTATAAACATCTATATAGACAGTCTTTAAATGCGGCCTCTTTATCTGCCCCATTGTACCCATAGACTGTCTCAGGCGGAGCGGTCCCGCCTCAACGGGGTAACGCTCTCTCACAGTTTCAGGGTTTGCTATAACCACACCTGAAATCCAGAGTGTGCTTCTTGACGGTTCAGCCGTTGTCTGTACCACCACTTTCTTCTTAAAACGTCCCGGGCGTCCCACGGGATCATAAGCCACGCTTACAACTGCGGTATCTCCGGGCTCTACAGGCGTACGCTGGTACTGAGGTGTGGTACATCCGCAATTGGCTCGCGCGTTAACTATAGCCACGGGCTCATCTCCGGTATTTACCATCAGAAAGCTACAGCTGACCTTTCCCTCTGACTCTTTGAAAGCCTTGAAATCATGGCTTTCACTCACCCATTCCACACTCTGCCGCGCTGCTGAGGTCAACAGCGCACCTGCAAATATCAAGGAAATTATAAACCGCATCTTAAACATTAAGCATATATACAAAAAAAAGGGCAAGCTATCTACATCGCACCGCTCAACCCCCTACCCTTGCTTCGGTCAAGACCTGGGGGATTCAGGGGGAGCATGTCGTGTAGGACTTACCCGAAGACAAAATTACTCTATACTTCTCACCCCACAAAACTTTTTACATTCTTTAACTCTACAGCACTCCGCCGCCTAATCACATAGTACATCTCGCAATGGATGAAATACACCTCAGAAGTCAGACCCATTCTCATACAAAATGAGAAAGGATTTTTCGCGGGTCAGTTCATTTAAAAAGGGAAATAAGACTGAGTAACATTATATCATAGTACAGATTATAACACTTATTTAACTTTTAATAAATGTAGTCTTAACACTTACACTTAATATCTAGATAAAATTAGATATCAAAAATGTCATTTATTAAGCAAACTTCTTGCTTTTACTATATTATTTAAAAACAGTCATTGGTACACAGGACAGAAACCCAGTTAGAGTCAACAGTGTATTGCATTAAAAATAGGAAGGAAAGGTCTTACTGTAAGCAAATTATTTAGTTGTATGAAAACCAAATGACAGAAGATAGAATTGGAAAAGAAAACATTTACCTAATGATAAAAGAGAAAGAATCAATTGT
>CAMWLS010000055.1 GCA_947175205.1 uncultured Porphyromonadaceae bacterium | reverse complement strand
ATTTTAGAAAAGGGAGAAGCTGTAGGTGGGGATGACGGGTGTGAAATTTCCCCGGTTACCGCGCCAGACGGTGTATGCACCATAAGTGCAGGCTGTCAGTGCCGCGGCTATGAGGATGACTGTGAGAGTGCGGTTTAGTCTTTGCCGGGCCGTAAGACGGAGGAAAAGTATGGCGCAGGGTATCTCCACGCCCATGAGTATGCGCAGGTTTATGGTCCCCACGCAAATTATAAGTACAGCGCCACAGGCAGCCATAATCCAGAGTGCGGGTGAGGTATGGAGGATTTGACTCCACTGGATATTGCGGCGGGTGTGGAGCCACAGACAGGTCAGTAACAGAAGATACTCCGCTCTTGCGCCCAAGAGCCAGTGTATAATGAGAGTTACGAGACTTTCCGGAGGGGTCTCAGCGTATCTTACAAAGTTACCCGGGGCGCCCACGCACAGCAGGGTGCCAATACAGAAAAACACTGTCACTATCCACCGGAAAGAGTTTCCGTTCCTGATGCACAGCACAAGAAGTGCTGCGGCCAGTCCTATGCTGAAGGTCTCATTCAGGTTTCCGGCCAGAAGTGCCAGGAGTGTAATGCCGCCACGCTGAATATCTGAGTATGAATTATGTGAGCGGGTAAAGAAATATAAGGTCCACAGGCACGCTGCTGCGCTCCAGATATACCCTATCTGGGTGCTGGGTGTGGTCTTTGTGACTGTGATTATGACGGTGAGGGCCGTCATGGCGGCTACGTGAACGTACCGTGCCGGATTTATCTGAGAAAGCTTTAAGATGGCTAATAGGAGAAGCCACCATACCACGGTGTCAAGAAGCCCAAACAGCAGATGTGCATTACTCCCGCAGAGGAGCTGAACCAGCACATGCGCCACAAAGCGTCCGGTGTGCTGTTGCCAGTGTATGGCTTGGGATTCAAGGGCCTGGGAGAGATTGCTGATGCGCTGCCCGTCAACAAAAGAATAAGAATAAGACCCGTCATCACCCCACCAGAATGTAAACACGCACATCAGTCCCATGAAGACTGCTGTGGCAGCCATGATGAGATATGAGGGGATGTATGACTTCTGACAGGCGGTCATCTGCGTAACTTTTTATAAACCAGAGGTAAAAGCCAAGGCAAAAAGAGCGCTGCACACCAGAGCGGCCCCATGAAGTATTTTACGGCCACAGCAGAAAATGCTATAGCGAGGCCTAAGAAAATGACCGCCGAAGTTCCCGTGGCAGTGGAGAGCCCGTAATGCCGGAAAATGAGCCAGGTGGCAAGTGCGTAGATAAGATACCAGAGGACATAGCTTAAGCCCAGGCCCGTGAACCCACCCCAGGTGAAGCCTATGAGATTTAAAGTCAGCCCCAGTGCAGTGCTACCTATGTCAAGAAGCATGAACGTGCGCCCCTTGCCGGCAGCCAGGAGATAATAGCTGAAACAGTAAGATACGCAGCGCGGCACCACTGAGGCTATTCCCAGGTTAATAAAGGGCAATGCGGTTTCAAAGTCGCTCCTGTATAGGATGTTCACCGCCAGCTTGTCAAAGACCAGAAACAGAACCACCAGAAGGCTAACCACCCAGGTGAGCAGTATTATCTGATGTGAAACAATGACTGATGTGTGGCGTGGAGAGTGGATGTACTTACTCAAGCGCGGATAATACTCCATGGCCAGTGAACTGAAAATCAGGCCAACGTAAGTGTTCACCAGAGTAAACCCCGCCTGATAGAAGCCCACGGTGTCAGTGTCAGCAATGCGGTTAATGTAAGAGCTGAACAGGTAAGTGGACAGTGTCACAGCGGCAGAGGCACCGGTGAGGTAAATGCCTATGCGGAACATACCCGAAGTTTCTGCCCAGAGGCTGCGGAAGCTGCCATTCCAGGACAGAGATGAATTATGCCGCCGGCGATAATATCCTGACATTACAGCCACCATAATGCTGAACAGGACAATTACCGGAGGTATTGCCTGAAGGCGCAGCCAGTACAGCAGGGGGACGGCAATCACTGTGGATGAGCATACGGCCACGGCCATGGCGCGAGCAATGGCGGCATAGCGTCCGCTGCCCTGGATGATGGAGAAATTTGCGGAGCCTATGGCGGTGAAAAGCGGCACGGGACAGAGCACTGCAAATTCAAGAGTATAGCTGTCAGTTCCAAAGGTGATTAAACTGAGAGATCGTGCACCCAGCAGCATTATGGCAGAGCCTATTAAGCCCAGAATCCAGCCCCAACGGAGGACTGCGCCACCGAGTAAAGCGGCACGTTCCTCATCAGCCGCAGCCAGCTCCCTCACGGCACTCTCACGCAGACTCAGCTGCGTGGCACGGCTCACCAGCTCAGACGAGCTGTTCAGCAGGGCATTAAGACCAACACCGGCCGGACCTATCCAAAGCGCCACAAGCTTGGCCCTGATGACAGAACAGAGTATATTAAGCAACTGTGTGCCACCGAAGGCTCCCATGGCGGAGAGTACACGTGCAGTGAGGCCGCTGCGTTTGTGCTGTGTGCCGGAGTGAGTTCTCATGTAACGCTTATCTTACCCACTGAGCAGGATTAAGTTTGGTGCGTTCCTTGCGCAGCTCAAAGTGCAGAATGGTGCGGTTATTATCCTCAGGGTCAGAGAATACTGTTCCCAGAACCTGTCCGGCTTTAACTTTTGTACCCTTGGCCACCTTGAGTGATGTGAGTCCGGCGTAAACGGTAAGATACTCACCATGACGAATCATTACCACATTGCTGTAACCTGCCATGCGGAAGACAGATGAGACTTCGCCGTCAAAGACAGCGCGAGCGGTGGTGCCGGGGGCAACTTCAATGTCAATACCGGAGTTGTTTATCTTAACATTGGGTATGTCAGGATGCGGATTGGTACCAAAAGGCAGCACTATGGTGTAGCGTCCGGAAACAGGGAACAGCAGTTTTCCCTTATTGGCGGCAAAGCTGCCGGTAAGACGGCGGTCCGCTTCCGCCTCAGCACTGTAGCCGCCTGTGGGGACAGTCTTTGCGGGAGCCGGGGCAGCGCTCTCAGAGGCCTGATTTTTTGCTGCCGGAGTCTTGCTGTCAGAGCTTCCGGCTTTTTTGCGCTGTTCTTCAGCCTCGCGCTTGCGGCGTTCTTCCGCCTCACGCTTGCGGCGCTCTTCAGCCTCACGTTTGCGGCGTTCCTCAGCCTCGCGCTGCTCCCGGGCAATTACTCTCTCCAGTTCATCATTAAGCTGCTGCAGGCGCTGCTGTTTGTCAGTGAGTGCTTTTTTAAGAGAGGCGCCTTCCTTGCGCAGTTCAGTGACAAGGTTGTCAGCCTGCTTACGCTTATTATCCAGCACGGTGTGGGCCACACGCAGGTCAGCGCGTGAGTTTTCCAGTAATTCACGGCGCTCATTCAGCTGACGGGCGCGTTCCTGTTGTATCTTGATTTCATTTCTGACGTCACGGGCCTTGGCTGTCTGCCAGTTGTCAAACTGCTTGAGGTAATTCAGGCGGCGCATGGCGTCAGAAAAAGACTGAGCGGAGAAAATGAAGTTCAGGGAATTAATTTTCTTACGCTGGCGGCGCTGGTCGCGTAAGCTGATGGCGTACTGGTGCCGCAGGCGCTTTACCTTATCCTCACCGTCAGCAATGGCGTTTTCCAGTGAGTCAATGACAGAGGCAGTGTACTCAATATGGGCATTAACATCATCAATCTTACGTTTCTGAGCACTTATTTCGCCGTTAATCTTGCTGAGCTCATTGAGCTTGAGTTCTGTCTGCTGACTATTTCGTTTTATCTCTGTCTGAGTTTGCTTTATCTCCTTAGTGGTCCGTGTCTGGTCCTTCTTCACGTCAGATGAGGAGCGCGCTGTTTTCTGTTTCTTTGAGGAAGAAGTCTTTGAGCCGGCTTTCTTTGTGGCAGTGGTGGTGGCTTTCTTTTTTGCCCAGGCGGTATCAGGCATTCCACCCAATACCATAAAAGACAGAATTATGATGAGAAGACGTTTCATCTTACATGTGTTTTAGCATTTCAGCAAGTGCTGCCATGGTGATACGTGTGGCCTTGCGTGGTACAGACCATTTGTTTTTGGGTGAGCTGTCCCACTTGGCTTCTCCCAGGTCCAGAGTTACAGACGCAACGAGCGGCTTTCCTGACAAGCGCCCTGAAACCTCCAGATGCTGCGGATTCTGACCTGCGGGGGTTTCAGCCCAGTCACTGTAAGAGACTGTGGAAGTACCTGCTGAGGGTATGTTCACCGTGAGCTGCTTTATAAGCGGTTGCACTCCGGCGGTCATGGCGTATGTGAGGGTGTAACCGGGGGTGTGTGCCGGTGTTATGGTGATGTCTGAGTCAGAGCCGGTGAGTGAAAACGCGGTGGTATTGTTACTGTTGAGGGTGCCTGTGCCCGGTGCAAAAATGCGTGCCAGAATGAGGTCTTGCATGTCAGTCAGAGATATATTGCTTTTGCCTGAAAGACGGCTCATGGGCTCAGCCAGAAGGTATTTGTGCAGGCGCTCATAAATGAACACAGAGTCGCGGTCAACATACGCAGATGCAACCTCTATGCCTAACATCTTGAATGAGAGGTGTATGCTCCGGTCTCTTACCATGGTCAGTCGTCCTGATAGGGTTACAGAGGCCGGCTTCCTGATAGAGACTTTCACCGGGAGTGAAACATCCTGCCAGTGGCGGTATGAGGAGGCTATTCCGGAGAGGGTGAGTGATTCAGGCGTGGGTACGTCAGAAGCGGTGTCTGAAACCGCATGGCGTGATGATGAGCATGCCACGGATGCAATCAGCAGTGAGAATACCGCTATATGTGAAAGGCGTGTAATAATATTTTTTAAACTAAAGGTCATAAGTCTGGGGTAAATAACTATGTGTTTCCACCATTTTCTCCAATCTTTCAAGAGCTGCCTCAGAGATTGTTTCAGTATCATCAGGAACTTTTTCCAGGCTGTGAGCGTAATCCAGGGCCTGCAGCCACAGCTGAACAGCGTTATCAGGCAGATCCAGCATGAAATAGATGTCACCGGCGTGTGCGTACACCTCAAAGAGAAGGCGTCTTACGTTGTTTCTGGTAAGGGCAATCTGCTTTTGTGCCGCCTGCTCATCAATGGGGTCAGTGACCTCCTCCGGGGGATTCTGTATGAGTTCCAGAGCTTTGGCAATGGCCTCCTCGGTTTCCTGACTGTACTCTGTAGACATGGTAATACATTCATCAATGAGCTGACGGGCGGTGTGGTAATCGCCGGCCCGGAACTTGACCCAGGCGTAGGTGTCAAAGAACGATGGGTTAGAGGGTTCCATTTCCGCGGCCTTGGCAGCATAATTCTCAGCCTGAGCCAAATCAGTGTTCAAGAGTGCCATGAAGTATGCGGCATCATTATAATAAGTGGCCTGGTCAGGGGCAGCCTCAATGGCGAGGAGGGTATAGTCAAGCGCGCGGCGGTAGTCATCAATCTGTGCAGCGGCGGATGAGGCAAAAGCGTAAAAACGGGGATTGGGGAGGACGGGCTGGACGCTTCTGATGGCATCCACGTAATCAATGACTTCAGCATAACGCTGTAAATCGAAGAGGAGCTGCAGGCGGTAAAGAGCCATATATACCGGTGTGTCTGCAATGTCCTGATACTGTTGAAGATAGCGGTCCATGACTTCAAGGGCCTCAAGGTAACGGCCGTCGTGCTCTATGGCTTCCACGGCCATGGCTGTGAGTGAAGTGTCTTCAGGGAAACGGGCCTGAGAGCTGAGAAGGTACTGCAAGGCCTCCGGGCTGTCAGCGGCATCAAGAATGAGGTATCTGGTGCGTGCAATGAAAGGGCGGTCAGGCTGAACGCGTTCCAGGGAATCAATGAGCGTCACAAACCAGGGTTCAGCGGTTACACTGCCCACGGCATCTGTCATTAGCTTGAGGGCATTCTCAGCTTCATCATCAGTGTAGATATCGCTGTGAGAGATTATGGTTTCAAGAGCCTTGCGGGAAGAGAGGGAGTCAGCGGCGGACTGTGCGGAGTAAATGAGCGCCATGTGTCCTTCATAGCTGTCCGGGTCCAGTTCCAGTAGCCTGCGGGCAATGGCAGATGAAAGAGTGGTGCCGCCGTGTGCAGCCTCAGAGCTGAGGAGGTATATAAGTTCATCAGGATGAACAGAGTGGCTAATGATGTCTTCCATCATGGCGGTTCCGCGCTGCATGTAGGTGCTGTCTGCAAAGATTGAGGCAAGTTTCATGAATGCGGTAGCAACACGGTAGTCAGCGGGAAATTGGGCAGCAAGGGACTCTGCCAGCTCATTGGTCTCATCAGTTTTAGCGTCTGCCATAAGCGCTGAGATGCGTAACAGGCGCACTGACACAGTGTCAGGGAGGAAGCCGTCCATTTCTTCAAGGAAGAGGTTCCCTATGCGTGGTGAGCAAAAATTGTAGTCAGTGAGGAAGTCAAACAGGCGCTGACATTCAGCTGTGTTCCCGCGTGCTGAGCGGAATGTCTCCATGAAAAGGGAGTCAGTTTCCTCCTGATTCAGGAATTCCAGACCGGAGCCTTGTGCAAGCAGTGTGAAGAGTGACTCAAAGTCTGTACCGCCCAGTTTGTGGGCTTTCTGAGCCATAATCATGGAACTGGGGTTGATTTTCTCAAAGTCAACGGTGGCAGCGGCCACGGCGGCCTCCATGTCTTGTGTCTTCAGTGTGCGTGCACGCCTGTTGTAAGAGTCATAGGTGCTGTGAGTGCGTGTCCAGGCCAGTGGTGCCATGACAAGGGTGAGCAAGAGCCAGAGGATGACTGTTTTTCTGTTCATCTGTGCGTGGGGGGAAATGGTGTGGCAGCGCGTAAGTATGGTGAATCAGTTAAGGCCTGTGTGGCCAAAACTGCCGTCACCGCGGACGGTGTGGTCAAGGTGTGTCACTGTTTCCCACTCAACGCGGGTGTAAGTGGTTACCACAAACTGACAGATTCTTTCTCCGGGGTTTATGACAAAGTCAGTGTCAGAGAGGTTAATGAGAATTACTTTAATCTCACCTCTGTAGTCAGCGTCAACGGTTCCGGGGGTGTTGAGAACCGTTATCCCATATTTGAGGGCGAGTCCACTGCGTGGGCGCACTTCTAACTGATAGCCCTGTGGGAGCTGTACACTGAGTCCTGTGGGAATGAGGATGCGCTGGAGCGGCTTGAGGGTAATGGGTTCTTTAATGGCTGCTCTGACGTCCATGCCGGCTGCGCCGGGAGTTTCGTAAGCGGGCAGTTCTTGTTCTCCGGAGTTAACTATTTTTACTTTAAGGCTGGTCATGAGTGATGTTTTTAAATGGTTATACGGCGAGTGATGCCGCCGGCACGGAGGATGTAAACGCCTTTACCGTTGAGCTTGAGGCGTGAGGTTCCGGGATTAAGTCTTGTTTCAGATACCGGCTGTCCCAGGATGGTGAACACTTTTACCTGTGTGGGGCGGTTGCAAGTGATGTAAACGTAACCCTGGCGGACTTCAATGTCAACTCTTTCCATGTCAATGCGTTCAGAAGCTTCAGCGCGGCGGTCAGTGTCAACACGTTCCCAGACGGGACCGGCCCATGAGTAAAGGGGCAGGCACAGGAGCATGGCGGCAAGAAGTTTTCTGAGAGGTATGATATGGTGAGTTTTTGGGGTCATTCTAAAGAGATTAGAGATTAGAGGTGTTTGGGTCAGGCATGGTTTCAGCGCGCGAGGATTCGCGGCGGAGAACTGTCATTTCTCCTGCCAGGGAGGCGCTGAGGAACTTTTTTACCTGTTCCTGGCTGAGGCCCATGCCAAAGAGGAACATCATCTTGGTTACGGCGGCTTCAAAGGTGATGTCGTAACCGGGTATGACGCCGGCGCCGGCCAGGCTGTCTCCGGTCATATAACGTCCGGGGTCCACGGAGCCACCGGGGCACTGGGTGACGTTAAGTATTACCAGCCCACGGCGAACGGCATTGCGGATGCAATCCAGGAAGCGGTCAGATGAGGGTCCGTTTCCGGCGCCATAAGAGCGCATGACCACTCCTTTGAGGCCGGGAGTGGAGAATATGTGTTCCAGGTATGCCGGGGATAGACCGGGAAAGAGGTCCACGGACAGGACGTTGTTGTCCATGTTGTACCGCGGCTTCAAGGCGGCGGGGGCGGGCTTGCGGCGGAGGGCATCGCGGTTAAACTGTATGCCCAGGCCTATGCGTGCCAGTTCAGGGTAGTTGTTGCTGCGGAAGGCATTGAAATTATCAGCGCTTCTTTTGGTGGCTCTGTTACCGCGCCAGAGGTAGTCTTCAAAGAGAATGGCCACTTCCTGAACCATGGGGTGTCCGGTGTTATCCTTGGCAGCGGCAATCTGTAGTGCGGTGATGAGGTTTTCCTCTCCGTCAGTGCGTACTTCTCCAATGGGGAGCTGGGAGCCGGTGATAATCACGGGCTTGTAAATGTTTTCCAGCATGAAGGAGAGGGCTGATGCGGTATAAGCCATAGTGTCCGTGCCATGGAGGACTACAAAGCCGTCATAGGTGTCGTGATTGTCTGCAATGGCGCGGGCAATCTTCTCCCAGTGGCGGGGCTCCATGTCTGAGGAGTCAATGGGCGGGTCAAACTGGATATTGTCAATTTCATATTCCAGCATTTTTACCTTGGGGACGTTCTCCATGAGGTGGGAGAAGTCAAAGGGCCTGAGGACGTGCGTGTGCATGTCCTCAATCATACCGATGGTGCCGCCTGTATATATTATAAGGATTCTGGGACGCATCATTTTTTTATTGCTGACGGTTAGAGGAGGTGAGAGAGGTTTATTTTACTTGCGCACCCGGTGTGGCGGGAGCGGAGGGGGCAATGAGTGTCAGAGAGCCGTCAGCGTTCATGGCGCTCAGTATCATGCCCTGGGAAGTTATTCCTTTGAGCTTGCGCTCCGGGAGGTTGGCAATGAATACCACCTGCTTGCCCACCAGGGCTTCAGGGTCAGGATAATGCTGGGCTATACCGCTGACAATGGTGCGTTTCTCCATGCCGTCATCAATGAGGAATTCCAGGAGCTTGTCAGCTTTCTTGACTTTAGCGCACTTCAGTACGGTGCCCACACGGAGGTCAGCCTTCATGACTGTGTCAAAGTCAACATCCGGCTGCTGGGGCTCAGGCTGCCATGATTTTATCATGTTCTCCCGCTTGGCCTGTGCCAGGCGGTCCAGCTGTTTCTGAATCTGGTCATCTTCAATCTTTTCAAAGAGGAGACCGGGGTCGCCAAGAACGGTACCGGGGAGTACGAGGTCAAAGCGTCCTATCATGTCCCAGCTGAGCTGCGGCATAGGGAGTGTCTCAGCAAGACGTGCGCTCATAAAGGGCAGGAAGGGCTCAAATACCACAGCCAGTGAGCCGCACAGCTGGATGGCCGCGTTGAGGATGGTGGCAGTACGTGTCATGTCTGTCTTAGCCACTTTCCAGGGTTCTGTTTCCTGGAGGTATTTGTTGCCGGCGCGTGCCATGTCCATGGCCAGTTTTAGGGCCTCGCGGAAATGGAAGGTTTCCAGCGCCTGTGAGACGCGCTCTTTGAGCTCAGCCACTTCTTTGAAGAGGTTATTCTCTGCTTCAGTGAAGGATGCTTCCTGCACTTTTCCGTCAAAGTATTTACGGTTCAGCACCAGGGCGCGGTTTACAAAATTGCCGAGGATGGCCACCAGCTCACTGTTATTGCGTGTCTGGAAGTCAGCCCAGGTAAAGTCATTGTCTTTGGTCTCCGGGGCATTTGCTGTCAGGACATAGCGGAGTACATCCTGCTTGCCGGGGAAGTCGCGGAGATATTCATGAAGCCATACGGCCCAGTTTCTTGAGGTTGAAATTTTGTCTCCTTCAAGATTGAGGAATTCATTGGAGGGGACATTGTCAGGGAGCTGGAAACCGTCACCATAAGCCATGAGCATGGCGGGGAATACAATGCAGTGGAAGACAATGTTGTCCTTGCCTATGAAGTTTATGATTCTTGTCTCCGGGCTTTTCCACCACTGCTCCCATGTTTCGGGGAATAGTTCCTTGGTGTTGCTTATGTATCCTATGGGTGCGTCAAACCAAACGTATAGAACCTTGCCGGCAGCCTCTTTCAGGGGCACGGGAACTCCCCATGAGAGGTCACGCGTTACGGCACGGGGCTGCAGTCCCAGGTCAAGCCAAGACTTGCACTGTCCGTAAACATTAGTGCGCCACTCTGTGTGTGTGTCCAGAATCCAGTGGCGGAGAGCCTGCTCATAGCGGTCCAATGGTAGAAACCAGTGTTTGGTTTCCTTAAGCACGGGTGTGTTGCCGGTGATGGCGCTACGGGGATTTATCAGGTCTGTGGCATTGAGTGATGTGCCGCACACCTCGCACTGGTCACCGTATGCTTTGGGGTTGTGGCAGTGGGGGCATTCTCCTGTAACGTAGCGGTCAGCCAAGAACTGGTCAGCTTTCTCATCATAAAGCTGCATGGATGTCTGCTCTATGAATTTACCGTTGTCATAGAGGCGAGTGAAAAATTCTGAAGCTGTTGCCTCATGAATCTTGGAGGTGGTGCGGGAGTAGATATCAAAAGATATTCCTAACTCTTCAAAAGAATCTTTAATGATTTTGTGGTAACGGTCCACAATATCCTGGGGAGTGACGCCTTCAGCACGGGCTTTGAGGGTAATGGGCACGCCGTGTTCATCACTGCCTCCAATTAGAGCCACTTCGCGGTGGTTGAGGCGGAGGTAACGGGCATATATGTCAGCGGGGACGTAGACGCCTGCAAGGTGGCCTATGTGGACGGGGCCGTTGGTATAGGGGAGAGCTGTGGTTATGAGAGTGCGTTTAAAATTACTCTGGCTCATGTTTAGTCAAGCTTGATTAATTAAGTTTGTTTTTTATTAATGTGCAAAGGTACATCATTTTTTGTTATGATACAAGAGATAAGTCCTTTGTGAGCTTTTTGCATGGATTATGGTTAAGGAAAGATATCGGCTGTTGAGAGTCTTAAGCCGGGGAAACCGGTTGACGGATGTCTTATGCAGGCTTTTTCGAGATGATTTTAGAAAAAAAGTCCGTTAAAATTTGCATGGTAAAAAAATAGTCCTTACCTTTGCATCGCTTTTGAAAATAATTCGGGGTGTAGCTCAGTTGGTTAGAGTACGCGTCTGGGGGGCGTGAGGTCGCTAGTTCGAGTCTAGTCACCCCGACAAGGCAAAAGCATGAGAGCCACGGCAACCGCCGTCGGCTCTTTTTTATTTAACCGCACCGGTATAATAAAGGCGTACCTTTGCAGAAAATAATAGGGGCACAAGCCGTATTTCCGGTGCATTTATAAAAATGGGCATATTGAAATGTTAA
>CAMWLS010000054.1 GCA_947175205.1 uncultured Porphyromonadaceae bacterium | reverse complement strand
ACTCTTCCTATAACGGGGTAGTGTTTAACCCGTCCAACTTTTTGGGGTCACTTCAGAGCGCTATATTAAGAATAATGCAAATATGGTGGTTCTGTCAGTGAGCTATACCGCTGACTTCGGCTCCATCTTCCGCACCGGGCGCCGAAGCCTCAATAACACTGACAACGGCTCCTCATTGCTGAAAATGTAGCGCAGCCGGCCTGTTCTGACTCGCACAAGTTAAACCAAACACTTTTACCTCCGTTATTGTTGTATAAAAAGTACTTATTAACAGCAGATTATGAATATAATAGAGGCAATGAAGGAGCGCCGTTCTGTGAGAACTTTTGACGGCCGAGGAATCACCTCCGCACAAGAGGCTGAACTTGAAAAAGCAATATCAGAATCCACCGCTCCCTTTGGTGGAAAATTATCCATAAAGCTCAAGAAGTTTAATCTCAAAGAGGGCTATAAGCCCAGCACTTACGGAATGATAAGAGGTGCTGAAGATTTCTTTCTTCTTGGCATCGGTTCAGATGAGGCATCTGCTCTCAGTGCCGGCTACCGCTTTGAGCAGGTAGTCCTCCGGGCCTGGCAGCTGGGTCTGGGTACATGCTGGATTGCCGCCACTTTCAAGGGCTCTGATTTTGAAAAAGGCATAACATGGCCTGACGGAGAGCAACTGAAGATTATTTCTCCTGTGGGTACGGCCATGAAGCCTTCGCTCACAGAGAAGCTCACGCGTCTCACCATAGGAAGCAAAAACCGCAAGCTCTTCAACAGCCTTTTCTTCTTCAATGACTTCAAGACCGCAGTGCCTGAAGACAACCAGTTCCGGGAGGCGCTGGAGATGCTCAGACTTGCCCCGTCATCCACTAACTCACAGCCATGGAGAGCGCTGGTGGATGGCAATAGCGTCCATTTCTACTATAAGCCCAAGAGTCCCGCCTCAGTCCTTGACACCGGAATAGGAATCTGCCACTTCCACGAGACAGAAAAATTTTACGGTCATAAGGGCGAATTCTCCACGGTAAGCGGAGCGCCGGTTCCTCCCGAGAACTGGAAATACCTTGTATCCTATAAAAGAGCAGAATAACGCTCAAGTCCGTGCTCAGCACCTCCGGGAGTCAATTTTGAAATTAGGTCAGAAACATAAGTCTGATAAAGAAGTCTATGAAAATAATTTTTGTATGCACCGGTAATGCAAGCCGCTCAGCCGTGGCTGAGGTGATTTTGAAAAAGATGCTTGCAGATGAAGGCATAAAGGACGTTAATGTCACCTCCTGCGGCACCAATGTACCGGAAGGCCTGCAGCGGGAAGAAATAATGTCCCGTATTGCAGCAGAACATGGTTACACCCTGACCGGTAGCGCAGTCCACATGAATGCTCGACTGCTCAACTCAGCCGACCTCATAATTGTAATGACAGAACACCACCGCTGGGAAGTCATGCAGTTGCTGGCAGAAACCCCGGACCAACAGACACAAAGCCCTCATAATAACTCCCCCGTTCATGATATGCGGCAACAGCTGACAGCACCGCGGTACACCCCTAATATAGTCCTTTTTAACGACTACTGCTTCCATGAGCCAACAGACCTTCCTGACCCCCATTACCAGTCAGAATACGTATACCGCACCTGCTTCTCCACCATCCATAAAGGCTGCACAGAAATCACCCGTAAATTCAAGAGTTTTAGATAAAGCTCTAAGCTCCAACATATTACGCTAATTATATTAAAAGCTAACTACAACAATGAAGGTACTTGGAATAAATGGGAGTGCGCGCAAGGGGTGGAATACCCAGACTCTTGTGATGAGGGCCCTTGAGGGAGCTGCATCCATGGGTGCGGAGACGGAACTGATTGACTTGTATACAGAGCCTCTTAAGGGCTGCCTTGAGTGTTTTGCCTGCAAGCGTAAAGGCAATAAGACAGGCGGAATATGCGCCATTCGTGATAATATGCGCCCTCTGCTGGAGAAAGCCCATGACGCTGACGCAGTAATCATTGGCTCTCCAAATTTCTTTGGTTATCCCTCCGCAATGACAAGAGCATTTCTGGAGAGATTCCTTTATCCGCTCACCTCATATAAGGTAGAAAATGGCAAAAGGGTTCCCCCCGCAGGCAGCCGTACCATCCCTGCCGGCATCATATTCACCATGAATGCCAGCAAGGAGGCTTATGAAATGATGGGCTATAGCGTCTCTTTAGGCGCCACAAAGAGCAGCCTTGAATATGTGCTTGGCTATGCCGAACAATATAACAGCTACATGACTCTCCAGTTTAAGGATTATTCTGCCATGGATGCAAATATGTTTGACGCTGACGCAAGAATAAACAGACACCGGACACAGTTTCGGATTGACGAGCAGAATTGCTATGAGATGGGCAGACATCTTGTGGCCAAAGCTCAGGAACTCAGCAATTTATAAATTATAACGGTCCGCATGGTTATTGTTAATCCTGCCCCGGCCACTTAGAGCCCGTTCCCCAATATAACGCGGTCTTAGTCTGAATATAATATGGTCTTATTCTGATATGTCATTTATCCTTTACACGGCGCCCATGATATTCTGACGGTGTCTCACCTGTTATTTTCTTAAATGCGCGGGCAAAGTGCTGCGGATAATCAAAGCCTAATGTGTAAGCCCTCAGGTGCTTGATAAGGTTGATTATGCAGGCAGTGTGGACGGTGACAAGGAAGACAAGTCAGAGGTGTTTGAGTTTCATGGCGGTGAAGCAGGTACTCCCGTCATAGACGAGGCTCCCCTGACAATGGAACTGGAAATAGTTGACATCTATGAATGTAACGGTTTCAACAACTTCATATGCTCCATTGTCAATACTTACGTCAACGAGGAAAATCTTGATGACCACGGTAAGATTGATTATAACAAGATGCACACCGTGCTGTTTGAGTTCCCTACATACTCCTATATCCTTTCCGGTGATGTCATAGGCAAATACCGCAAAATGCACGAGAACTGGGGTAATAAGCATAAGTGATGACTAAAAGTTTAAAGAGTTTTATTTACTTTGCAACAGTTATAATTTCATTAACTGCCTGCAGCCATAAACATCCGGAAACGGAACAGCCTCCACAAAACAATATGTGTGAAAAACTTACCTTGCAAGCTGACGGTATAGTCCGTCTGTCAAAGATTCAGGTGAATCCTGAGCATCTTGATGAATACATGAAATACGCCATGGAAGTGGGTACTGTTTCACTTGAAACCGAGCCCGGTGTCCTGACCATGTATGCCGTTGCGGACAAGGATAATCCATGCAATATCACCATTCTGGAGACTTATGCCAGTCAGGTCGCTTATAAAAAACATATAGCCTCTGAACACTTCCGCATGTATAAGCAAGCCACTTTGCACATGGTGGACTCTCTGCTTCTCACTGATGTGATTCCATTAAATCCTGATAATATTTTAACTAACACTATCAAAAAATGAATCGCCTTATCCTTTCATTAATTTTTGGTTTAATAACAATAACACCCGCTATGGCACAACAGAAAATAACTCAGACAGCAGGACGTCAGCAGCTTGGCGATTTCGCTCCCGAATTCGCTCACCTTAATGACGACATCCTTTTTGGCGAAGTATGGAGCCGCAACGACCTCCTCTCACTGCGTGACCGCAGCCTTGTCACAATAACCTCACTTATCTCGCAGGGTATCACAGATACCTCGCTTACCTATCATCTTCAGGAAGCCAGGAAAAACGGCATAACCCGCACAGAAATTTCTGAAATCCTCACCCACATTGCCTTTTATGCAGGCTGGCCCAAGGCATGGGCAGCATTCCGTCTGGCCAAGGAAGTATGGAATGAAGACATCAAAGGCAATGACGCAAAGGCAAACTTTGAGCGTGCCATGATTTTCCCCATTGGAGAACCCAACACTGCATACGCTAAATATTTTACCGGTAACAGTTATCTGGCACAGATTTCATCTGAGCAGATACCCTTTGCCAACGTGACCTTTGAACCCGGATGCCGCAACAACTGGCACATACACCGCGCTGAAAAAGGCGGCGGTCAGATGCTGGTAGGCGTCGCCGGACGCGGCTGGTATCAGGAAGAAGGCAAAGATCCGGTGGAGATTCTGCCCGGAACCGTCATCAACATCCCCGCCAATGTAAAGCACTGGCACGGGGCCGCAAGAGACTCCTGGTTTGCACATCTGGCATTTGCTGTCCCGGGTGAGGAAACAGAAAACATATGGCTGGAACCGGTATCTGATGATGAATATAACAAACTCCCTTAATTGCTGTGGATATGAATAAATTACTTGTTGGAGGCATTGCTCTTATGGGAACAGCGTTCACTTCATGCGCCGGGACCGCAACAGAAACAGACCTGAGAAAGGAGGACAGCAAGGTTCTGGTGGTGTATTATTCCGCCACGGGTACCACTGAAAAAGTTGCTAAAGAGATTGCAGATGCTACCGGGGGAACATTATTTGAAATCATACCGGAACAAGAATACACTGCCGCTGACCTTGACTGGCATGACGGCAATTCACGCTCATCACTTGAAATGAATGATATGTCATCACGCCCGGAAATCAGGAACGGAAAGCTTAATCTTGACAGTATTGAAACCATTTTCATTGGTTACCCCATCTGGTGGGACCAGGCTCCACGGGTTGTAAATACTTTTATTGATAACAATGACCTCAAAGGGAAAAAAGTAATAACCTTCTGCACCTCCGGAGGCAGCAGTATAGACGGAAGTACCGCAACCCTGCGTCAGACTTATCCTGAACTGGATATTGTGCAGGGTGCCTGTCTTAACAGAAAGTCCAAATCTGAAATTGAGTCTTGGATTAAAGAGCTGAACATCAATTGAGTTTCTTGCTCAGCACACATTAGCATATATTAAACCCCGTTCCCTTTATATCAGTCGAGTCAGCGTATATTGGGGAACGGGGTATAATTGTTATAAAAGACTTTATTCTGTAATCTGTTTTCTGGGTCGCCCTCCTAATGAGAAACCCACCGTAAGGCCCGCACAGCTGAAACCCTTCACAGTAAATGACATGTCAGCGGTCAGGCGCACGTGATACCACAGTTCCACACCGGCTCTGAACAGTATTAACGTTGATGGACCTTTGTATACGTCATTATTGTTATTATTCCCATTAATGGCCACTCCGGCACCGGCTCCTACAAACGGATTAACCTTATACCCCTGACGGAAATTGAAGTCACCACAGACACTCAATGCAAAAATACCACGGGATGAATCATAATCAATCCATTTATACCTGTAGTCCATACCTCTTAACATCATTATAACGCCCACATCAAAGGGGGAGTTCTTAAGATTTACCCTGAACTCAGCCCCTAAGTCAATACCTGACCGTGAGTCATAATCTGAGTTTGTATTCATAGGAATATTAACACCGGCAAAAGCACCTCCCTCATAACGTTGCACCGCCTTCGGACTTTCATAAAACCGTGCTGAAGCACCAACGGATGCCATCATCACACACAGCATCACTAAAAATTTTTTCTTCATGGATAAACACATTTAAAATCTTACTTAATTTCCATCGCCGCTACAAACATAATAGTTTTTTTTCAAATTACCAAAAAAAATTAATCATACACCCAATATCAACTTAAATATTTTAATTTTAGCAGCTAAATGACAGGCCAAATTCTACATTTTAAAAGCACCTTATCAGCTTAACATTTCGTACTTTTTACAGCTATAAAATTTATTTTTATCAATTAAGAGCCTGTTCCCCAATATTTGATAAAAACAGGGTCGCATATCGTGGAGCAGATTTTGGCTTGGGTTGAAGGAGCAGTGCTGTGGCACTGTGACTGATACACAGGTCAAAAGATGTCCGCGATATGCGATATGTATATTTGGGATGTCAGGCATTAATCAGCCTATTTTTAACTTTTATTGTACTCTAAATTATATTTCTTTCATTATTACCATCGCCGCCCTGTATTTAACAAATATTGGGGAACAGGCTCTAAGACAATGCACTCTCTCCGCCCGTCAGTTTCCGCTGAACGGGCGCCGTCTGTCATACACCGTAGCATACAGGGGGAATATTATGGCCGCGTCCTATAATAACACCGGCATTTACACGTTAATATATATTATGCAGAAAATGAAAGAGATAATATATTGCGCCGTGGTTGCTGTGGCTGCCGCGGCCATTATGTCCGGCTGTCGCGGCCCAAAATTAGCCGTGGCTGATGAGCAGATGCAGCGGGGTGAATACTATGACGCCTCTGTCACTTACCGTAAGATTTATAACAAACTCACCAAGGCTGAAGAACGCCCCCTGCGCGGTCAGGTGGCTCTGAAGATGGCTGAGTGTTATCAGCAGCTCAACCTTTACTCCCGCGCTGCGGCGGCATATCAGAACGCCATACGTTACGGCGCGGCTGACACCCTCACCACCCTGAAGCTGGCACAGGCTCTGCATGCCGATGCCAAATATCCCCAGGCCGTCAAGGCTTACGAGGAATACCTCTCCATGCGCCCCACTGACATCACGGCCCAGGAAGGTCTGGCCGGCGCCCGCATGGGAGCTGCCAAGGACGGGGCCACACGCTATGTGGTGAAACCGGCCAAACTCATAAACTCCCGCCGCAGCGATTACGCCCCCATGTATCTGGACCGCAGTCTGGACCAGCTGTACTTCACCACCACCAATGAAAAGGTCACAGGCAGCAAAAAAAGCGAGATTACCGGCCTCAAAAAGGCTGACATCTGGCGCATGACCAAGAATGAGCGCGGTGAGTGGCAGCGCCCGGAGGCTGTGGAAGGAGAACTCAACACTGAAGCTGAGGAAGGAATAGTAAGCTTCAGCCCTGACGGAAACACCATGTATCTGACACGCGCCAGAAGAGAGCCCAACGCCAACACCGGTGTGGAAATTTACACCAGTCAGCGCAGTGATGCCCAGTGGAGTGCCCCGGTGAAATTTGAGATTACGGCTGACACCCTCAGCAGCTACGGCCATCCCGCTGTTTCACCCTCCGGGGAGTACCTTTACTTCACCTCCAATATGCCCGGAGGCAGCGGCGGATATGATTTATGGCGCATAAACCTCAGAGAAAAAGCCGGCTCTCTGGAGAACCTTGGAGAATTCATAAACACCCCGGGCGACGAGATGTTCCCCTACCTGAGAACTGACTCTGTGATGTACTTTGCCAGCGACGGCCACCCCGGCTTTGGCGGCCTGGACCTCTTCCGTGCTGAGATGCGTCCCTCGGGAGGCTGGAGTGTAACCAACATGGGACGTCCCGTGAACTCCGCCGGAGATGACTTTGGCATTACTTACGGCCAGGGAGAGAGCGGATTTTTCAGCAGTAACCGTGGTGACGCACGCGGATATGACAACATCTATACCTTTGAGCTCCCGGATCTGAAAATCACCATCAGCGGCTGGGTGCTGGATAAGGATGAGGAACCCGTTCCCGGAGCCGTAATCCGCATTGTGGGTAACGACGGCAGCAATCAGAAACAGGTGGCCCGTGATGACGGTTCTTTCAGCTTCCCGCTGCAGCGCGGCGTGAGCTACGTCATGATGGCCGGTGCCCGCGGCTATCTCAACGGCCGTCAGGAATTCACCTCGGACACAGCGGAGGAAGATGCTGAATATGGCGTTGACTTCATCCTGGCTTCCATAAACAAGCCCGTGGTGGTGGACAATATCTTTTACGACTTTGACCGCGCCACACTCCGTCCGGAGTCAAAGGCGGCCCTGGATGAACTGGCCCAGGTCCTCCGTGACAATCCCAACGTGACCATTGAGATGGCTTCTCACACTGATCGCCACGGTACTGAGCAGTATAACATTGACCTCTCCGGACGCCGCGCCCGCTCAGTAATAGATTATCTTATCAGCGTGGGAATAGCTCCGGACCGCCTCCAGTCTCAGGGTTACGGTGAGACACGCCCCAAGACCATCACCAAGCGTCTGGCACGTGAGTACCCGCAGTTTGAGGAGGGAACCGTCCTTACTGAAGAATACATAGAAACCCTCAGCCCTGAGGATGCTGATGCCGCTGACCAGATAAACCGCCGCACTGAGTTTCAGGTTCTATCCATTGATTACGGTCTGCAATGAAATTCCGCACCATACAGGAACCCCTGCGCAATGCCGCGCCCATAAGTCATGACACACCCATTCTGGCGCTGGGCAGCTGTTTTACGGATAATATAGGGCAGCGGCTGGCCGCACGCGGTTTTGACATTCTGCATAATCCCATGGGCCCGCTGTATAACCCGGCCTCGCTGGAAAGAATCATCAGCCGCGCCCTGGACGGTCACATATACACTCAGGAGGACCTTGTGCGGGACAGTTCCGGCACATGGCACTGCCTTGATTTCCCGCTCAGATACAGCCATGCTCAGGCACACACGCTCCTGGAACAGATTAACACTGACTTCAGCCGTCTTAAAGCTCAGCTGGGAAAATGCCGTATACTCATGATTACACTGGGTACGACCTATGTCTTCACCCATATTGCCACTGACTGCGTGGCGGGCAACTGCCACAAATTACCCGCGGCAGATTTCCACCGCCATGCCCTCAGCATGGAGAGCATTGTGGGCATGTGGCGTCCTCTTATGGAACGCCTCACCCCCCGCCGGGTAATATTCACCGTCAGTCCCATACGCCATGTGGTAGACGGGCTGCACGGAAACAATCTCAGCAAAGCCACGCTGCTCCTTGCAGCTGACGCTCTCACAGCTCACGGCGCTGAATATTTTCCCGCTTATGAGGCAGTCATGGATGACCTGCGTGATTACCGCTTCTATGAAAGTAATCTGACTCATCCCACCTCCTTTGCAGCGGATTATATTTATGAACTCTTTTCTCAGACTTATTTCTCAGCTGAGACACTGGCAAAAGCCGCAGCGGAATACAAAAATTATCTTCGCAGTCAACACAGAATCCAATGACCCTGACTCAACTCCTGCACAACCACGGCATAAAGCGCGTAAGCACAGACTCCAGAGCAATAATAGACCCGGCCAACACTGTCTTTGTGGCCATCCGCACGGACATTGGTGACGGACATGACTATATCATGGATGCCTCCGCAATGGGAGTCACTAACTTTGTAATAAACTCTGATTACAACGGAGAGCTCCCCCCGGATGCCAATATAATCCGCACTGCAGACACTCTGGAAGCCCTGGAACAGCTTGGCGCTGAAGCAAGGGAACTTGCCGGAGACATCCCCGTGGTGGGCATTACAGGAAGCAGAGGCAAGACTGTGGTAAAGGAAATGATTGTCCGCGGACTCATGGAAAGCGGTAAGACTGTTGCCTTCTCTCCGCGCAGCTGGAATTCCCGCATAGGTGTTCCGCTGGCACTGCGCCGTGCTGCTGAGAGCACGCCCCACCCTGACATGGCAGTATTTGAAGCAGGCATAGACAGCTCCGGTCAGATGGTACGCCATGCTCGTATTCTGAGACCCACAGTGGGCGTGTTCACAAATGTTACTGAACAGGATCATTCAGCCGGTTTTGAAAGCATCTCAGAGAAGGCAAGGGAGAAAGCCCTGCTTTTCACCGGATGTCACACCGTCATTTACAACAGCTCTGACCCGGAGGTGACCCGGGCCGTCAAAGCCCTGGAAGCATCCTGCCGGCTCATCCCCGTGGACACATGGGGAATGACACCGCACCGGGCTGACACCGCCCTGGCTCGTGCCACCCTCTTGGCACTGGGCGTTCCCGCACCGGAAAGGTTCAGTGAGGTGGAATCCCGGCTTAACATAGGCAGTGGTGCAAGAGGTAATATCATAGCCACTGACGGGCTTTATCCCACGCCTGAGGCGCTGGAAGGAGCGCTTGACTTCCTCAACCGCCAGTCGCGTTCAGGGAAGGAGACCGCCCTTATATTAGGCTCCGTAAACCATCCGGCGGGACAGAATCCTTACCCGCGCATAGAAAAAATGGTTAAGGATTACGGCATAACTCACCTTATAAGGGTGACTGGCGCTGATGCTCTCTTGCAGCAGGCCTTCCCCGGAACTGCAGCCGTAAAAGACACCACAGAGTTCATGACAGTTTATCCCCATCTGAGACACACTGACTGCAATATCCTCATTTGCGGAGAGGGCACTGACGGCCTGGACTCCTTCCTTGAGGCCCCGCGCCATGACACAAGGCTGGAGATTAACCTGAGCGCCGTAAGAGCTAATTTTAACCATTTCCGTGAGAAACTGCGTGACGGTGCCAGAATGATAGCAATGGTGAAGGCTGACGCTTATGGGACAGGAGCGGTAGAGGTGGCGCGGCAGGTTGTACCTCAAGGAGCGGCATATCTTGCCGTGGCAGTGGTGAATGAGGCCGTAAAACTCAGAGCAGCAGGCATAGACTCACCCATCATACTGTTGAACCCCATAAGCTCTGACTACCAGGCCGTTTTCCTAAACAGAGTGGAACCCACCATATTCTCAGCTGAAGAACTGGACACATACGTGGAATGGGCCGCACGTATGGGCGTAAAGGATTACCCGGTCCATATTAAGCTGGACACCGGTATGCACCGCCTGGGCTTTGCACGTGAGGATATTTCCGCACTTGCTGAGCGTCTCAGAGAAAACCCATATCTGCGGGTTAGTACGGTTTTTTCTCATCTTGCCACAGCTGACACACCGGTGCAGGAAGAATACACCCGGCAGCAGCTTGAGCTGTTCCGGGAGATGAGTACTGAGCTGGAACAGCGCCTTGGCTACGGAGTAAAGCGCCACATACTTAACACCGCCGGACTCATGCGTTTTCCCCGGCACCATTATGATTATGTGCGTCTGGGCATAGGACTGTACGGCATTAGCCCATCCGCAGAGGTCAGGGAACCTCTGGCACTGGTGGCCTCGCTGCGCACCACCGTTATTGCTCTGAGGTCATATCAGCCCGGTGAGACAGTGGGGTACGGACGCCACGGCCTCATCACAAGACCATCAGTCATAGCCACACTACCCATTGGTTACGCTGACGGCCTGGACCGTCACCTGGGACGCGGAGCGGCTGAATTCATGGTCCGCGGAGTGAAATGTCCCACCATTGGTAACATATGCATGGACCTGTGCATGATTGACGTTACTGACATCCCTGACGTGCATGTGGGTGACAGCGTGGAGATCTTCGGACCTCAAATGCCCATAGAAAAACTGGCCGAAACTCTGGGGACCATCCCATACGAGATTTTGGCCGGCGTCTCACCCCGCGTCAAAAGACAGTATTTCACTGAATAAGAGATGACGGTGCAGCTGATGGTCTATTATGACACACCACCATTCGCAGCATAATTTGTAGGGATGAACCATGGTTCATCCGTTCGTGACAGAAGCATGTGACCGAAGCCGAATTCCGAAAGTAACGCCGAAGATGGCCTATTATGACTCATAGGCCATGATTATTATTGATGATTCTTATTCACTCA
>CAMWLS010000053.1 GCA_947175205.1 uncultured Porphyromonadaceae bacterium | reverse complement strand
ACTCTTCCTATAACGGGGTAGTGTTTAACCCGTCCAACTTTTTGGGGTCACTTCATAACGCGTAAAACAGGTCTTAGGTTTTATCAACCTATATACTAATGTAATTCTTGAAGAATGTTCATTAGGCCTGAAACGTAATGTAACAGAAGCGGCGCAGTCCGGAATTATTACTCTGAACTGCGGCCGCTATATTTAATGCAAGGAGAAATTATTCTTTCTCGCTTTTGGTTTCTTGAGATTCCTTATCTTGTTCTTCTTTATCTTCTGTAAACTTGGTAAAACCATCAGCAATTAGAAGATTATACCAACTCAGGAGTTTACGTATATCTGAAGTGTATACGCGTTCATCATCAAATTCGGGTAGCACGGTTTTGAAAAATTCTCTTACCTGGGCATCTTCCATCTTTTTAACTTCCACTTCTTTGCCCTCAGCATTTTTATACACCGAGTCCAGAACATCTGCCAGAGGTACGTCCTCGTTAACAGTGTATATGGCAATGTCTCCCAGTGAGCTTACGCGGTCATGAGAGTATGCCGGCATACGCTTATGGGTGGCAAGATTCTCTACAATCAACATTCCGCGTCCCTGACTGATAAGTTTATAAAGTCCGGGCTTTCCGGAGATAGCAAGTATTCTGCGTAACATATTAAATAAATATAATCAGTTTCAAATATTTTCAGTCACAAAGGTAATATAAATACCTGTACTCGCAAAATTACAATAAAGAAAGATATTCAATGAATATGACTGAGTGTGATAATACTATAACTTTATCACTTTCCCACAAGTCTTTAAATTTGGATTTTATCATCAACAGTATGCCAGTGGTCTCCGGGATCAATTATTAATGGCTGTATTAGGTATAACTTTGTAGAATCTTCTTCAAATTCAGTAACCACATTCTTTTGTTTATCAAAAGGGGAGACACAGATTGTAATAGTGTCTTGAATGGAATTGTAAACTTTGAAACATGGATATGGAACTGAATCAGAAACGTTAAAGGTGGGATCAATGAGAACCAAAGGTTTGTGTGGATTGAAAAATCTCTCCCATAAAGATAATATATAGGTATCATCACCATCAGGTAGTCCTTTCACTCTGTAAAGAGTAAGTGGCGAAACATCCATGCGAGAGGTATATGACATTCTTACTATGCCGTTTCTACTATTCTGATATTCAGTCATAGCTCGGTCATATTCTTGTGACATCTTCAACTGCCAGAATACAGAGACTGAAAAATGGATAATTATGATAATGAAGCAAAGCGAGTTAATGAGGATTCTGAAAAATTGAATTATTTTGACGCGAGTATAAATAATGAGCTTGTATAAAGCTACCAAGGCTAAACATTCTGCAAGCCATCCTGTGCGTCCTGGAACAGTGCTATAGATGGCGATAGCTGATGTAAGAAGGGCTGTACAAAGATATGTTATGTATTCAGGAGTCTTTACCACATTCATATATTTGTTTCTTCGTAGTACAATATATAATGTTATAAAGATGAGAATTACAACCCACGGAACGGTTGTGAAAATAAGTTCTATTCTTTCTGAATCTGTGATTATGGAAGAATTCCTACGCCAGAATCCAGGCGAGGCAACGGTGAGAAAGGTGCCGAATAATAACCCTATATACATGCTTAATTTCCATTTTTGGCAGCGGGAGATAATAAGCATTAAGGTAAATACGCAACACAGAGATATTCCTGTTTGTTCGTGAAAGCATCCGGTTAAAAGACCAAAAGAGAATAATATGAGATGCCCGAATCTCTTAGGCATAAAGCCGTGAAACCAGAAGTAAATATAATACAGAGCAAAGGCTGAACTCCAAATATAGTTGTAGTGGCAAACACGCATAAACATAGAATCCCACCATGGAAGAGAGAAAAGAGTTATGGTTATAAATCCACAGGCTATTGTTCTTTCATGAGCTTTAAATATTCCTGCTGCCATGGCAATGGCTATAAAGAACCATCCGGTCATAACTCCAATAAGACAAGCAAAGACGGCTTTAGGCAATACTGTGAATAAAACCGGTCCTACTGCGTCAAAAATCCGTCCATTACATCCAAAATAGTTAGCGGCCAAAAATGAAATTGCTTTTCTCAATGAAAACTGTTCACTTTCTCCTCCCATAGCCATCCATTTGGATAAGTCATCACCCATCAGTGGTGTGAAATAGTCCAATATGCCTGTTCCAATTGCGATAATTGTAATCAAAAGCAAAGGGAGTTTGTAATATCTTAATTTTTTATTAAATGCCATGAAATAAAATACAAAGGCTAAATTCCATTATTCATAATTAGAGATATACAAATATAGGCAAAAGCACAAAATAAACCAAGTCCATTTTACCTAACCGTAAAATGGACTTGGTTGCATTTATTGATAGACTGATAGTTTTTATTCTATTTCTTTGGAGTTAGCTCTTGTTACTGCGGCCCAGCAGAGAACTGCCAGAACGGCGCCTATCACAGGACCGACAACCATAATCCAGAAATCAGGCCATGCGTTGGGGCTGAAGAGTGCAGGGCCAAAGCTACGGGCAGGGTTAACTGAGCAGTTATCCACAGGAATACCAACAATATTTACCAGGCCGAGCGCCAGACCAATGGCAAGTCCAGCAAACTTTCCGAAGCCTTTGTTTGCGTCAGTTGCACCCAGGACAATGAATACAAAGAAGAATGTTAGAAGTGCTTCCACCATAAGGGCCATACCTGTTGTGGCACCCGGCTGTAATACATTTGCGGCAATGTTATTAACCACTCCGTTATTATCAGTAATGCCTCCGAAAACAAAACCGTCAGGGTTCATGTCAACAAACCAATACAGGAAACCTGCACCTATGGCTGCGCCAATAAGTTGAGAAACTATGTAGCCTATGCACTCGCCCCATGACATGCGTCCGGAGAGAGTGACGGCCAGTGATACTGCGGGATTTACATGGCATCCTGATATGTTTCCTATACAGTAACAAAGGCATACCAGCACCAGGCCGAAGCACAGACCTATACCTAAAACTCCTATTTCCGGGCCTGCAAGTACTGCACTACCGCATGCCAGTAGAACCAGAAACATGGTTCCAACACCTTCAGCAATAAATTTTTTCATGTTTTTAAGATAAATGATGAATGTTAACTTATTTTAGTAACGACGATTCTCAGAATTAGTTTGGGTATGTGTGTTAAAAAGAGTTAACTAATTATTGAGAGTTATATAATATAAAGAAGGCCGGCTAAGATAACCGGCCTTCATGACTTATAATGTAAAGTTATTATTCAGCTTTAAGATCAGGGTGGCGGTTCACCATTTCCTTGAATTCATCAATGCTTACTTCTTTGTGATCAAGAGTGATGGCTTCACGGATAAGATGGAAAAGCTTGAGGTCAGAAACCTCTTCCACTATACGCTGGCGATAATTGCTATCCTGAAGAATACGTTTGGCTGTATCTGTAATGGTTTCCTCATCCATGTTGAAGATGCCGTACTGCTGGAACTGCTGACGGGCGATATATTTTGCGCGTGCCATGACGTCATCATTTGTCAGCTCCATGTGGAGTGCTTCAGCTACACGGTCCTTGATTATCTGCCATTTCAGTGAGGGAAGGGCGTCAGTGTAAGCTTTCTCAACACCGCCTTCTGCATCCTTTACTTCAGGATTTACTGATTCAAGCCAGCGCTTAAGGAAGTCTGCGGGTAATTCCATATCGCCATATTTTTCCTCAAGATATTTGCGGAGTTCAACATTTGAGTAGAAATCAGTATTACTTCTGAATCCGCGGGCAATAAGGTCACGAACGGCCGCTGTATATTCTTCTTCGTTATGAACACGGTCAGCGCCAAACACATTATCAAAGAATTCCTTGTTATGCTCTGCCAGTTTGACAACTATAATCTCGCTGATAGTCATTTCAAAGTCACCTTTGACATCGGCAGCTTTTTCCTTGTCTATGTTGAGCATTGATGCGAGTTCAGCAATATTACCCTCGCATGAGGCGTAGGGATTAAAGACCACTTTCTCTCCCAGGTGTTTGCCCACAAATTTTTCTTCTTCTGCGCGGTCCTTGAAGTAGAAGGGGGCAACTATACCATTTATTACCTGAATGGCATCTTCACCTTCTTTTACTGTGCCATCAGCATTAAGTTCAAAAATGGAGCCTTTTACTATAGCCTTGTGGTCAATTTCCTCACCGGGAACCTGTTCTCCGAATCTTTCACGGAAACTCTTGTCCTGGTCAGCAATCATTTCATCAGTAACCTTAATGCTGTAGTAGGGGAAAGAGACTTCCTTGTCCAGCTTAACATCAATCTTAGGAGCAAGACCTATTTCGTATTCAAAACTATAATCCTTGTCATCAAGATTAATTTCCTTAACTTCCACGGGAAGTGGCTGGCCCAGGACCTGAAGCTTATTCTCCTTTATATATTCAGTGGCTGCATTATAGACTTCATGATTAAGAACATCACTCTTAACCTGCTTTCCAAAACGCTGACGCAGCTGGGGAAGTGACACATGACCCTTTCTGAAACCGGGGATAGTGTGTGTTTTACCTATTTTGCGGAGTTCCTCATCTACTTTTTTAGCGTAATCAGCCTCAGAGATAGAGACTGTCAGACGGCCTTGGTTAGGCGATGTTTCGGTAAATGTTACGTTCATTTTTATGGTGTGTTAAAGTTATTTTATTCCGCATGCAAAATGCAGATGCAAAAGTACATAATAAAGTCGGATTAACCAATGTATAAATTTATTTTAACAGATTATGAGTGCATGGGCGCTATTTGTCTTATCCATACCTTATAACACTCGTGTGCATAATAAATATTTCTAAATAATCAAAAAAAACAACAATATTTGCGTAAGCCGGACTGATTTTGTATTTTTGCATCCGGTATCTTTGAAATGCCCTAACTTAATGAATTACAATCATTATCTAAATAACTGAATGATATGAGTTTAAATATCGTCGTGCTGGCAAAACAGGTCCCGGATACCCGTAACGTCGGCAAAGATGCAATGAAGGAGGACGGAACAATAAACCGTGCAGCCCTTCCTGCAATTTTCAATCCCGAAGACCTTAACGCCCTTGAGCAGGCTTTGCGCCTGAAGGATGCCAATCCCGGCTCAACAGTGACTATCTTAACCATGGGTCTGCCCCGCGCTTCTGAAGTTATACGTGAGGCAATGTTCCGCGGAGCAGACGGTGGTATAGTTCTTACTGACCGTACGCTGGGTGGCGCTGATACACTTGCCACTTCATATTCTCTAGCCCAGGCTGTAAAGAAGATTGGAAACTATGATATCATTCTTGGCGGTCGTCAGGCTATTGATGGTGATACCGCTCAGGTAGGTCCTCAGATTGCTGAAAAGTTAGGTATTCCTCAGGTAACCTACGCGGAAGAAATTCTGGACCTCAAGGATGGTTTTGTGACTGTGAAACGCCGTCTGGAAAATGGTGTAGAGACCGTTAAGGCGCCGCTTCCTTGCGTGGTTACAGTAAACGGAAGCGCACCTGAATGTCGTCCCCGTAATGCTAAACGTCTGATGAAGTATAAGTTTGCAGTATCACCTTCTGAGAAAGAAAAGCTTACAGATGAGCGTATCAAGGCATTGGTAGAGTCTCGTCCCGAACTTCAGCTTAAGGAGTGGGGCGCTGCATTTGTTGAGGCAGACCCTGAGCAGATTGGTCTGGCTGGTTCACCCACAAAAGTTAAGGCAATAGAAAATGTGGTCTTCACGGCCAAAGATTGCCGCGTACTGGATAATTCAGACCAGGCGCTGGAAGACCTTATAGTAGAATTGATTCATAACCATACTATCGGCTAACGCCGCTGACAAAATTAGAATACAAAGATGGCAGATAACAATAACGTAATAGTTTACTGCGAGTATGATGAAGGCCGTATAGCCGATGTAAGCCTTGAATTGCTGACAAAGGGCCGTCAGCTTGCTGATAAACTTGGTGTTAAACTTCAGGCGCTGGTCATTGGTGATAAACTTGATGGAATAGAAAGTCAGGTTTTCCCCTATGGCGTGGATACCGTATATAAGGTTGAGGATGCACGTCTCTTCCCCTATACCTCTAACCCGCACGCGTCAGTACTGATTAATCTCTTCAAGGAGATTGAACCTCAGGTATGTCTAATGGGTGCCACAAGTATTGGCCGTGACCTCGGCCCCCGTGTTTCATCAGCATTACACAGTGGTCTGACCGCTGATTGTACTGCTCTTGAAATAGGTGACCACACAGATCCCAAGACTGGCAAGGAATATAAGGACCTTTTATATCAGATTCGTCCCGCATTTGGCGGAAATATAGTAGCTACAATTGTAAACCCTGATCATCGTCCTCAGATGGCAACTGTGCGTGAAGGCGTAATGAAAAAAGAAATCAAGGATGAGAATTATAAGGGTGAGGTTGTAAAGCTTGACGCGTCCAAGTATGTGGATGATTCTGACTTTGTGGTAGAAGTGATTGACCGCCACATAGAAAAGAGCAAGGTAAACATTAAGAATTCTCCCATAATTGTAGCCGGTGGTTACGGTGTGGGAAGCAAGGAAAACTTCCAGCTCCTGTTTGATCTCGCCCGTACCCTTGGTGCAGAGGTAGGTGCATCCCGTGCAGCTGTTGACGCCGGTTTTATAGAGCATGACCGTCAGGTTGGGCAGACCGGTGTTACTGTTCGCCCCAAGTTATATATAGCATGTGGTATTTCGGGACAGATACAGCACATAGCCGGTATGCAGGACAGCTCCATCATTATTTCTATAAATAATGATCCCAATGCTCCAATAAATACAATTGCTGATTATGTCATCACCGGCAATATGGAAGACGTGGTACCCAAGCTTATAAAGTACTACAAGAAAAATTCAAAGTAATACCTCTCAAGCCTGATAAAATATAGACAATGGCAAATTTTTATACAGATAATCCTGATCTGCGTCATCATCTGAATCACCCTATGATGCGCAAGATTGTAGAACTGAAAGAGCGTAACTTCACTGAGGCTGAAAAATATGACTACGCACCTCTGGACTTTGAGGACGCTATGGATAACTATGACCGTGTGCTCAATGTTGTGGGTGAGATGTGTGGTGATATTGTAGCTCCTAATGCAGAAGGCGTGGATCATGAGGGTCCCCGCGTTGAGAACAACCGCGTTATATATGCTTCAGGAACAGAGCAGAATCTTGAAGCGTGCCGTAAGGCCGGTCTGATGGGCATGAGCATGCCCCGTCGGTTCGGCGGCCTTAATTTCCCCATTACTCCGTATATCATGGCTGCAGATATTGTAAGCCGTGCGGACACCGGATTTGAGAACCTCTGGGGACTTCAGGACTGTGCTGAAACCCTTTATGAGTTTGGTACTGAAGAACAGCGTACCAAGTATATTCCGCGCGTATGTGAAGGTGCCACTATGTCTATGGACCTTACTGAACCTGATGCCGGATCTGACCTGCAGTCTGTAATGCTGAAGGCCACAGAGATGCCGGATGGAACATGGCGTCTGAACGGAGTCAAGAGATTTATCACTAACGGTGACAGCGATATCCACCTGGTGCTTGCACGTAGTGAGGACGGTACCAAGGACGGTCGTGGCCTGTCAATGTTTATTTATGATAAGCGTGACGGTGGTGTTGACGTGCGCCGTATAGAGAACAAGATGGGTATTAAAGGTTCACCCACCTGTGAGCTCACATATAAGAACGCCAAGGCTGAACTCTGCGGAAGCCGTCGTATGGGCCTTATAAAGTATGTGATGGCTCTTATGAACGGTGCACGTCTGGGTATTGCAGCACAGAGCGTTGGCGTAAGTGAAATTGCTTACCGCGAGGCTCTTGGCTATGCAAAAGAGCGTATGCAGTTCGGTAAGGCCATCATTGAGTTTCCGGCTGTGGCTGAGATGTTAGCTGTAATGAAGGCTAAACTTGATGCCTCACGCACTCTGCTTTACGAGACAGCGCGTTATGTGGACCTTTACAAAGTATATGAGGATATAGCCCGCGAGCGTAAGCTCACTGATGAGGAACGTAAGGAGATGAAACTGTACACTAAATATGCTGACGCCCTTACTCCTCTTGCAAAAGGTCTGACCAGTGAGTACTGTAATCAGAATGCATATGACTGTATTCAGATTCATGGCGGTTCAGGCTTCATGAAGGATTATGCCTGCGAGAGAGTTTATCGTGATGCTCGTATCACTTCTATCTATGAAGGCACCACTCAGCTTCAGGTAGTGGCTGCTATCCGCCACGTCACCACCGGTACTTATAAGGCTCTTATGGATATGTATGCCGCAACTGAATGGAAGGCAGAACTCCAGGATATGGCCGCCTCACTCAAGGAACTTACACTTGCATATGAAGTGGCAGTGGCAAAAGTAGCTGAGGTTAATATGCCTGCATATACTGACTTTATGGCTCGCCGTATGGTAGAGATGGCAGGAAATATTATTATGAGCTATTTGCTTCTGCTGGATGCTAACCGCAATGAGTCGTTTACCAAGTCTGCCCGTGTGTATAATAATTTGGCAAAGGCTGAAGTAAACAAGCATGCTGAATTCATAAACAACTTTACTCCCGAGCAGCTAGCTGACTATAATGTAAAATAATTGATGCCGGATTAGGGCATAACATACTGATATATCTCCGGTACGGGACAATCCGTATCGGAGATTTATTTTGTTGGCTTGGTCTGTAATATTTGAGAGTTTTATATAAAGTTGGACATAAAAAAACAGTTATTTACGCCATTAATAAGTCCGTTAATAAAAAAGAGGCATGGAGGTTGGTGATAAAGCGGGTATTTTGTACTTTTGTGCTTTAAACTGTAAACAGAATAAAAAGTTATTCACACTATGGCAGAAAAGGAGATGGATGCGCCTAAGACCGCAGAGTCAGAGGGCACGGATGTAAAAGGATTGAACTTTGTAGAGCAGATGGTATATGATGACCTGCGTGAAGGTAAAAACGGTGGTCGTCTTAACACCCGTTTCCCGCCTGAACCCAACGGATATTTACATATAGGACACGCAAAGGCTATATGCATGGACTTTGGTGTTGCGGAGAAGTTTGGAGGCACATGTAATCTGCGTTTTGATGACACTAACCCAGTTAAGGAAGACGTGGAATATGTGGATTCTATACGTGAAGATATTCACTGGCTTGGCTTTGACTGGGGAGACCGTGAATATTATGCCTCAGACTATTTTCCTCAGTTATATGACCTTGCCATCAGGATGATTAAAGAAGGTAAGGCATATGTTGATGACCAGAGCTCAGAGGAGATAGCACGGCAGAAAGGTACGCCCACAGTTCCGGGTGAAAACAGCCCGTATCGTGAACGTAGTGTTGAGGAAAACCTTGATTTGTTTCAGCGCATGAATGCCGGCGAGTTTGATGAGGGTTCACGCGTTTTGCGCGCAAAAATAGACATGAGCTCGCCCAACATGCACTTCCGTGACCCCATCATGTACAGAATCATCAAGACCCCGCATCACCGTACGGGCACAACCTGGAAGGTGTACCCCATGTATGATTTTGCTCATGGTCAGAGTGACTATTTCGAGGGCGTTACCCATAGCATATGTACACTGGAGTTTGTGGTGCACAGACCGCTGTATGAGTATTTTGTCAGGGAACTGGCAGATGACAGCTATTGCCCCCGTCAGATAGAGTTTAACCGCCTTAATTTGACATATACTGTAATGAGTAAGCGCAAGCTTCTCCAGTTGGTAAAGGAGGGTCTTGTTGCAGGTTGGGATGACCCGCGTATGCCCACCATTTCAGGTATGCGTCGCCGTGGTTATACTCCACAGTCTATACGTAACTTTATTAATACCATTGGTTATACAAAATATGAGGCGCTGAACTCAGTAAGTCTTCTGGAACATGCTGTACGTGATGACCTTAATGCACACGCAACACGTGTTATGGCAGTGCTCAACCCTCTTAAGGTGGTGATAACTAATTATCCGGAGGGACAGACTGAAGAGGTGGAGATGGATAATAATCCTGAAGAGGAGAACTCCGGAACTCATAAGATGCCTTTCTCACGTGAGATATACATTGAAAGGGATGATTTCATGGAGAATCCGCCTAAGAAATTCTTCCGTCTCGCTCCTGACTCAGAAGTACGTCTTAAAGGAGCATATATCATTAAGTGCACAGGCGTAAAGAAGGATGAAAATGGTAATATTGAAGAGGTATATTGTACGTATGATTCTGAGAGTCGCAGCGGTATGCCCGGAGCTATGAGAAAGGTAAAGGGTACACTTCATTGGGTTTCGGCCTCACATGCAGTAGATGCGGAGGTGCGCCTCTATGACCGTCTATTCAATGTTGAGAATCCTGCTGCAGAGCCTGACCGTGACTTCAGAGAGATGCTAAATCCTGATTCACTTAAGGTTATGAAAAATGTGAAGGTTGAGCCCTTTGCCATAGCAGAAGCTGTTCCGGGACGCCATTTCCAGTTTCAGAGAGTAGGATATTTTACACCTGACTATGACACGACTTCTGATAAGCCCGTATTTAACCGTACCATCGGTCTGAAGGATAGTTGGGAAAAGGTAAAGAATAAGGCATAATGTATGCGGAAAGTAGAAGAGAAGAACTATTAAACCGTTTTAAAGAGGCTCTTAAAGAGCCTCTTTACAGACGGTTTTTTGATGAAGATGAGTTGGTGGAAGTGTATGACTATGCCACTGATGAGGATGACGCGTATCTTCAGTCTGAGGCTCTTCTTACGGGAGCACGTCTTTTCCCGGAGAATGAGGAACTGGAAAAGAGAAGAGCTGAGTTCTATAGCACTCTTAATACTGACTCCTTGACTGATTTTCTTCAGGATAGGGAATGTTACTCAAATAATGAAAATGGCGGGCAGGGTGAGGCACATTCAGTGTATTGGCGTATTATGAAGTGCCAGGCCAGACAAATGTCAGCTGATGAGTTGCTGAAAGAACTTGACTATATCATCCACATAACCAAGCGTCTGGATGAAGAGGAGCTAATTCAGTTAGTGAAGTTGGCTTCTGAGTATAGAGATACGCTTAGATGGCTTTTCAACAATGCAGACATATTAATAGAGTTGTCACGCAATGAAGAGTTGGTGCTTCATGAACTTGGTGTAGCGGCTTCTGAGGATGATGCGCCTGAAGCAGTGCAGTACTTTGAGCGCCTGACAGAGCTTGACCCGTTTAATCCACAGTATTGGTGCAAAAAGGCAATAGCTTACTATAAAGAGGATTTGATGGAGGATGCTCTTAGTGCCGTTGAATATGCGCAGGCTCTCAGCCCGGAGAGTAGGGAGGTTGCTGTGATATTAACAGAAATCTTAAGTCAGCAGGAGGATGACTCTAAACTGCCACAGAATTTTGCAGCAACAGTCCGTATAGCCTTTAATATGGATGAGGCTGACCAGCGGATGTTTAATAACATGCTCCGCGCTCTAAAGGTTGAGAACAGGATAAAAGAAGCGCTTGCCCTGGCTCAAGAGTATGCGGTAATACATGCTGAAGACATGCATATAGTTTATGATGCATTGGCTTTCATTATTTCTAATTCCGAACCAGGTATGATGACGTACGCAATTAGTAAGCTGGTTCAGGGGATACTGGGAGATGGCAATCGGGCAAGTATAAGCATGGTCATTGGACTGTTTATGGAGCAGGCACTGGAAAAGGAGGACTTTGAGATTGTCAAAGCTCTGTTTGACTACCTGTGTACCAAGAGTACCGTAGTCTCATGGCAGCTGCATTTGTATCTTACTGTCTTAGTGCGTGAAGGGGATTTTGATAATTTTGTTAAGATAGTGAATAAGTATGGTCTGGAAAATGTTGAGGAGAAGGACCGAATGTATTTCCGCTATATTTATTACCGCTATTCTCCCGAAAATGATAAAATGAAGTCTCACTATGCTAAGGGCCTTAGGTCATACCTGACTTCCTTGGAGCAATATCTTAAGGAATGTGAGGTGGACAGTGAGGATTACGTTTTTGCACAGGGACTTCTCAAGCTGAGTAAAGACTTATAACAGTATATATAGGGCTTAGAGCCCGTTCCCCAATATTTGTTAACGCCGGGGACGTATATCTCTGAGTGATTTTTGTAGTGTGATGAAGGAGCGTAGCAGTAGCTACCTGACCGAAGAACACGGCAAAAAGCGCAGGAGAGATGCGAGGCTTATGTAATATTTTCCGTCATCACACAATTTATTACATCCAAAAGCGGTTGTATGATTTTAATCATTTCCTGACTTTGACACTTTCAGAGGTGTAGTTAATCATTCAGTCTGATTATCAGTG
>CAMWLS010000052.1 GCA_947175205.1 uncultured Porphyromonadaceae bacterium | reverse complement strand
TTTCAGGATTCGCTGACAATTTGCTGACAAAATTTTAAAGAAAAATCCCGCGACTCTTGATTTTCAATGAGTTACGGGATTTATGGGTGCCCAGAACAGGACTCGAACCTGCACGCCTCGCAGCACTCGCACCTGAAACGAGCGCGTCTACCATTCCGCCACCTGGGCATTCAGAATTTGTTTTACGTCTGCAAAGATAGAGACTTCTTTTTAATTGTGCAAGTCTTTACCTCTCTTTTTTCGCTGCTTTTTATTATTTTTGCACTCAGGTAAGCCTTTTGGGGATGCCAATTTTTCTTAAACACATTAATAACCAGCAGTTTATGCCTATTCTTAGTGCTTCTCAACTGAATAGATCATAAATGCGCTCGCCGGTATGGATTACAATGTAGTCAGGGGAACGGGATATGTACCGGCTTACTCAGCAACCACACTTAGATCAAGATGTTGCGAACTCTCCGGAGTACAGATTGACAGACAAATAGTGTTGACCCGGAAGATGCGTCAGTATATCAAGATGTTAAAGAAATATTAAAGACATAGCAGGATATTTTCGTTAGCACAATCGTACACTCGTAAATCGCTGAGTGTCCGATTGTTATATACTATAACTCCCAAACTTGGGAAGATATAAGATATTTGTCAATCAGACAAGTATGTTCCCTGATGATTTTCCGCTCAAATAAAAGCCCGACTGACTTTGCGGGTCAATCGGGCCTGGAGGTCGGATTATGTAGATGAATGACGAAATAAGGAACTACAGATTATCCGACAGATTTTGAATTTCGCAGGCTATGGTATCAAGAGCGCTTTTGAGCTTCTTGCGCTCATCGATGGTGAATCCCTCACGCTTGCCGTTCACAATATCATTGTTGAGTTTATGACAAAGCCAGGACCGAGAACGCCCGAAGAAACGCTCTGCAATGTAAGATACTTTCAGCACTTTTGCAATATCTTCTCTCTTGAGATCAACAATCAACTTATCGGACGTTATCTCACCATTTTTCAAACGTGCAAAGGTCTCATCGGCTAACCGCTGACCCTCTTCAGATTCGGCACGTCCAATAATTTCTTTTACTAAATCTTCTTCTTCCATAGTTATTTTTTTAAGGGAACCGCTCCCCCTTTAGGGAAGGGTTCTTTGTTTAGAAGAGTCTCTTAGACTAAGGTCAACTCTTTAACTAACGCTCTGATGTAGTCTCTGAGGATTCTCTTGTCTCTCTTGTCAGTCATTGTCCTGAACTTAACCAAGAGGGCGACTACCTTGATAATTCTCAATTTGAATTTATCGTCATTCTTTTTGAATCGGTTTTGGTGAAACATGTTAATTAACTCTCGGTCATAATGACAAAGCAAAGTTAATCAACTTTTGTTGAATATTCAAATTTTTCGGCAACTTGTTTCAAAAAAACAATCATAAACAGAACAGGACGAATTCTTTGTTAATATTTGAGTGTTAAATTAAGAATATACTTTTAACGTGGTTTTGGCCGTGGTACTCGTGTGGTGCATAATTTCCTCATGTCTCGAACGCAAACGCGAATTTACCCCGCTTCTGTGGCCCATACGTTGTAAATACGTCTGTGGCTCCACCGGACATGATGAGAAAGTTACACATGTGGCATAACCGGTCTGTCTCTCTGTCGCCATAAAGCACAATCGGACACTCGTAAATCGTTGAGTGCCCGATTGTTATATACTACAACTCCTAAACTCGGAAATGCAGAGACTTCTTTTTAATTGTGCAAGTCTTTACCTCTCTTTTTTCGCTGTTTTTTATTATTTTTGCACTGAGGTAAGCCTTTTGGGGATGCCAATTTTTCTTAAACACATTAATAGCCAGTAGTTTATGTCTATTCTTAAATCTAATGTACCCGTGGCTCTGTGCGCTGATCATGCGGGCTTTGAACTTAAAGCCATCATTGAAGGGTATCTTGAATCTCAGGACATTGAATTCCGCGATTTTGGAACTCACAGCTCCGATAGCTGTGATTACCCTGATTTTGCGCATCCTTGCGCAGCTGCAGTAGAGAACGGGAGCTGTTATCCCGGTATTGCCATGTGCGGTTCCGGGAACGGTATTGCCATGACTCTCAACAAGCATCAGGGTATACGGGCTGCCCTGTGCTGGACCGTAGAGTTGGCTACCCTGGCGCGCCAGCACAACGATGCCAATGTGCTGGTTCTTCCCGCTCGGTTTATTGCTCCGGAGCTCGCTTTACAGATTGTGGATACCTTCCTTAACACTCCTTTTGAAGGCGGCCGTCATGTGCGCCGCATAGAAAAAATCCCTTGCTGAGGCAATACTGCCACGCAAGGGTATAGAGTTACTTTAGAACCTAGCCGGTGCCATAGGCACCTGCTCAGTTGTGCACCTACTCTTCCTCTTTAAATGTATAGTCTGCCGCCACGGGATGTTCCAGCAGCAGGCTAAGCATCTTTTTACGTTCTGTGATACGCACTTCTGTGCTGTCATAGTCCAGCAGTCCGCGTTCTTTCATTTGGTCAAGAACTGCCATAAAGGCAGAACGCTGCACTCCAAAGAATGAATACAGGTCACGCTGGCGGGCTCTTAGCACTATATCTGTGCCTGACACCTGTGTAAGGGCTATAACCCAAAAAGCAATACGTTCTTCCATGCTGCCGGTTGTAAGCCCGAGAACTCCATGGATGGACTTTTGTGCATTCATGGAGAGGAGGTTCAGGTAATTAAACATAAAAACCTGGTCTGTATTCAGGATTTTCATGTAGTCTGCCTTGGTTATCTGCAATATACCGGTGGTTCCGTCTGCCACCACTGTACAGGGATACGATGTAAATTTCCCGAAGAGGAAGTCCGGCGCAACAACATCAGGTGCAATAAGGGTCTGCGAAACTGCAAACCTTCCGTTATGGTTCTCTATTGTTGCCCGCACCTTCCCGGAGATTATGAATTTCAGATGGGTACACGGGTCTCCTGCGCTTATTATTTTTTCTCCGTCCGGATACTTTAGGAAATGAAACTTGACATGGCCCACCGTCTTGGCTATCCGTTCTCGCGATACTCCACGAAACAGCGGGAGTGCCATCAATATTTCAAACATGCTCTCCATGATGTATGCTTTATGTAAGTTATGCTTTTTCTCTTACGGAAAACAGCTATACTATATCAACACCTTAAACAGGATTTAGTTCTATCTCTATCCTCTTTCAGAGTATTATTCTTTGGCGTTGACTGGTGTGCCAAAATAAATATGCAGACAGCCGTAACTACAGTTGCGCTCTTTCAAATGCATCTATAAACGACCCCGGTGTGGCATTCTTTATCTGAATTCCAATTTTATCAGCATAACGCCTCACTTCCCAGTAACTCTTAAACGCTATATGGAAACTCAACAGCAGTTCATGAAGTTTAATATTACTGTAAACTGAGGACACTCTCTCCTTTTCTGCGTTGTTATCTTTATAGAAATGGGGCTGTACGCTCACCACACGGTTTGCTTCATCCACGCTCAGGGTCTGTGTCCAGCTATGGTCAGCCCCCACAAGAATGATTTCCTTAAATCCCATCCGTACAGCAGTCATGATGGAAGGTATCAGCACATTCCTTGGCCTGGGCATGCCTGTGCCTGACCTATAAGCCATATCTTTAAGCCAGTCCCAACCTTCTATTCCCACAAAATTAAAACTGTTTACCGTTATCAGAGTATTGGCTCTCAGTCGCTCTCTGGTGACAGAATAATATTTCACAGGTACGAAAACTGTTAGCGGCCAGTCTATCTCCACCAGTCGCTCGTATAGACGTTTTACATTAGGGTCATCAGCGCCGGTAAAGAAATGAGGGTCCGCCATCAGATAATATTCGGGACGCAAGGAGATGAATTCTGGCGCATTTGCCGCAAAATTCACAGCCATTGACGGGATGGATGCAAGCATTTCCGCATTATTCACAATAAACCGGCGCAGCGACGGGCCGTTACCCATAATAATTATCTTTTCTGCCTCTGCACGGGCAGTAAAGACACATTTCCGGCTTTGAAACAGAATCTTTCCAAGACTCTTTACCGACGGCCACAAACCGCTCACAGCGTTCTTAAAGACTGTTTTCATCATAAACATGTGTACGCATATACTTAACCGCACTCTTATCCACCGTTCCGCCCTGTACTGTGTGGGATTCTGTCAACATCTGATAAACTGCACCGCTGTACAGCCATCTGGCCTTCCGCTCTGAAACCATGGGAAGCACTTTATCACCCAATCTGTAATTCAGAGCCTCTGCCAGTTCCTGAACTGTCGTATCCTTGTTCTCGGCGGCTATCAGAGTAATATCCCTGCCTATGTTCCTTGCAACCAAAGCAGCCACTTCCGTGGCATGAATCACAGTAACCGCCGGATTAATATCCCTGATATGCATATACCTTCCTCTGTAAAGCAATTCAGCTATCTTCCGTGGCAGTCCGGTCATCCCGGTCCCCACCACATGAGCACATTCAAGCGTTGTCACCGGGACACCTGCCGCCTGCATCTTAGCCTTAAATTCTGAAGCTACGGCCGCAGACGTGACGGCTGAAGTTACGCATACTGCCGCCTGAGGATGTCCCATCCCATCCTCATGAAGCGTCCATGACTCCATCTCCCGCTGAATGTACGGTCTGACAAACTCCAGCTCAGGTGCAATGTATAATGAATATATTTTTTCCATGTGTCCGCTCAGAACCTCTTCTTATATCTGAACCACTGGGGGATAAGAAACATATAGCGCATGGCCAGACGCAAAGACGGTGTGGTTATACCATGCTGCTTCATTATCCTGTACTTCTCTAAATTATTATTTATCAGGCGATTCAGGAATCTTGCCGAAACACCTCCCGGCTCCATCAGCACCACTGTGACATCTCTGTAAACGCCATTGACCCCTGACTCCTGAAGGCGCATGAATAAATCAAAATCAGCTGCCAGAGCATACTGCACATCATAGTTGCCAATAGACTTCATGACAGCTGAACGTATAAACAGTGACGGATGAGGTGGCGCTATCCCACGGCGCAACATGCTGCGCAAGTCAGCAGAAGCCCTGTAATCTCTGCGACCTATATGAACATGAGCATAAAGAAAATCAGCTTCTTCATGTTCCTGAAGCGTATTCACCACCCATTTTATAGTATCAGGAGTGGCATATACATCACCTCCGTTTAGCACCTGTATCAGTTCTGCCCCTTGCGCCAGTGCACACTTTATTCCCTGATTGATAGCATCATAAACCCCCTTCGGCTTACGCTTCAGAACCACAACATCCTGTGGTACATTCACATCATCAGGAGTAACTATAATGTGGAGTATATCCTGATATGTCTGCGTAAGAACTGACCCCAGCGTGGCAGCCATCCCCAGAGGATTTCGGTATATGGGCGTTATGACCGCTACTTTCATAGTCCCCCTCCTTCTCTGCTCTGCAGCCAATAACATATTGGCAGTCCTATACACATGGCCGCAACAAACAGCAACATATAGATTTTAAATGCGCGTGTGCGGCGGCACTTGGTAAAAGTGTACACTGCTGCAGGAACGCCCATAGGCAAAAAAGAAAGAACGTAACGCGATACTGCGCCTCCGGTAGCCAGCGCTGTCATGGCGTAACACACAGCCCCGGCCACTGCCACACGGGCCGTTAGTGTAAGTCCTTTCCTCAGACCGGCCACAAAGTACCACGCTATCAGCGCTCCTAAGATATATCCCGGATAGGCCACATGAGCCAACACTTGCGTGGGCCCGAATGAAACATCCCTCATCCAGTTCCAGGGGAAAGGTATAAGAAACTGTATGAGCATGGTCACCGGGAGTATAAAAACCTTATGAAGCGGTCCCATATCATAGTATTCCTCACCCATTATTCTCACCAGAGGCACACGTCTCGCCACATTGGAGTGGTAATCTATGGCTGTCTGGTCCATCATTTCATTTACTGTGCCGCTGACAACTCTATTTTCGTAAAGAGAATAAACCCACACCAGGGCAATCACCACGCAAAGTGCCACCAAAACATGCTGCCTGGACTTCCATCTCGCCAACAACAGCGTTGCCGGAATCAGTAATACCAGCTGGGAACTTCTCACCAGCCATAAGATGGAAACACCGGCTATAAGCGCCACAGCACCACGCGTAAACTCATCGCACAGCACCTGAGAGCGCATACACAGAAGCCCGTACACAACCAAAGCCGTACACATACACACTGCAGCATCCTTTAACACCAGCGTACCCTCTGCCACAAAATAAAAATTACAACACATCAGCCCCATGGCAAGTGCAAAGATATATGAGTCTCTATGTGACCGGTCAGATACACGCGCAGATATAACACCGCAAATTATAACGGCCATGGCCGTGAAAAGGCAACTCAGAGCCATGGGCATGGCAATATTATTACCCAGAATTTTTTTTAACGGTATAAGGAGGGAGGTATAGGTACTTATTTCTAAATGCGGTTGTGGAGAACCATTAAGAAAACGGTCCAGCCACGCACGGGAAGAATCAGCGTTGAGTAACACCGGTGCATGAGACGTCCCGCCACTGAGCACCGTATAATAGTTGATATTAATTATTCCGCCCACGGTGAGCACTGTCAGCAGAGCCGTCACTACAGCAAATGCCTGAGAACTCCGGCATCTGTAATTGCCCAGAATCAGAAGTACCGTCACCCACACAGCTCCATAATATCCTGCGGTAGCCCAGGGAGTATCACCGGGCCACAAAAGTAATGCACACAGACTTATCATAAGCCCGGCGCATATCATAGTACCTTCCGCACTCCCTTTTCCCAAGCGTAGAACTTGTGATACCGTTCTGTTCATGGCACAAATTTAAGAAAAATGTGCCAATTCAATGGTCAGTGGCTCATTTTTTTATAATTTTGTGCCAAAATTTTGCGTAATGAATTCTGAACATCCACTCATAAAAATTGACTTGGACGCTGTACTTGAAAGCAGGCTGGGCCGATGGCACAGTCTGATTCCGTCATTCTTGCGCAAGAAACTTAAAAGATACATATGCCAGGATGAGCTCAACGCCCTCCTGGAAAGCAATTACCCCCGGCGCGGTGCCGCTTTCTGCAAAGGTGTATTCTCTGACCTCAACATAAAGCTCTCTGCCACAGGTACGCAAAACCTTCCTTCTCCTACTGATACGCGCACCATCATTGTCAGCAATCATCCACTGGGAGGTCTTGACGGCATGGCGCTTATCAGCTTCTTTACTGATTACTATGGCCGCGATGTCCTCTTTGTTGTGAACGACCTCCTCATGGCCATAGATCCCCTCCGGAACGTATTCCTGCCCGTAAACAAGCATGGTTCACAGTCAAGGGCAGACATGCGCGCTCTTGACAGCGCCATGGCCTCGGATACTCCTGTGATTATATTTCCCGCCGGTCTGGTGTCGCGCAGACAACCTGACGGTTCCATCCGTGACCTCACCTGGCAGAAAATGTTTGTCAATAAAGCCATTGCCCATCAGCGCACCATAATACCTGTACACTTCGGCGGCCATAATTCTGATGGTTTCTATAAACTTGCCGCGCGCAGAGCACGCCTTGGTTTGAAATTCAACATTGAAATGCTGCGCCTGCCCTCTGAGGTTTTCAAACTCAGAGATGCCACACTTCACCTTTCCATAGGCAAGCCCATTCCCACCCAAAAGCTCCGCAGCCTCTCCCCCGCTGCAATGGCCGCTGAGATTAAAGATATAGTTTACTCACTTTCCCCTAACCATACATGAACTGCAAGATCATTGAGCCCGTACCCACTGAAGTCATTGAGGCTGAACTCACGCCTGAACGCTTTCTGCGCACCTCAAACAAAGGTCATAATGAGCTATACGTGGTAGACGCCTTCTGCGCTCCTGAAACCATGCGCGAGATAGGTCGCCTGCGCGAGGTGGCCTTCCGTCTGGCCGGCGGAGGAACAGGAAAGGAATGTGACATTGACGCCTATGACACCATGGAACCTCCATGCCGCCAGCTCATTGTATGGGACCCGGACAGCAAGCTCATTCTGGGCGGATACCGCTTTATTCTGGGAAAGGATATCATGATGGAGGCACACGGAAAGCCCCGCATTGCCACCAGCCATATGTTCTCATTCTCTGATGAGTTCATCAGGGATTATCTCCCTTATACACTGGAGCTGGGCCGCTCCTTTGTAAGACCTGAGTATCAGTCATCAAGAGCAGGTGCAAAAGCCATCTTCGCTCTTGACAACCTTTGGGACGGTCTGGGTGCTCTCACGGTTCAGAATCCGGAAATAAAGTATCTCTTTGGTAAAATGACCATGTACCCCTCTTACACCAGAGAGTGCCGTAATCTCATACTTTACTTTCTGCATAAACATTTCCCTGACCCTGACAAGCTGGTGACCCCCATAAACCCCATTGCCTCTGATGTTGACTGGGAAAGCGTGGCCGCTAATTTTACAGGCTCGAATTTCAAGGAGGACTTCAAGACCCTCCACACACTTGTAAGGAACCATGGTGACCACATCCCGCCCCTTATTAACGCTTACATGAGTTTATCCCCCACCATGCGCATGTTAGGCACCGCCATTAATGATGAATTTGGGAATGTGGAGGAAAGCGGCATACTCCTTACCATCGCAGACATCTTTGAAGAAAAGAAACAGCGTCACATTGACACCTTCCGCTGCGGCTGCTGACACCGGCTCTTGAAAGAGCCTCTTGAGCCTGAATAAATCTCTGATTAAGCGCCATTATACCTCCATGGTATCCGCCCCCTGTCCTGCCCGAGTCTCATCGGGGAGGCGGTCATGATTTTCGCGCTCTGTCACCGGTTCCCTTTCACTCCGTCCATATATTCCAGGCGCAAATACCGCTGTACCCCCGGGCGCACTGCATAGTGACGCCACGCCCTTATTCCGGGAATCCACATCACACGTCCGTCCTCAGTACACAGAAGCCACACATTTCGTTTTTCCGCTGCACTCAGGCGTGCCTCGCAGAAAATATCGCTCACCTGCTTACTCCCTTTCATCCCGAAAGGTTCCAGACGGTCACCGTGACGCCAATGGCGCAGATAGAACACGCCTTCACACTCAAGTATCCTCTCATCCAGGTACATCACATTTCCGTTACGTTCAGGCTGAAAATCAGCCACCTCATGCAGTTGCACCCGTATATGCACCGGGGTAAGTATATCATGGCGCAAGGACACAGCATACACATCCTCTTCATTTACATCCTTAGGCATCGTAAGCCTCAGCAGACCTCTGTCCAGCTCAGCCCACATTCCGCTTGCTGACATGAAACGCACACCTGAACGCCGGCTGCCCTGCAAGATATTTTCCACATGCGTCATGTTAAATCCATACGGGCGTAAGATTTCAAAAAGCAATATACGCGCGTGCCCGTGCTCACTAAGCCGCGCCACATCCACCACGCCATCATGATAGTATTCAGCGCTGAGCTCTCTCACCACGTCACTGTAAAGCCCAAAATTGTCTGCCAGATGCCTCATACTGGTGTGCAGAGCCTCCAGCGCACCCGGAATCTCACTCTCCAGATGAGGTAGTATATTAAGCCTCAGCTTATTACGCTTATACTCCTCACTACTGTTGGATGAGTCCGTTATATATCCCAGACCACGCGCTGCCAGATATTCCTCAATCTCACCCCTTGACATCTCCAGCAACGGACGCACTACATAATCCGTACGCCTTTTCATGCCCGTCAGCCCTGCCAGGCCACTACCGCGAAGCAGATTCAGCATAAAAGTCTCAATATTATCTTCACGATGGTGTCCCACAGCCACCGCCTGAGCACCCTCACGGTCCAGCAATTCTCTGAACCACTCATATCTCAGCTCACGCGCCGCCATCTCCACACTCTCTCCCGTAACAGCCCTCCGCTCCTGGACATCAAAGTCTTTTACGGCAAGTTCCACACCCAGCTGTGCCGCCAGACGCGTGGTGAAACGCATGTCACGCATACTTTCCTCGCCACGAAGATGAAAATTACAGTGAGCCGCAATTACATCATACCCCAGCTCACACAGCACCGCCAACAGCGCCACTGAGTCAGCGCCACCGCTCACAGCCACCAGTACAGGTGCGTCCTTCCGCAGCAGCCCGTAACGGCTGATGATACTCTTTACCTTATGGGCAAAACCACTGTCACTCATAACATTTCAGAAGCCCCTCAGCATCAATCTTCTTCTGCTCCACTCTCACCGGCTTCTATTACTCCGGCATTAGCCACCGGAGCCTCTGTCCACACAAAACGCGCACCCACAGCACGCACCCCATTATTGTGGCACAGCTCTGTTACAACATTCTCTACGGAACCATCCATTCGCAGCCGTACAGTCTCTCCAAAATAGCACTCACTGTTAAAAGCAATCTCAAACGTAGAGGCCACATGACGGTCATGCCACTCCATACTCCACTGATTAAGAAGCAGTTCTATGTACCTCACAGTATTAACATGCCGGTTAAAGTCTATGTCACAGTACTTGAAAGTATATTCACTCTCCGGGCAGCCATCAGGTAGTGCCGGAATCTTGCTCTGACGTGGAACCGGACATTCCCTGGACGCTATAGGATAAGCGTCAGTAGTGATAGAACTCAGATCCGCACTTCGCCGTGTATTGAAGTCTATTGCCGCCCACAGCGTACGTGCATAGCCCAGGACCTTCCCCGTGCCATCACAGATTTCAAAACAGCGGTCACTGAAATGCCTGTTTATATTCTCAATCCACGTGGTTATGCTGTAAGTAGAATTTATGGTAGGATACTCTTTCATACTGATACTCAGCCGTGATAGCACCCATCCTATTCCCAACTTCAACAAATCATCATAGCCTATTCCCAGCTCATTGGCATGCTCCGTTGCAACTTCAATAAGACGCTCCGTAAGCAACGTCAGAGGCATACGCCCCTCTGCATCACTTTCACCCGCAGTCAGAAAATATGTATGAGTATAAGTCATTATCTGTGTCATAAAATCTCCTTTCATTATTTGCCGTAGTCTTTAGCCGCCATAGCTGAAAAAATCATGCTTCACATCCACCAGTCCCTCCGGGACCTTGGCCCTAAAGACCCATCAGGCATAACAACACCCGGGCATAATAGTTACGCAAATTTATAAAAAAACCTCAACACTCCAACAACAAAACACCCCGCCACCACGTAAACACCCGCTCATCACCATAAGTCGCATAAGAAGCATATGTCACATACATAGCATAAGTCGTCGCACAAGCCGCCCACAAAAAAAAACTGCGCTGTACTCACATTACAGCGCAGTTTCCATATATTCCGTTCACTCACAGACCGCCTCAAGGGGTCTTAAGCAAAACATCATGACTTCTTATTCAGCCTCTTCAATAGTTACGGCACGGTCCAGAGCAACATACTTCTCGCCCAGGTCACACAGGTTGCCGTCATTAGTAGTGGCAGTAATCTGAGATTCAGGCACGCCAAGCTTCACCAGATACTTCTGTACGCCGGTTACACGAGCCAGACGCAGACGCTTGTTGATGGCGTCAGTTCCGGTGTAGTTATCAGCCCAACCGGTAAGAACATACTTGGTAGAAGGGTTAGAAGTCATCACGTTAGCAATGGCACCCAGAACATTCTGGTCCTCGCGGGTCAGCTTAGAAACATTGATGGGATAGTAGATAGTAGCCAGAGGTGCACTCTTCTCCTCAGCAACAGTCATAGGACGGTTCAGGCAGTCCTGCAGCTGCTGCTCAAGGTCAGCGATACGGGCATCAGCAGCGGCCAGACGTGCGCGCAGAGCGTCGCAGTTTTCAGGCTCGGGGCAGATGGGAACAATGGGATGATGGTATCCCTTGGGATTGAAGTTATAAGTCAGACCCAGGAATGCCTGAAGTGCAAGGTGAGTACGGTTGCTTGAAGTAGCCTGGTCACCATGGCCGTCCAGTGCGCTGGCACGCAGGTCAAGCATGATGTCCACGTGCTTGCTTACGCTGAAAATATTCTGCAGACCGGCACGCACTGTCAGCACACGGTCATGGCTGTTATGCCAGCCGTCCTTAATATAATCGCCAACGCTGTTCTTGTCAAACTTCTTGCTCACGCTCCAGTAGCCACCACCACCGGCATAGAATACAGCGTTATAAACGCGGTTAGGCTTATATCCGCACCACCAGTTGGTGAGGTTGAACATCACGTCAAAAGCCGGACCAATCTCGTTAGTATAAGTCTTGTAAAGACCGTCTACTGTGGGCTGATTAGGCTCTGCACCGCTGGTGTAGGGGAAATCTGACAGACCCTTGCAGGCAACGAAGTCAGCACCTAAGCGTACTCCAATGATAGGTGTAAACCACTTACCAAAATAAAGACTCGCTGCAGGAGCAAAACGGTCACTCCACTTACGGTGTACGTCACGGGGAGAAACAAAGAAATCAGCGCCGCCTTCACCGGTAATGAACCAGTTGTATTTGAACGATGGAATCAGGTAACCCTGAGTTTCATCTTCTACATAAGTTACCTCGCGTGATGACTCCTGAGCCATCATGCTGCCGGCACCAAGCAGAAGTCCGAAGGCTGCTAAAAGTGTAGCTTTTTTCATAAACTGATGTATTAATTATTTTATAAATATATGTTTTTCTTTCTATTCCGAGTCTATCTACACAAAATACTGCCGGTCCGAA
>CAMWLS010000051.1 GCA_947175205.1 uncultured Porphyromonadaceae bacterium | reverse complement strand
GAATCTCGGTCACTCCGCAAAAAAAAGACGGAGTCCTTTTTAAGGACCACCGAGATGAGAACGAGCAGAGTTCGCCACCGCGCAGCGCTTTCGTAGCGCAGCGGAGAAAGAATCTCGGTCACTCCGCAAAAAGAGAGGGTTTAATCCTCTCTTTTTTAGATACTTGATAAATATTAAAGTGCTAATTTAAATTATTTAAAGTATTACCTTGGGCAACTTAAAGTGTCGTTTTAATTAGTTGTAAAGTATGAGTGAATATATAAATAGACTGGTGGCGCCGAGTATATTAGAGGCACACCGTTATTTCCCCGTGATTGAAGTTACCGGACCTCGTCAGTCCGGTAAGAGTACTCTTTGCCGACATATATTTCCAGACTACAATTATACGAATCTTGAGGATATTTCCATTCGGACTGAGGCAATGAGAAATCCGGTGGGATTCCTTGATTCATTGGGAGAGAAGGCAATTATTGACGAAGTTCAGAACGTGCCTGAAATTTTGTCGATGATTCAAGTTAGAGTGGATGAATACAAGAACAGAAAATATATAATCACAGGTAGCAGTAATTTCTCTTTGCTTCGTACCAAGTCTCAGTCATTGGCCGGAAGGGTGGCTATTTTCACGTTGCTTCCATTTTCTCTTATAGAGACAAAGAGAATAATGGCAGATAAAAGCATTGAAAATATAATAATTGATGGCTTATATCCTCGAGTGATTGCGCAGAGTGCTCCTATTGAATTATATTATAGCGGGTATTACAATACATACGTGGAAAGAGATCTCAGGGATTTGCTGAAGATAAAGAATCTGATGGCTTTTGATACATTTATACGTCTATTGGCGGCTCGTATCGGTTCGGAGTTCAATGCCTCCGCGATTGCCCGGGAAGCCGGTGTTTCATCAGTGACTGTCAAGGAGTGGATGTCTATCTTAATGACCTCATATATAGCCTTCCCTCTCATGCCTTATTATAGAAATATCTCAAAACGTCTCACCAAGATGCCAAAGATTTATTTTTATGACACAGGGTTAGCCTGTTTCCTCTTGGGCATCAGAAATGAAGAAATGCTTAAGACTCATCAGATGCGAGGGTCCTTGTTTGAGAATCTCGCGATTTGCGAACTCCTAAAGAAAAGATATAACGAAGGAAAAGATCCGCGATTATTCTTCTACCGCGAAAAATCCGGTATAGAAGTTGACGCAGTGGCCGAAGAAGGTGGAGGCTTGCATCTTTATGAGATAAAATCCGGGGAAACCATCCGCCCCGAAGCATACGAAAGCATCAATACCCTCAAACGGACCCTTGGCAACGTGACGGCTTCCACCGTTATCTTCAACGGCGACACGCTGGGCTCAGTCATCAACATCCGCGATATCTAAGTACTATTAATTACCAGCTAACTGTACCCTTAATTAATGTCTTCTTTAAGAGCCGGTTCCCCAATATTTGTTAAAACATGCTCCACGATGTGCGATATGTAACTAAATTATATTGGGGTTATCAGGCATTAATCAGGGTATTTTTTACTTTTATTGTATTCTTAATTATATTTCATTCATTATTACCATCGTCTCGGTCATCCATTGTTGCTTTTATCCACTTGCTTCAGTCGTTATGCAACCGCATAACTCCTTCACTGTGTGAATAATATCAATTAATGCCTGACCGCCCTGTTTTTATCAAATATTGGGGAACAGGCTCTAAATTTGCTTAAAAATTAAAAGACTACCTAAAGAGTGTTTCTGATATAGAAAAAGATGATGATAACTTCCCCACGTCATTACCAAAAGGACTACAGATAACTGCACCCGCCGCAATACCCCTTATCGGGACTCCGCGGGTGATACGCAATGGCAAAGTTAATAAATATTTCTCACAGTCAATATGAAAAGGTATTGCCTCATCATGAATTTATGCTATATTTGCATATGAAAATGTTTGCGAAATGTTTGCGAACACAATCAGAGAACAGTTAACTGAATGATGCCGGGCTGCTTATGGAGTTTTGTCGCCAATACTACACTCGCAAGCGAGTGCAACAAATGACGCACGCTGGTCATGATGAGTCCCCAGTGCAGGTCGCTTGCGACTGCTAATCTTAAATTAGTGTGCTTATGCCTCGCGATTATAAGCATGATTACCGCAGCCGGTGTATCTATCATATCACAATGAGCAAAGCATCCGGTATCGCTTTCTTCTCGCGAATAACCGGCACACCGGAAAAACCTGTTGTGGAACTGACTCCGCTCGGTAGAATTATTGAAAAGCAAATTTGGAATTTCACCTTTATTTGCCCGGCCTTAAGAATTCTGCAATATGTAATCATGCCTGACCATGTCCACTTGGCAATCTTTGCTCAGGAGGAGCTTCCCCGCGCCATTGGAAGCTATATTGGCATGATGAAAGTCAAAACCGGACAAATTGCAAAAGAACATCTTGCTATTGTTCCTCCCGTCTTTGAACCTGATTTTTTTGATAGGATTTTGCGTAGAACTCATAAACTTGATACAATCTGTGAATATATCCGCAAGAATCCCAAAAGGTTATTGGAACGGCGACAAAATCCTGTTTTTTTCCGACGAGTCAATAATATCCGCATCAATGACACTCTCTGGCAAGCTTACGGCAATCTCCAATTGTTGCAAAATCCATTCAAGGCACCGGTGGTGATTCACAGGCGAGATTCTGAAAAGATTATCGCGGCCAAACATCGCCGCTGGAAGCATCTCTCTGAAAATGGAGGCGTCCTGGTGTCTCCATTTATCTCTCCAGCCGAAAAAGAGGTTCGTGGTCAATGTGAGGAAAATAATGGAAAAATAATCCTCCTTTCCACTAAGCCATTCGGAGAAAGAGAAAAGCCGGCAGCACATGACTTTGAACAATGCACCGCCGGCAAGTTGCTGATTCTCGCACCAATGTCTCCTCTGCCATCGGGACGCGAAACCTTCCTCTACCTCAACTTCATAGCTGAATCAATAGCCATCAACAGCCGAGACATATAATAAGTTGGCGGACACCCGTTTTCAGGGAGCCGCCAACGTAATAATTTCCTTGACCATAAAGATCTTGGATCTCTTTCAGTTTATTCTCCTATTATCTCTTGGAAATATGGAAGAAGATGATTGGTGAAGTTGTTAATTGCTGATTCAGGCACGTATAATTTACACTTGGTAAATCCAGTAGGAATAATTTGCCAGGGTGATGAATTCCCTTTGTAATGGATCTCTTTCAAATAAGAATCAATGTTGTGTGATGATGAATTATAATATTGGAATGCAACATGATTAATAGCTTTAACTGATGAAGGAATTGTGATAGATTTCAGTGAGGGACAATCTATAAAATTAGCGCCAATTTCTGTAATACCCTCGTGTAATATTACAGAACTCAATTTAGGTAGATTATTAATAGTATTAATGCCTCCATAAAGCTCTAGACTTCTTAGATTTTCGCATCCAACTATTGAAATATTTAATAATGGAGAATTGACTTTTAGTGTTTCCAATTGGCTACAAGTACTTAACAATAATCCCTTTTCTTCATCAATGGGTTTAACTGAAGCAGGAATCTCCAAAGACTTAAGATTAGGACACCATATTGCCATATAATCAATATACTGGAGATTATTTGGTATTGTTAACTCTTCTACATTTTGCACATAATATAAACCACAATATTCTATTGTTTTCGTATTATTCGGAATTTTTAGAATTCTTCCTCTAAAGAACGTGAACATATAAGGCGAAATCGTATAATCATGCGTATGACAATCTACGCCCGTTATATCAACATTGTAGTACATATCACCTCCGCTCACAATGGTCGCCTCAGAAAGATCAAGTATTTCAAGTTGAGTTTCACCGTCAGGAGTGCCGAATAGCGATCGTATCAGTTTTATATCCGTACCATTGAGTTTACCAGTTATTGTAAGTTCTTTAATAAATGGTCTCGCATCTTCAGGAATAAAATCCCCAAGAGTGCCGGGCGTTGAGACATTGATAACTCCGGCGGAATTTGCATTTTGTTCAATATTTATATATTCATTGTTTCCGGCGCAAGAAATCCGCAATATGGCAGAACGAGTAACGGTTTCGGAGTTTTCTTTCACATTAACTACAATATGGTTCTGCCCGGCTTTTCCTGATGATAGTGAAAGAGAAAGCCAATCCTTAGTTTCGGAAGTATAGTTTATTTGAGCTTCCCATTTCTTATTTGTGTAGAACTCAAGAGAAAACGATGTCTCTTGCATAGGGAGTGTTAGTCCGTTTGCAAAATAAGATATGGAATTATCCTCAGGATAAAACACAGTTTCCTCATTAGGATTATCAGGTTCATCACCGGGGTTACTATCACAACTTTGAAGAAATGAAATCGGAACCAATATCCCGAAAACATAATATAGAATCTTTTTCATTTTACTTTTATTTTACTGTTATCTTTTTGACAGTATTACCCTGACGCACGATGTAGATACCGCGAGCAAGATTCTCAATCGAATTCCCTACCATTACACCGTTGAGGTCGTGGACTTTGTAAGGCGTTGCGCTATCAAAATCGTCCGTCACCTCATCAATTCCGGTGAAATCGTATGCTTCAATCTTTGAAAAGTTTTTCCATGGTTCAATTTGCTTACATTTGTCAACAGCCTCCGCCGGAACATAAAGAGTTCCAAATCTATCGTAGATGCTTTCCGAGAAAATAGATTTATCTGTAACAATAGGATCTTTTGCAGAGTAATAAATTGAAGTCAAATTATAATTTTCACTAAATGCAGCTTCCCCAATTGAAGTTACGGAATTAGGAATTGTCACTGAGGTTAGGTTAAAGCAAGAAGAGAAAGCTTCATCACCGATCCTTGTGACTGAATTAGGAATAGTCAATGAAGTTAGCCATAAACATAAACTGAAAGCTCCTTTACCAATTGAAGTTACAGAGCTGGGGAGATTAACAGAAGTCAGACCACAGCCTTCAAAGGCTCCTTCACCAATTGAAGTAACGGAGTTGGGGATTGTCACAGATGTAAGTCGGGAACACTCAGAAAATACATAATTTTCTATTGAAGTTACAGAACTGGGGAGAGTCATAGTAGTCAGACCACAGTCTTTAAAAGCTCCTTCACCAATTGAAGTAACGGAGTTGGGGATTATCAGGGAGGTTAGATCGCTGCAGCCATAAAAAGCATTTCTTCCAATTTTTTTGATTGAATTGGGGATAGTTACTGAGGTGAGGCTATTACAATTAGAAAAAGACCAACTACTTATTGTATTGATTGAGTTGGGAATGGTAAATGATGTTAAGCTATAACAAGTATCGAATGCCCCCTCACCGATTGAAGAGACGGAGTTGGGAATTGTCACCGAAGACAGCCCTACGCACCCTTGGAAAGCTTCTGCTCCGATGAATTTTACAGATTCGGGTATAATGATTGATTGAAGACTTTGACAACAGTAGAATGCCATCTCTCCAATAGCAGAAACAATATATTGTGTACCTTCATACTCCACTTTTTCTGGAATCTCAATATGACCCGATACTTTGTTACGTTCCGCTACTTGAACAGTTCTATTTCCAAGTATCTCATACCTGAGTCCATCTACCTCAATAATTTCCGCCAAAGCAGAAATAGTTACACAGGATATAAATATTACTATAATATAAAGTCGTTTTATCATTATCAGGTTTATTTAGGTTCTATTAATAATGTGTTACGATTAATCATGATGTACAAAATTTGTTGCGCAAGTGCTTGAGCAAGATTTTTGTAATCGGGCTGATGATTACCCGGTACTTTTATCATTGAAGGATAGACTTCTGTTATCGTATACCCCTTTTCTTGAAGATAAGGTAAAAGAGGATCTTGAGTAGAGCCCCCTCTACGACAAGCCGCTACGATTATTTCACAATGATTCAGTTCTATGGCAGTCTCCTTGATCCATTTAAGTGAATTACTACCCGGATCACCTTTAGAGCATAGTGCCACCGGAGCTTCATTCCACGGATGGCAATATCGTATCTCTTGGGGTTGTTTAGCCATCAGTTCTATATCTACCGATGGCCAAATTAGTTTAGCCAATGATACAATAGTGGTAGTCTTTCCACGGTTAGATGCACCTTTTACAAATATGCATATTTTCATTTTTCGCATAAAGCGCCAATGGTCCTCTCCTCGTTGGCGTTAGTATATACAAAAAGAGCGTGAGAGTCTGTATCTGTTACTCGTCCCGCGGTTAGAGGCTCTGGCATGTGCCCATCACAGTAGAACGAGCAACGCGGAGCCTCACGCTGTATGATATATAGGTCAAATAGGGCATGTAACTCTACACACTCTATCTCAGGTATATCACACCCGAAAGGCGCCTATCGTTGCTTCATCCTTGACTGTGATTTTGAAACTGCCAGATTTCTAACCGTCAAGAACAAGCGCTTGATAAACGCTCTTGTAATATGTCGTGGCGGACGCGAATAATCGCGTCCCCTACATATCCCGCCGCTTTACCCCATATCGGGACTCCGCGGACGATATGCATCCGCAAATTTAATCAAAATTTCTCACAGTCAATAAGAAAAGTTATTGCTAAATCAAGAATTTTTTCGCTATATTTGCACTTGAAGATGTTTGCTAAATGTTTGCGAGCAAAATCAGAGAACAGTTAACGTAATGATGCCGGCCTGCGGGATTTTAGCCATAAATTATTCATTATGCCAGAGAGTGATAAACATCAGTTAATTCTTGATGCTTTAAAGAGGAAAGCTACTGAGATTCTTCCAAAAGGGTCTCAGATGTCTCTGTATGGATCCCGAGCACGCGGAGATGCTGCGCCTGATTCAGATTGGGATATTCAAATTCTTATTCCCGGAGAAGAGAAAATCCCCTTTGACTTCTGGGATAAGTACGCATGGCCATTGGTATATGTTGGCATATTGATGGGAGAAGAGATAAATCCAAGATTATATTCTTTTGCCGGATGGCTCAAACGTAGTTTCCTCCCATTTTATAAAAACGTGGAGAGAGATAAACTCACAATCTTTCAAAATTAACTGTTATGACTCTCAAATCTGAAGAAAGAGATTCTATTGTAGCGTATCGTCTTGAAAAAGCAAATTCTACCATCCAGCAAGTTAAGGATGTTGGGAATCTCGGCTATTGGAGTCTTGCTGCCAGCAGATTGTATTATGCTGTATATTATGCTTGTGTGGCATTGCTTATTCATAATGGAATTGAGGCTTCATCACATCGGGGAGTGATCAGAATGATAAGTGACAAATTCGTAAGAGCCGGAATTCTTACTCCTGATGATTCAAGGTTGATTGGACGTCTTTTTACTATGCGTCAAACCGGAGATTATGATGACCTTTATGATTGGGAAGAATCAGATGTGCTACCTTTAATTCCGAAGGCAGAAGAATTAGTTATGCGGATTTCTACTCTTATTCACAGTAACCCGATTTAAGTAATTACAAAGTTCCCCTTCACGCATTCCGGCCTGTGGAATTTTGATGTCAAGCATGAAATTACGCTCGTGAGCGAGCTACATAGCAGACACACTCCTTTCTGTGTTTACTATCCGCGCAGTGGCTTAATCCTTCCCGCATGTCGTGTGGCCTTACCTGTAACCTCGGCTGCTCAGGGTGCATGCGGTGGCACCCAAAGTATTTGCACGGGAACAAGCAAGATACATTTCCTCTTCCTTGATCTTATGAAAAAACAATGCTATATAAACATTGGTAAAGACGGCCTTCTCCTTGTGGCGCTGTATTATCTTTACATCCCTCTGTCCATTTTTCTGTGCTCATGGGTGAAGGTCTGGATTGGTCTCCCCCTTGCACTCCTGCTGGGAGCGTGCCCTGTCTGGTTACGTAGAAAAAGTGACCCCCATCCCACACAAACGCCCTGTGTGTCCATGACACGCAAGCAGTTTTATGTCTCTGTGGCAGTACTGTTAACATGGGTGGTTTTATCAGGTATCGGTGGCTATGTGTGGCAAAACCGCTGGGACCACTTTTTTCGTAATGCAGTTTTCAATGACCTTGTCAACAGGCCCTGGCCTGTGGCGGATGGCGGAAATATATTGACTTACTACATAGGCTTCTGGCTGCCTCCAGCCGTAGCGGCAAAAATGGCGGGGGCCATGTGGGTGGGCCGGTTATGCCAGCTGTTATATGCTATAACCGGTATATTACTTGCCTTTTTACTTACCGTAGAAAAGGTGGGTAATATGAAATTACGCTATCTTTTACCTTTCATCTTCTTCTCCGGGCTTGATATCGCCGGCATTTTTCTCTCAGGAATAAGTATACGCCATGATTTCCATATTGAGCTATGGTCACCGCTGGCATTCTGGGAATCAAACACCACACTTCTTTTCTGGGTATATAATCAGGCTGTGCCCTCGTGGGTCGCCACCATGATTGTGCTTAACCGCGGGTCTCAGAAAGGAATAGCGGCATTGACCCTATGCTTCCTCACCATCTCGGCTCCGTTCTCAGTTGTGGGACTGTTCCCTCTGGCGTTATTTTATATAATAAGGACTTCTGTTTTGTCCGGGACATGGAGCGCAGGCTTGAAGTTGTTTTTTACTCCGGCAAATATCCTCAGTCTTTTAGGAGCGCTGCCCGTAATGATTTATTTCTTGTTAAACCGGCAGACAGAAACACACATAAGCTTTAGTGCTCTGACTACACTTACGGGAGTGAAAGACTTTTTTCTCATAATCCTCATTGAGGTTCTTGTTTTTGTGCCATTCCTGTACAGACAGCTTAAGCGCAACACAGAATTCTACATCCTCTTTCTTACATCCCTTCTGTGCCTGTTTATTCACATGGGTTCATATAACGACTTCAACAGCCGTGTGGAGCTGCCCCTGAACTTCTTTATGACCACGCAGATAATGATTTATATTTCACACTTTAAGAGACAGCGTCCGCTGACCCGTATCTGCTTTCTTATGGTGTCATTACTTGCAGTCATTACGCCGGTGCTTGAAATGAGCAGGGTCATATATCTTACCATAAGACTTCCAAGAGTACAATACTTCTCAGTGGAGAAAGAATCCATCTTTGAGTTTGAGTTATTGCGGAATAATTTTGTTGCTGACTCAGTAATAACACGTTCAGACCCACCGGCTGAAATAATGCTTTTCAACTATCCCCAGCCCACAGAGAAAGACTCAGAACCAACGCCATAGCGCGGGCTCCGGCATATTATGCCACACGCCTCGGGCCTTTATGACATGCTCTCGGCCAGCGAGATTATTTTTCTGACAAACTCAGCTTTTGCGCCGGTGTATCCGTCCCGGTCATTCCTGTATTGCGGCAGGAGTGACAGCTTCAAAGCTTCATATTCCCTGGCATAATCCGGATGCGAATTCAGAAAGTCGCGGAAAAGAATCTCATCATTGTCTCCACTCCTGTGTACATGTACATGAAACACCCTCTCACCATATCCGGCAGGGGTATAGCCCTTATTGAAACTGATACGCTTTTCAGATTCTGACATACAGATATATCCACTCCGCTCCATGACTTCTCTTATAAGGTGCCACTCTGCCTCAGCAGGAACCTCCACAAGAATATCCACTATCGGTTTAGCGTGAATATCCGGTATGGCAGTGCTACCAATATGGCTGATAACCGGATTAAATTCAGCCAGCGTCAGGGATAACCCCCGTATTTCCTCCCTTGCCCACTCACCCCAGTCAGGGTTATACGGCACAAGAACTATGGGGAACAATTCCCACAGCTCCTCCAGCGTCATTTCCTCCAGCCGCTTACTCATTCCCTGAAGTCACGTTTAATCTCATCAATGGGCCTTCAGCCAATGCCGCAGTCTCTGTCCGGTATCTCTTTTATAGAAACTGTAAAGAACAGCTCCGGGATAAGAGAATACGCCAAGCGCTTTGCTGCGCAAAGAATCTCGGAAACTGTAGCAGTCAGCCACTCAATCAACTGCTTTTTCTGTCCGGCAGTCAGCGCACCGCTCTCAATGGATATGTAAGGCATAACTCTTCCTCAGGGAAACAGAGCACACAGGCCCTGCATGTTTAACTGATAATAAACTTCAATACGCAGCGTGGCGTACCATTCCCCAAAAATAATAAAAATAACAATAAGTCAGTAAAGAAAAGACTGCCTAAGAGCAGGTATAAGGCTGAATAAGCGCCTTCCTTCGGTGGCGTTTTTGCGATGAACTTATGTTTTGCAGCATAGTAGGCTCAGAATCTCACGAATTTTTAGTTACTCTGCGGTCGCAGACCGCCTCGCAGACCACGCCAGTAGGGGCGTAATTCTTCACGTCCAAAAATACATAAGAAAGCGTTTATCCGCGCTGATTCTTGACGTTCAGAAATTCTCGTAAAATTTCATATCTATGTCAAAAGTTGAGCAATCAATACTCACCGCAAAGCCAAGCAACGTCGCAAAGGACCGAAACTTTAAATCTATCTCCGAAAGATTGGTTTTTTCTTTCTTTCGGAGAAATTTATGTGAATTATAGCCCTCATAATGAGAAATCTATTGACAGGCATTGGGAATTTTTGTAACTTTGCGGTCGCAGACCGCCTCGCAGACCACGCCAGTAGGGAGAGGTTCTTAACCGAGCCAACCCCCGGTCTGGGGTTTAGCGGAGCGGGATGTAGTGAAAATACATAAGAAAGCGTTTATCCGCGCTGATTCTTGATTGTTAGAAATTCTCGCAAAATTTCCAATCGAAGTCAAGAGTTGAGCAACGGTAGATGCCCGTGGATATGTGATTATCTTGCTTTCGGCACGATATTTCGGGAGAAATATAGCCGGACGCATTGATTGCATATACAGGCGTGGGCTTCTGCGTTGCCGTTCAACTTCGATTAGGCAATGCGAGAAGCCTCTAACAGGAGAACGGTAACAGATACAGATTCCTACGCTTTTTTCGTACAACAACAAACGCCAACGAGGGGAAGACCGCGGTGAAATGTATTATTATGAGACGTCCTTCATTATGGTATGCCATTCTAATAATGATGTTCATTGTGTCAAATTCAGAGTTCAATATAGAATGTCAAGCACGATCTTCAACCCATCATGGGAATTTATCTAACGCATCTTATACCACTTCCAAGAAATCTGGAAAAACTGCCGCTACAAAAGTTGAGAAAACTTTTTTTGAAAGCGCTCTTGAAAAAGCAGAAAAAGGAGATCCCAAAGCAATGTACGATGTAGGTTTTAGTTATGCGATTGGTAGTCCGGGATGTACGAAGGACATTGAAAAAGCTAAATATTGGTATAATAAAGCTATTCAAGCTGGGAATGTTGCTGGATATAGCGGCATGGCTGTATTATTTGAACGTGATGATGACGAAAAATATATTGAATGGCTTCGTAAAGGAGTAGAAAACAATGATGGTTTTTGTTTCGTCTGGCTTCATGATGCGTATAAAAGAGGCTCTCATGGTCTTAGAAGTAATATGTATACGGCTGGTGAACTTCTTCTTCAAGCTGGCCAAAAAAAATTATCAAAAGCATTCTTCAAATTAGGACTTGCATACAAAGATGGAAGTTATCCTAATATCCCAAAGAATAATAACAAGGCTATATATTGGTTCAAAAAAGCTTTAGATGACGAATATGCTAGGAATAGGACAATCAATGAAGTGTATTTAGAGTGTATAAATGAGCTGGGAAGTAGCTATGAACCTGCTTTGCATGTCAAAGAATATGAAACGTGGTTAAATGATAAATCTACCTCTGCTAATACCTTGTCACCACAGAAATCCAATACTTCCTCAACGCATGATAGCGAATCTTTCAAAGACTCAAAATCTCAATCTTATATATACATAGAAAGCGGTCGGGGTCAGTCGCAGAATACCGGCCAGTGGACCGAGGCTGGTCCATCAATGGAATGTGTAGTTGAATTTTTTGATGACCATATAACCGTTAATGGCATGTATTGTAAATATCTCAGGACAACAGGAGTGTGGAAAGTATACGAAGGGCTAAATTTTTGGGGTAATGGAAGCTACTACTATGTGGATGGAAATAAGAATATGAAAAAAGTTTGTGACTTTTCATCTGCTTATGGCTTTGATACATTTGTTTATCCAATGTCCCGAAACGGAGACCCAACTCCAATGGGGAATAATGTCAACAGTAGTGGGTCAAACAACAATATTGGTAATGGTTCAACTACTCAGCCATCACGCAAATTCAAATGTGCCTACTGCAACGGAACAGGGCGAATAGAAAGAAATGACAACGCGCCTGCGTCATTTGGACAAACAAGAGCTAATAAGAAATGTAATGAATGTGGTAAGATATATGACCCGACTGTATTCAACCACTATCATGTTCAATGCGGACATTGTGGAGGAACTGGTAATGCTAAATAAATCAAGTATATGAATAAATCATCATCCAAAGAAAAAGGCATGGATAAATATAGTGGAAAGATTATTGGATTTTTCACTGTGTTGGCAGCTATTGTAGCAATAATTGCATATGTCTTTCCAACATCCGATAAGAATATTGAGAAGATTCGTGAATTGCTTGAAGAACAGAAAGAATTGACTGTATTCTCCCATAGAACTGAGATTCCGGATTCCGTCTTGAATACAAATCCGATACTCAAGGAAACAAGCGAACTCCAATCTAAAATAGAACAATATTTTCGGGTGTGTGACAGACTAAGCTTTCCTTCTGAAAAGGAGTTGACAGAAGAAACAAAAGAAATCGTTTGTATTCAGAATCTAAAGATTCTCATTGAACTTGAAGATATAACTCAGAAGATAAACCAGTATATCCTGAAACTGATGTTGCTTGAGCCTTCTTTGGAGAACTATCTTGATGTGTCTGGATTGGATAAGGTAAATGAGACCAACCAACAGCTAAACGTAGCTTTACGTGATGTTAATACTAAGATAGGAGGTATCTCAAATGACAAAGAGAGGATAAAAATAATATGGAAATTCTTCAATTCAAAAGAACTTTACCCAGCCTTGGAAAGTAAAAAGGATGCATATATTCATTTGTTTAAAGCGTGTGAAGTTGTGATGAATAAACAGAAATAACAATAAGTCAGTAAAGAAAAGACTGCCTAAAACAAGAATAGAGCTGCCTAAAAGCAGGTTTAGAGCTGTAGAAGAGCTGTTCTTTAAGAGCTGGAGTGCACGACGATTAAAGATTACTCATGGCGATGGAATATCCGATGTCATCGGCTCTGCCGCTTCGCTCGGCGAAGAATTCAAACTGAGGTTGAGCCGTCATCAGTTCTTAATAGGCTAACTCCGTGGTTTACCTCAGGATTAGACCAAGGATAAGGATATCGTTGATATTCAGAAGGCACTAACGATTTAGCCGTTTCAATAACAGCGTCAATCGTCAATGGGTTATATCTCGTTATAATGTCCAGAATACATATCATTTTCCAGTTATGGTATCTTGAAGAGGATTTGCCTTGTGCTGCTGCCAATTTCTAACAGCAACCTCTTTGCTCGAATTGGCATAGCAATATTCGCAAAGATGAGGGCAAGTATTGTACTCACCAATATCTTTGCTTTTCATGCAGCCACAAGCGATGCGTTGTCCCTTGTCTTTATTATTTAGGCGAATGGCTATATATTTACCGCTGCCTATATCTACTGCATCTTCGGGGATAACGACCGGTTCAAATTCGGTAAATAGATTATCCGAATGAACCGTATCTATAATTTCAGCGCCCAAGAATTTTAATAATTCAGGCGAATGATAGCCGAACCGAACCATCAGTCTGTCATCAACACAATGGTTGTGCTCTACTTCTGGAAGATTCGCGGCTTCACCGCAGGTGGCGAGGACGAAGTTCCAGCCTTTTCGCTTGTTGAGTTCAACAAGCCGACTTGCAAACTCAAGCATTTGCTCCGGAGTCCAATCAATATAATTGATATGGCTCCGTTCAAGATTTGACTTTACTTTCCGATAAGAAACGATGTCGGCGAAACTGAAAACGATTTTTTCAGTGTAGTCTTTAAGTTGGTCTCCAATATTTTCGATTTTGGATAATAGTTTATCCATATCTATCTTATCGGTAAGTATAAGTGGGTCAAATCTCCAGACAACGGCCCCTTTGCCAAGACGTTCAACCAACAGCTTGAATGTCTTGATTCGTTCGGCAAGGGGACGTACACCTCTCTCCAGCCCTTCAGCCTCATAGTCGTTGAGGGTATATTGGATGTAGCATCCAATCCCTCTCTTTTCAAGTTCATTGAGGTGCTTAAGCAATGGGCGAGGATTCTTTGACCAGAATACAATAAATTTAGTGTCAGCATATCCAACATAGCTCTTTACGCCATTGAACGGATTAGTCCATGCTGAATAGCCTTTTTCCAACCTGTGAAAGAACCAATCAGCATAGAACGCTGGAATATCCGTGCTTCTGCTTGCGGATACGACAATAGGGAAAGTGGCTTTTGCCACTTCTCCATTGTCAAGAGTAACGAATCTATCTTCTTGCTTCTTAGCCATTAAATATCAGCCCCTATTTGATTATTTCCTGACTTTGACAATGGGTCACCCAAATTGGTTTAGTCCGGGAACAGTGG
>CAMWLS010000050.1 GCA_947175205.1 uncultured Porphyromonadaceae bacterium | reverse complement strand
GTTTTGTTCGATAGCCTGTGGAGCTAAGTTCATGTTCAACTGCGCCAATCATACCATGAAATCGCTGTCAACCTACACTTTCCCGCTATTTTATGAAGAATGGGATTTGCCTAAATCCGAAGTTGTAGTGGCATGGGATAACAAAGGGGACATAGTGATAGGGAATGATGTATGGATTGGATTTGAGGCCATTATTCTTGCTGGTGTGAAAATCGGAGATGGTGCCATTATTGGAGCAAGAGCAGTAGTGACCAAGGACGTTCCTCCTTACTCCATTGTTGGCGGTATTCCGGCTAAAGTAATACGCAAACGGTATACCGAGGACATTATCGAACAGCTCCTATCATTAAAGTGGTGGAATTGGACAAAGGAGAAAATTAAAAGAAATCTGCCTTTCATAATGGCTGGAAAACTTAATGATATCAAAGAATAAAACTTTACAGTAACCCTCATAATATTCCCCTCATATGAATACGGTTCTTATTGTGGACAATACCGATTCCGATATTCGGATAATGACAGGTATTCTCTTACGGGCTGGCTATACACCTGTTGTCGCTGAAAGCATGGAGTCAGCAAAACTGGAGGTGGATAAACTCCTACCGGGCGCAGTAATAGTATTGGCATTGAAGTTCCGAGGCGGCAATGCTACGGAGTTGTTAGACTGGCTCAAAATTGAAGGATATAAATTTCCCGTCATAGCCATAATGGATAATCTAAACCCGATGGAGCTGATTGGTGTTATGTGTGACTGGGGTGCAGTAAATGTAATTCAGCGTCTGGCTATTGATAAACAGTTGCTTGAAATGGTATCAAGATATTCAAAGCAGAAGAATAAACTGTTTACGCAAGAAAATACTCTTTACCCTCGACAAAGTACTAATTTTCGACACATTGAGCAGATGATCAAGAAAATAGCCATTACGGATGCCAACGTGATAATATTCGGAGAAGTAGGAATGGGGCGGGCCCAGATTGCAAGACAAATTTATGAACAGAGTCCTCGAAGTCAAAAGCCCGTCATTATTATTGAAGCTGGTGGAGCTCTGCACATTGGGAAGCACGATCCGACATCTGAGCGGAGCGAGACCTACAATCGTATAAAAGGATACTTCAATAACGCCGACGGTGGGACAATTATTCTCAAGAACTTGGAGTTGCTGACATTCGACAAGCAATCTGTGTTGTTACATATTCTTGAATCTGAACATCCAGATGTGCGAGTAATTTGCACAGCGGATCCTCTGTTGCTCCAAATGGTGACCGATAAGGAGTTTCGTGCAAACTTGTTTTATCAGTTAAGAGAATCTGACATAAAGATACATCCATTGAGAGAAGTGACGGAGGATATCGCTGCACTAGCCGAGTTCTTCCTCTCCCGCCATGCAAAGAACCACAATGAGCCGAAAAAACATCTTGATGCATCAGCACTCAAAGTCCTGAAACTCCATCAGTGGCCCGGTAATATCCGTGAACTTCGCAATGTCATAACCCTTGCCGCTTATAACGTTCCAGACGATACAATCTCCGAATGCGACCTCGACATAAGCCAATCATCGCCGACGCCTGACAATAGCCTGAAGCTGAAGAACCCAGAAAAAGATCGTGACCGCATCATCGAGGCTTACCGTCGTGGAGGCTCTTGGACGGCGGCAGCAAAGTTGCTTGGAATATCGGAGCGTGCTCTTTTTGAACAGCGTAACAAATACGGAATTAACAAGAAAGGTAGGTTGGGTTGTTTATAATACAAATAGTACTATATTAAATCTAACAAGTTGAATGGTTGTTTTTAATTAAAATGACGTGGGAAATTTATTTAGCGATTAGGAGCCAAACTTGCCTAGATCAAAGGGAGAGTTTCATCAGACGCATGTATAATGGCAGAGCGCACCTCTATTGCTAGACCATCCGTTTTTGTTACGCTATAAAATTATCACAGACTCAAACGTACCCAATTTTCGTTGATGATATCTTGGTTTGGCTATCTATACTCGCTCTATTTTAAGGGAAAGGAGAATACAATTAAAAGCCTTAGATTTGCAGAGCGAAGCGAGGATGAAAATATAGTCTATCAATTGTTGAAGAACATAATTCAGATTTTTTTACTATCTTTGCACAATAATTAGTGAAGATACTTTATGCCGGTAAATTTCCGAGATATACCTAAGCAAAATGGCAAATATGGACCTACTGACTCAGGGAAGTTCTATATGCCAAACCCTGTACATAATCCAACGGCAGCCAAACGTCCGGATAAAACTAGGTGGATCATTTCTGAACCTCATCAATTCTGCGTATTTGAAGAGGCTGATCTAAGCAAAAGATTAACAGAGGACGGGTTGTTAGGACTCCATATCGTTAATTGTAAATTAGAAATATTAGGCGATGAAGGAGAAAAAATAGGTTTCTTTCCAAAACCGCAGAATGAAGATGAACCTTGGCATGGTTATCCTGAAAGGATGCGTAGATTAGGAGATTCTTTTGATAATTTTTTTATCTCTCTTAGAGAGGCTGGGCATATCCAACCATCAGTTTGTAGAAAGCTTCTAAAAAAACAAATATGAGGCCACTAAAGTTAAAAATAAAAGTTGATGCGTTAGATCATTACATCTATCGTGGATATATCTATATCGTATTGTCGGATAGTGGGGTCATTCGTGTATCTCTGAACGAAGTTTATAATTATTTAATCAATAAATATCCAAATTTCTCAGGAGTTATTACTCTTGCATACCGCAGAAATAACTTTTGGAATACAGATGCAGCCAAGTGTTTCCTTAGCATTAAAGAAGTTAAAGATGCGTTAATGAGGGTATGGGAAGATGTGTCTGAAAATGTTTTATTTGAAGTTGATATTAATGATCTAAAGTCCCAAATCATTGTAAAAGGACTTACAGGGGAGGTATTAGATATAGATATATATGCAGATAATCTTTTGTTGGGTTGTACTGATGGTTTTTATTCCGTACAATTAGATCATTCTTTAACTTTCCCTAAAAAAAAGAAATTAAAGCTTTCAAAGAAATTTGATGCGAAAATCTACAAAATAGCATCGGCGTATGGTAACTCTGTACTATCATTAGGTAATGACGGTTTGGTAGCAGCCGACATCTTGACAAATAAAATTGTTAAGGATAATTTAGTACGAGAAAATGTCTCTTTTGCATCAACTTGGACAGCGGCAGGAGGTTTAATGAATTATTCTGCTGTTAATGATTTCCAATTTATTGGAAACAAGGTTCAAAGGTCTAAAAAGACACCTGAGAAATTTAATATTGAGCAATTTGATGCAAACTTTAAGGATTTTCGAGCCTTAATACCTGAGCAAGAAATGATTGCATCCCAAATTAAGTTAGGATTTAACAATCGTGAACATCAGTTCTATGTAATGAGTGATGGTTCAATATTTAGGTCAGAAGTTAAAGTAAAGAGTGCAACGATATCTAAACTTAAACCAATCCTAAGTACTCAGGTAAAATTCGATTATGCCACACTTGGCAATCCGATATCAGGAACAATGGTTGCCGATCAACCAATAATTGAATTTGACGATAAACTTATTTTGATAAATAATAACGATCAATTTATTATTGAAGATGAAGGGGTAGTGTCAATGCATTCCTACCCACGATCGACACATTTTAAAGATGTATTATCTGTAACAACCGATGAAAGTGTGAATATTCATGCAATTAGCGTATTTGGATATGAGCCGGATAGACTGTTTTTTCCACCACATAATTACCCTTTTATGTAATGGAAGTAATGTAACTAATGCCACTACGCTTATGCAATTAATCTCATATTGAATTAAAGTTTTGCTTAACCTTGATAAGCGTGAATTGCACGCTTTTTATCTATTTTAGTCAACACACGTCCTTTTATTGGATAAAAAACAAGCTATTTTATCCAGTACAGTGGATTTATTGGATAAAATTGATTATCTTTGCAGTCTAATACGACTGCGAAATGAAAAATATAATCCTCAATCAAAGGGCTGAGCGTGATGAGCTGATGGCTCGTCCATATCAGCAGCGAGACACCAGATATAATTTTGATGAGTTACTCGCAAATCCGTTAATCAAATTGATTACGGGACCTCGTCGCGTCGGTAAGTCGGTGTTTGCATTGCTCATGTTGCAGGGTAAGAACTTTGCCTATCTCAATTTTGATGACAACCTTCTGCTTGAAAACTGGGATGAGGATTTAGTAATGCAGATGCTTGACGATGTGTATCCGTGCTATGAATACCTGTTGCTTGATGAAATTCAGAACTTGCCTGATTGGGATTTATGGGTCAACAAACTGTATCGCAGAGGTAAGAATTTGATCATCACAGGGAGTAATGCCAAGATGTTGAGCAGTGAGATGGCGACTGTTTTGACCGGGCGTTATCTCCAGATTGAGATGCTTCCCTTCAGCCTTGAGGAAACGATGCGCTGGAATAATGTCAATCCCAACCGTGAGGAACAGTCGACACAGACTATTGTCGTTGCTGATGATTATTTGCGTAACGGAGGCTATCCAGAAACTATTCAGTCTCGTAATATTACCAAAAGCTATCTGTCAACTCTGTTCGACTCCATATTACTGAAAGACGTTGCCAAACGCCATAAGGTCAGGAACACAACTGATTTATATAATCTTGCCACTTACCTACTCTCCAATTTCTGTAATCCGATTTCTGCAAATGACCTCGCTACGGAGTTGGGGCTATCAAGCGTAACGACAACAAAAAAATTCTGTGATTATCTGGCAGAGCCGTATCTATTCTTCTATCTTCCACGTTTCAACAACAAAATGAAACTGATGAAGAAAGCACCGAGCAAGGTATATGTTGTTGACAATGGTTTTGTGCAAAGCACGGCTTTTAACCTCAGTGAAAATCTCGGCAGATTATTGGAAAATCAGGTGTTTGTGGAGATGTTACGTCGCGGATATATTCCCGGCAAAACACTGTTCTACTATCGAACACGCAATGATAAAGAGATTGATTTCGTCACTCGAAAAGGAAGTAAGGTAGAACAGCTTATCCAAGTATGCTACGATATGTCCTCGGAGAAAACCCGCAAACGCGAACTCGATGCCCTCGTAGAAGCTGCTGAAGAACTCCACTGCGACAACCTTCTCGTAATAACTAATGCACAAAGGGCATGTATAGATTTTAAGGGCAAAGAAATATGCATGATTTCAATAAGCAGCTTTTAATTTATGATTGATATTACCATATTTTCATCTCGTGAATTGGCTTTAATTGCTTGGACTATCATAATATTGACATGGATGTGTTTTAGTCAGAAACTTCGTCAAAGCCTTAAGAACTTTTTTAAAGCTTTCTTTGCAATTAAGTTACAGATCCTTTTCTTGGGTGGATATATTTATTTAGCGTTAACTCTTTTCTTTATTTCAAAAGGCATACACTGGAATACTGTTTTAGTAAAAGACTGCATTATATTTGTGTTTATCACATCAATCTTAATGATTGGTGGAGCAATAGAACAAAAACGTATCAGAAACAATTTATTTGATACAATCAAAGCTACGACAATAATTGCATTTTATATCAATATCTTTACATTTTGTTTTATTGCAGAATTTATTCTTCTCCCCGTTATTGTATTCTTTTCTATGACAGCGGCATATGCCAGAGTCTCAAAAAATGTTGATGAAAATAAGGCTGGATGTTTATTAGATTTTTGTATAAATGTTATATATCTTGGAATTATAGTTTATAGTGGAATTAAAATTTATCAGAATCCATCAGTAATAATTGAGGAGCAATCTGTGTATTCCCTTATTCTCCCAATCATATTGACAGTGTGCTTTACCCCATATCTGTTTATTGTAAAACTATATTCAGCGTATGAGTACTTTTTAATAAGACTAAAAGCATCAACTACAAATTTGTCCCCAAAACATTATCGAATAAGACGTAACATGATAATAAAAAGCTGTGGGGCTAATCTAAACAAATTGGAATACGTCATCAAGCACCTAAAAATATTCATGTACAAAGATGATGATGAATTCAAACGTGCATTAAATATTATTTGCATAAATTATCAATATCAGTGACTTAATTACGCAATTTAGCGATTAATACGCAAAGAAATGAATTGGATATGAAATAAATTTTGTATCTTTGCATTACCCAATGGAAACAATGGGGAAGAACATTGAAATTGTGCCGTGTACAATTCGTGAACAACGGGAAGTGCGGCATTACAATATCCTGAATATTACTTAGTTAAGGCGATATTATCCGGCTCCAGGCGGATCACAGAAGAAACCGGCAGAATGCCGCATATCGCTGAAACTAAGACAGTTTCAGCGATTTTTGTAATACCCCTATCCGGCAGAATTGTGAACATTGTGAGGTTGCCGGGTGTGCAATTCGTGAACAGGTGTTGCCGTGAACAGTTTTGTTCCGATTTACGTTCACCATACGTAACTTTCTAATCTTCTGTGTCGAAATAAGTGAATTAGTAAAACAATATCTTAGTTAATACTTTATGGAAAACACTCAGTCTCAGAAGACAGTGGCCAGTCAGGTGGCCGAGATGATAGCAGATGCCGGCGTGAAACATATTTATGCCATCACAGGTGACAGTCTCAACGAGCTCACAGAGGCAATCACTAAAGACGGACGCGTGAAGTTTGTGCATATGCGCCATGAGGAATCCGGAGCTTTTGCAGCCAGCGCAGAGGCTCAGCTCACCGGGCGTCTGGCGGTTTGTGCCGGCAGTAGCGGCCCCGGACATGTACACCTGATAAACGGTCTTTATGACGCTCAACGCAGTAATGCGCCGGTGCTTGCCATTGCTTCCACTTGTGCTTCAGCTATGTTCGGGACGGAATATTTCCAGGAGACAAACGCCACGCTTCTCTTTTCAAACTGCAATGTATATAATGAAATGGCTACTACACCAACACAGGTTCCGCATATGCTTCAGGCGGCAATGCAGGAGGCTGTAGGCCGGGGCGGCGTAGGCATCATAGGCTTACCTGCTGACGTGATAGGTCAGCCGGCAGTAGAGTCTTATGCTTCCACAAAAGCACTTTACACTGAGCGGCTGCCGGAACCGTCAGAAGATGATATTACCTCTGCCGCCGAGCTCATCAACAGTGGCCGCACGGTGGCCATCTTTGCGGGGTCAGGAGCGAAAAACGCAGCCTCTCTGCTCAACCGGCTTTCTGAAAAATTGAAAGCACCCGTAAGCACCACCTATAAGAGTCAGCTTGAACTCATGGGCGAGTGTAAGAATTATATTGGTCATATGGCATACCTGGGAATGTGGTCTGCAGAGGAAGCCATAGCATCTGCTGATGTGCTTCTGCTGATAGGCATGAACTTCCCCTATCCCGGCTTCTTCCCCACAGACAAGAAAGTGATTCAGGTGGATGTGCGTGCTGAACGTCTGGGACGCAAGACCAAGGTGGATGTTGGCATTAGGGCTGATGCCGGTCTGTTCTTATCAGCATTGCTTCCCAAGGTGGATGAAAAGACGGATTCTTCATTCCTTGACAAGGCGCTTGCTGACTACGCCTCAATAAAGGAGAAATTTGCTGAACCGGTTAAAAAGCCCGGACTCAAAGGCACCATAAGACCTGAATATATGCTCAGCCTCCTTGATGCCATGGCTGATGATAACGCCGTGTTCACCATAGACACAGGCATGAACAATGTGTGGACATCCCATTATCTGACGCCTAAGAAAGACCGAAAGATGATAGGGTCTTTCACTCACGGCTCCATGGCTAACGCTATGCCCATGGCTATAGGCGCGAAATTCGCATGCCCGGACCGCCAGGTGATAGCTGTTTGCGGTGACGGAGGTTTTGCAATGCTGATGGGTGAGCTGCTCACCATCATACAGTACCGGCTTCCGGTGAAACTGCTGGTTGCAGATAACCGGAGTCTTGCATTTGTGAAATGGGAGATGGAATTAGCAGGCCTTACACCCAATGAGACGGACCTCCTGAATCCTGATTTCGGAAAGATGGGAGAGGTGTTAGGCTTCCATGCAGAGACAGTGGATGACCCTGCAGAACTTAAAAATGCCATGCAGCGCTGGCTTGCAGCAGAGGGACCCGCATTGCTTTCAGTTGTAACAGATAAAGACGCAGCCTCATTCAGCTTCTCCAAGCAACTTATGGACGCCGCAAAGCCCGGTAATCCGCTCAGCAATTTTGCTCCGTTGGGCTGTTGACAGGAACATATCCCCCTCTTAAAACATACCCTTCCATGTAGCATACAAGCTTCACAGAAGAGTATCCTTTATTACATTAGTAACCGGCGCTGTTGCGCTACGGTTATGGGTGAGGAGTGGCCGGAGAGAAGGAGTGTGTCATCGGGCAATGTCAGAAGCTTGCTGATGATTGACTGCTCCAACTCTCGCCGGTTGCCTCCCGGAAAATTTGTCAGCCCGGGACCGTGCTGGTAAAGCAGGTCTCCCACAAAGGCCGCAGACTCCTCAGGCGTATAATAAGTCACTGATCCGGGAGTGTGCCCCGGCGTATGGATAACTTTAAGATAGAACTCTGAGTTGGCCTTGAGTCTTATTGTCTCACCGTCAAAGAGTTCTTCATAGTGAGGTACGGTGACGGGATGATACTGCGCGCTGAGGTTGAGATACGGGTCTGTGAGATAAGGCGCATCCTGCGGATAGATGTAAACAGGAGCCACCAGTTTCTCGCGAAGAAGTTCCGCAGCGCCCATGTGGTCAAAATGGCCGTGTGTCAGCAGAATTTTTTCAATGTGCCAGCCGTTGCGCTGAATTACATCGTAAATTATGCCGGCTTGAGCGCCGGGATCTATCAGAAATCCTGCTTTTGTGTGAGAGTCAATGTAGAAGTATGTATTCTCTGCAAAGACATCCTGCACCATCAGTTCTTTAATCATAGCCAAGTCTCCTTCCTTTTATAACAGCTGACATCCGTCAGGACCACAAGTGTGAGGTCGCTCAGCCGGCTTGTCTTCTTTCTCCTGTCTGCGTAACTCACGTTCAAGGGCAGCCTTGAAGCCTTCAATGCTCATGGCTCCGGGTATAGCAAAGTCTCCGCCGAAGACTATGTATGGAACCCCGCGTACACCGCGCATAGCAGCCTCGCGCTGGTCCAGGCGTACTTCATCATCATAGCGGTCAGAGTTCAGGACTTCCTTCACCTCATCTTCCTTCATTCCCACGCTCATGGCCTTGTCCAGGAGTACTTTATGGTCTGCCAGCACCAGATTCTCCACAAAGTAAGCCTTAAAAAGAGCCTCGTTTAACCGCGCCACAGTCTGACGGTCATATTTTGCCTCAGCCAGCTTCATGAGTCTGTGCGCGTCACGGGTGTTGCTGTACCGGGTTGTAGCATAACGGAAGTCTATGCCCAGCTCCCGGCCCAGACTTGAAATCTGCTCTATCTGCTTTTCTGCATCCTCAAGTGAGAGCCTGTACTTCATGGCAAAGCGTTCCGGAGTGCTGCTGACAACCACTTTAGGAGCAGTGGGGTCAAGTTCAAAGGCGCGATAATCTATCTGAACATCATCCTTCATCCCAAGTTCTTCTATAGCACGCTCAAGACGGGTTTCACCAATGTAGCAATACGGGCAAGCAAAGTCGCTCCAGATAGTAAGTGTCATCATAGTTGTTTTCCTTTCTTATTTTGATTGTAATATTTGTTTTAGCACCTTAACAAAGGTTTTCATATCTTCCGCACTGACCAGGTCATTCAGAGCTTTATGGCGTTCCTCAGCCACTTTCAGAAGCACGTATTCCAGTTCCCTACCCTTTTCCGTCAGCCAGACCCTCCTGCACTTGTGACTCACCGTCTGAACCCCTACCAGACCTTTACGTTCCATGGCGCTGACACAGCGGCTCACACCGGCCTTGTCCTTTCCCAGCAACGCGGCCACGTCACACTGCTGCATGCCGTCACAGCCGTAAAGGCTGCGCAGGACAAGGTACTCTGAGGGTATGATATCAAGTCCGCGCTCAGCCAGCGCAGATGCGAGGCCGGACAGCTGCTGCTGATAAACAGCGCCTATAAGGCAACCCAGATTGGGCATTGGATATTCTGATACATTTGTCATAGTACCTATATAACAATCCATATTCAAAATGGTTGAGGTAGCAACTATTTTGGCGATTTACCGCCAATGACATAGGCCGTGACATGAGTAAACGGTAAAATATTGAAAGTTTTGCCTCAATTTGTGAAAATCAGATGGTCACGTGTTACGTTATCTTTGCAGTACTCCACATGAAACCGCTTAATATGGAAAACCTGAAATCTAAACGCATAGAGTAAAAATCATGAAAGAAAAGATAATAGACCCGCGAGTTCCTGATAATGACCGTCAGGCTGACGGCATACGTACCGCACAGCTTAGCTTTAAACTTAACCACACGATGCCGTACACTACGGAATATAATGTCTTTCCGGATAATCTGGGAGAAGGCAGCGTGGTGCACGCTCCGCTGACTATGATGCTTTCCCGTGAGGTGAAGATAGGTAAAAACGTAATAATCATGGGTGGCTGCCTGATGATGTCAGCCGGTGGTATTACCATTGATGATGATGCGATGATTGCCGCCAATGTGCAACTTATCACCAACAACCATGACATGTATGACCGCAGCCTGCTCCTGTGTAAACCCATACATATCAAACGCGGGGCATGGATTGGTGCCGGTGCCACCATAATGCCCGGTGTAACCGTGGGACGTTATGCAGCCGTTGGCGCAGGGTCCATTGTAACCCATGATGTACCTGACCATGCCATTGTAGTTGGTTCTCCGGCAAAGGTCATTCGCTATCTTGAGGAAGATAAATTTCCTAACGATTAAATCCAATATAACCACTGCATGATTAAGAACATTCTCAGAACTCTGCTGGTCACACTTTGTGGCGTGTCCTTCCTTACGGCCAGTGCCTCTGACAATTCTGAAAATCAAACAAATAAGGAAGATAAATCATTAATGAATACAGACAGTAAAACAGCGCCAAGCGCCTTGAATGAAGATTCAAAGAAACTAATTGTATTCTTCTCCCACACGGGAGAGAATTATAATGTTGGCTACATTGAAAAAGGTAACACACACATTATTGCCGATATGATAAATCAGGCCACAGGTGCTGATATTTTTGAAATCGTACCGGAAAAGGCATACCCGGCGGACAGTTACAATGAATGTATTGCAATTGCAAAAAAGGAACTTGAATCTGACGCGCGCCCGGCCATAAAAGGTGACGTGAACGTGGAAGACTATGACTTGATTTTCATAGGCTACCCTAACTGGTGGGGGAACCCTCCCATGTGTGTTTATACATTCATTGAAAAGCACCACTGGGACGGGAAGACCGTGATACCCTTCATTACTCATGAAGGTAGCGGTATGGGTGGAACAGACCGCAAAATTGCCGCTTCATGTAAAGGCGCTAACACACTGACCGGGCAGGGGCTTGCCATTCAGGGTAAAGTGGCACAGGAGAATCAGCCGGCGGCACAAAAGAGTGTTGAGAGTTGGCTGGAGGAGCTTGGGATGAAGAAATAAAAAAGAAAGGAAGAATATGAAAACAGTAAAACTTAGTAACGGCGTTGAAATGCCGCAGATTGGCTACGGAGTATATCAGGTGAATCCGACAGAATGTGAGCGTTGTGTAAGCGATGCCCTGAAAGTTGGCTACCGTATGATTGATACCGCTCAGGCATACAATAATGAGGATGGCGTAGGTACCGCAATAGCAAAAAGCGGGATTCCGCGCCAAGAGATTTTCTTAGTCTCCAAAGTCTGGATTTCAAACTATGGCTATGAGAAAGCGAAAGCATCAATTGATGAAAGCTTGCGCCGTCTCGGAACAGATTATATAGACCTGATGCTGCTTCACCAGCCTTTCTGCGACCGTTATGGAGCATATCGAGCTCTTGAAGAGGCTTACAAGGAGGGTAAACTTCGCGCTATCGGAGTCAGCAACTTCTATCCTGACCATCTCATTGACCTTGCCAACAACGTTGAGATTCCGCCTATGGTGAATCAGGTTGAGACCCACGTGTTTGACCAGCAGACAGAAGCTCAGAAATACATGGATGAACTTGACTGTCATATAATGTCATGGGGACCTCTTGCTGAAGGACGCAACAATCTCTTTACCAATCCCTTGCTTGAAGCCATAGGTAAAAAATACGCTAAGAGCGTTGCACAGGTGGCTCTTCGCTGGCTTGTGCAACGCGGGGTGATAATTATTCCCAAGTCAGTCCACACTGATCGGATGAAGCAGAATCTTGATATTCTTGACTTCACCCTAAGCAATGATGATATGGCTGAAATTGCAAAACTTGACACCGGCAAGAGCCTTTTCTTTGACCATCATGACCCCCAAGTTGTGAAAATGTTTATGGGTTGGAAATAAAAACAAATAACCAAAAAAGTCATTCCTTAGTGTATGACTTTTTTTTTGCCCCGGCAGTACGGAATTTCTGCGGGGACATGCCCATGTGCTTCAAGCAAAATCTGCTGAAATAGCTCAACGATGAGAAATTCATCTCATCTGCAATCTGAGAAACAGACAATCCGCTGTCCATAAGATATTCCCTTGCAATGGCAGTTGCAGCATTGTTAATATGAGTGGAAACGCTTGTCCCGGTCACACGCTTTATGGTATCTGACAGATACTTTGGTGTCACATGAAGCTCTGCGGCATAGTGGGACACTTCTCTATGGGTCCTGGGTCTGCCCCCTTCAATAAGTGTGAAGAACTGAGTGGTGATATACCCTACCCTGTCTGTTGTCAATATACCGTCATTTGTCTTGGCGTGAAAATCAAACAGATCATACACCATGGTCTGCAAAAGACTTCCCATAAGCTCCTGATAAAAACGGTGATCTATATTGTCAATGCGGTTCCTGACGTTGGCAAGGTCAGTCCTGAAGCGTGAGGCATCCATCTCAGAAACCGGTATAATGGGATTCTCAAACAGGCTTATACTTCCTTGAATAGAGTAATTATTTGCAGGGAGGAGATTGTGAAGGAATTTATCCGGAGCGGCAATATACTCACATTTATATATCTCAGCAGGTTCTATGTCAGAAATCAAGCGTGGATGTGAGATTACTGCAATTTCATTTGCAGACACAGTGAACAGCCGTCCGCTGTATCTGAAACTGCAACTGCCTTCTGTACATATCAGATGTATCACGCAGTCATAAAACGCCGGGGAATTCATCAGACATACATCCCGGGAAAATACAATTAATTCATGTAGCTGCTTTGCCATATTGCGAAGTTAACAAATTTCGTACAATTGTGATACTCTTGGTATTCTGAAAAGTCATATTCCTGAATTCCGTCAGAATGTACAGACTAAAAACACTCTGGCGCCCTATGTTCAACACAACTTAATTGCAAAACCTATCTGAAAATTATTAAAAAACATATAAATTTGCAGATGTGGTGAATACCCAAAAGTTCAGAATATATTAATTTATAAGAAGCGGTATGCTCTTTGTGACTGAGTTAAGTCCGGGCATAGTCAGCCCACGCTTCCGTAAAAAGAAAGCAAGTTGGGCTACTTGCCGGCAAAGGATATGACAAGATTCATTACATTATTCCTTGGGCTTATCTGCTCATTTACCGCTGTAAACGCAAGGACCATCCAGGGCATTGTACTCTCTGCTGTTGATTCCACAGCAGTTGCAGGAGCCGAATGTATTCTCTCATCCGGTAGCGAAACTTTAGCAGGCACTGTTAGTGGTAACGGGGGTCACTTCTCTTTAGAGACCATGGCAAAGTCAGCTCTGACTCTTGAAATATCCATGACCGGCCTCTCCTCCACAAACATTATAATAGAATCCGGAAGCAAGAACCTCAATATAGGAGTTATATATCTTGATGAAGGCCAAGCGCTTAATGAAGTGACTGTTACCGGGAATACCGTCCTCAATGTAAAAGGGCGTACCATTGTATATCCCTCCGTGGCTGACGTGAAAGCCTCTTCCACCGCCATCAGCCTTTTTCAGAAAATGCCGTTGCCTGGCCTTGAGGCCAATCCCATTAACCGCAGTATCACTGTTGACGGCGGGTCACCCGTGGTGCTGATTAATGGTGTGCCGTCATCAGTGGAGGATGTGAATGCTCTGCAGCCCAAGGATATAGAAAAGATAGAGTTTTCACGCTTTACCCCGGCCCGCTATGCTGATTCTGGAGGTTCAGGATACATCAGCATCACCCTGAAAAAAAGAGATGATGGAGGCCAGGTCTTCCTCTGGGGCAGAAGTGCTCTCAACACAGCCTTTGTTGATGCCAGTACCGCCGCCTCATACCATCAGGGGCCCTCTCAGTTCAAGCTCCAGTACAGACCTTCATGGCGTAATTATCAGGATGTGTATGACAATACCAGCGAGAGCTTCATAGGCAATGACTTCCGCGTTGACATGGAGAAGCATGACCGCAATCCATTTAACTATCTGACTAACGCCATAAAGCTTAATTATGACTTCCGCCCAAGCAACAAGACTCTGTTCTCAGCCAGTTTCACCGCCACTCCGGGGTCCAATAAAAGCCGGTCAATAGCCGTTACCAATGACACGGAACATGAGGAATATGACAACCTAAACCTCTCCACCGGGAAGAGCTTCACTCCCTCACTGGACCTGTTCCTGCGTCAGGACTTTAATGATAATAACACACTGGAAGTCCAGGTGGTGGGAACACTGAGTTCAGATAATTACAGGCGTGACAACAGTTATATCTTTTCAGACGGCTCTGAAGACTCATACATCATGAATGTGGACAGCCGCCGCCGCTCACTGATTTCAGAAGCATGCTACATCCACACTTTCAGTGACAACACTTCTCTTTCAGCAGGCTACCAGAATGCTGTTTCACACAGTACCAACACCTATCTCTCCTCTGACTATAAGCCTGTCCTTACTGAAAATAACAACTACGCTTACGTCCGCCTGGGGCAGAGCTTTGGGCGCGTTTACATTGCACTGGCAACGGGCGCAAAACTGTTCTGGATAAAAAATGACTCCAACAAGCGTAATTTCATACGCAACCTCTCCAGTGTCCAGCTATCCTGGAACATTAACAACAGATGGACCTTACAGGGTTCATTCAGATTCACGCCCCAGATTCCGTCCCTTTCAGCACTTACTGATTATCCGCAGCAGACCACCCCTTACCTCATCTCCAACGGTAACCCGGACCTGAAGGCGTCAAATAATTTCTTATACACCGCCTCAGCAAGTTACAGTTATAAAAAATTCCAGGCCTCATTCCAGTCTGCGTACTTCAATGCCAGCAAGAGCGTTATCAGTGACATCAGCTATTTAGGTGACGGCTTATTCCTGTCACAGTCAGTAAACGCCAGATACAGAAGGACCTTTCAGAATGACCTGTCTCTGCGCCTGAGCGGAATATATGGCTTCGGTGCCAATATGAACTTAATGCTCTCGCACTACCAGACCGCCGGCGCAGACTGGGTTCACAAACTCACTGCCTTTGAGGGCAGCATATCGCTGTGGTGGAACAAGGGTCCCTACACCATTTCATACTGGCGTAAGATTCCCGGCAAATATCTCAGCGGTCACTATGTGGGTAAGTCAGAGAATGGTGACGCCCTGCAGTTTGAGTGGCAGCCTGAGAGGCACTGGACCGTGGGCGCAAGCTGGATGTATATGTTTGACAAGAAAGGAACTCGCTATCCCGCCTGGGATTACTCAACTGTAAACCCCTCTTACCGCGAGTGAACTGCACCCCAAAAGTTAGACACAAAACTTTTGGGGTGTTTTATGAAGATAC
>CAMWLS010000049.1 GCA_947175205.1 uncultured Porphyromonadaceae bacterium | reverse complement strand
GAAGCGGGGAAGGGCCGCGCACAGAGGGCGCACGGAGGGCGCACGGAGTGGGGTTTTAGGGGGAAGTGGGGTGTAAGCGCACGGTTTTAGCGGGAGGGAGTTTAGCGGGGAGCGGTTGAACCATGGTTCAACCCTACATGGGGGCGGGGTTGAAGACGTAGGCGCCAAGGTCAGGAGTGGTACCGCGCGTGAGGCCGTAGCGGTCTGTGGCGGTGCGGGGGTCTGTAAGGGAGGCATCCGCGACGCTAATGGCGGGGGAGCCTTCGCGGAGGCGGTAGTCAAAGAAATAATCGTTGCGGACTGTGAAGTACAGCGGGTCCTTATCCCAGAGGCAGTTAATGAAGTGGTCATCATCTTTGCCGTCGCTCTTGAAAAGTGTGTTGCGCACAAAGACCTGACTGTCAGCAAGGTCCCAATGTGAGAGGTCCGGCCCAAGCCCGTATATTATACTGTTGATGACCTGCACGTCAGCTGTGGGGATACCGGCCTCATTCTCAGCAAAGCCCAGGGCAGGTCCGGCAATGGCCGCAAAAAGGTAATTGTTTGCCAGTGTGCAGTGGTTCAGCAGCGCTGTTCCTCCGTCAAGATAAACCAGTCCGTTGCCTCCCTCCGCAAACTCACATCCCAGGGCTTCCACGTGAGCCTGAGAGGCTGCAAAGACCACGTCAGCCGAGTTATGGAGACGACAGTTAATCAGCTCCAGGTCAGGGCTATTACCATCACCGTCACCGGCAATGGTGACACCATAGACAGTATTGGCAATCTCAGTGTGCTGAAGAGTATTGCTGCGTGAGGTGGGTGTAAACCAGAGTCCTTCCCACTGACGTGACATAATGTCAAAGCTGATGTCTGTGACCACATTACCAAGCTTATCACCGGTCATGACCACCGGATTCTGTGCTGTGCCCATGCTGCGGAGGGTACCGCGGACCACCATCTCAGACTTGTCATGGAAAAGCAGGCGCACGCCCGGCTCAAGGGTGAGTGTGGCTCCCGTAGCCACCACCAGCGAGTCAGTGACCCTGTAAGGCTTACCAGGGCGGAGAGTGAGGTCAGAGCTAACTGTAAGAGCGTCAAGGCGCTGCAGGTCTTGAGCCTTTGCGGCAACAGGTATGGTCTGGCGCACGCCGTTGGTCATGAATACCACGCGGGCATCAAGTGCTCTTGCATCATCATAACCATTTTCAGGAAGACGGGCATTCATCATAATGAAGATGGAATCATTGGGTCTGATTTCAACGTCAGTAAACTCACGCCCGGCCAGTCCGTCCACATTAAGGTTAACATACTGTGCGTCAGAACCCTCCACTGTTATACTCTGTACTGAGAGCATTTTAGAGGCACGGTTATGCACCGTCATTTTAGCGGTGGGAGAAAGCTCAGCCGTGTACACCGGTCCCAGCCTGAGCGAGTCAGAGCCGAAAGTCAGTACATCAGACGGAGAAGTGGTGAAGCTGTCCTCAATACAAGAGGTCAGTCCCACGGCGAGTAAGAATATAAATATGAAATAAGTGAATCTCTTATGCATGATAAAATAACGTGTTCCAGGCTCGGATATTGTCATAGAATACTGAGCCACCGTTTTTTAACAAAAATTGTGCATGGCGGGAACGGGATTTTTGTAATTTTGCCCATTAATTATTATTAAAATGAGTGCAGCAGAGGAAAAATGGACTGAGGTGGAACATCTTCCCAAATGGGATGAGGAGTTCTATGAAGTCTACACCGCCAAGAAACACGGTAAGTGGGTAATGCTTAAGCGCTTGCGCCCGTCATTTAACTCAGATGAGGAAAAGGTGCGGATGATGGAGAGCGAGTTTGACACCCGCTATAACCTTGCACATCCCAACATAGTGATGGTCAACGACTTTGAGGATGTTCCCGGTCTGGGCCGGTGCATAATAACAGATGATGTTTACGGCACGTCCCTGCGACAGCTCATAGATGACCACGCTGTCACCGGAGAGCATCTCAAGAAGCTTGCCACCTCACTGGTGAGTGCCATGCGTTATATTCAGGAGAACCACATTGTGCATCATCCGCTGCGCCCGGAAAGAATAATTTTCACAGAAAACATTGGAAATCTGAAACTTATAGACGTTGGTTTTGAGCAGCGTCCGGCCCTGAGCCCCCATGACACAGCAGAGGACATTTACAATTACGGCGTCATAATGCTGGAGGCTTTGGGCGCAAGTTCAGAGCCCAACCCCGTCCTCAGGCGCGTGGCTGAGCGGTGCACACATCCTGACGTAAACCGCCGCTACAGGAGTATAGAGCAGCTGCAGCTGGCACTGGACTCAGGAGGCAAGACGCGCCTTTACACCATTATAATCACCATTCTTTCCATCCTGCTGGTGGTTATGGCTTACCTGCTCACACATCCTCATTTCAGTAACTGATAATTCATTAACAGCATGAGTATAACAGTAAAACCCATAAATCCCACACCGGAGAATCTTCACCGTTACGTGGAGTTTGGAATAAATCTGTATAAAGATAACGCATATTATGTTCCGCCGCTGATATCAGATGATGTAGCCACCCTGTCACCTGACAAGAACCCGGCTTTTGAATTCTGTAAGGCCCAGTCATTTATGGCCTATAAGGATGATAAGCCTGCCGGAACCATAACCGCTATAATAAACAGTGCGGCAAATGAGAAGACCGGCGAGAAGACCCTGCGTTTTGGCTTTGTGGAATTCATAGATGATGCTGAGGTTGTGGATGCCCTCTTCAAGGCCGCGGCCGACTGGGGACGCCGTCAGGGGATGACCGCCATGGTGGGTCCCATGGGCTTTTCAGACATGGACCATGAGGGTATGCTTATAGACGGTTTTGAGGAGATGGGCACCATGGCCACCATCTACAACTTTCCTTACTATCCCAAGCATATGGAGCGTATGGGTTTCCAGAAAGACGTGGACTGGGTGGAGTACCGCATGACTGTGCCTGACGCGGTGCCTGAAAAGTATATGCGCATAGCTGAAATAGTCAAGCGCAAATTTAATCTGAAGGTAAAGCCTTACACCTCACGCAAGAAACTTAAAGAGGATTACGGCCGTGCCCTCTTTGAACTGATAAATGAGGCCTACGCTGACCTCTACGGCTATACGGCACTGACAGACAAGCAGATAAACTACTACATAGACCAGTATCTGGGCATGATACGCCTCAATGACGTGTGCGTGGTGACTGATGCCGATGACAAATTAGTGGCCGTGGGAATCTCCATGCCATCACTGAGCAAGGCTCTGCGGCGCTCAGGCGGGCGCCTCTGGCCCATGGGCTGGTATCATCTGTGGCGCGCCATCCGGGGAGCTTCAGACGTTGTGGACCTTCTTCTTGTGGCCGTCAAGCCCGAGTATCAGAACAAGGGTGTTAACGCGCTGCTGTTCAGCCATCTGATTCCCAACTATATAGCCAATGGCTACCGCTATGCAGAGAGTAATCTGGAGCTGGAGGGAAACGAGAGCGTGCAGAAACAGTGGGAATACTTTGAGCGCAGACAGCACCGCCGCCGCCGCGCCTGGAAAAAGGCGCTCTAAGACGCGAACAAGCGGTCAAGAGCTTAAACCACAGTTGCTTATAGCATACAGAATTATCACAACATCTTACACTTACAAACATAAAATAACCCGTGGCAGACTTCAACTCTTTCAAGGCAGATCTTCTGACGCGCATACGCAATACGCGCACCACCCGCTGGGTGCGATTCGGAATAGTAGCACTGATTTTTATACTCTGGGTGGTATGGATGGGTTCCCCGTGGTGGGCCCTTCTGCTTTTCCTGTTGTTTGACATCTACATCACCGGCTATATTCCTTTCACGTGGTGGAAGAAGAGCAAGAGCCGCACAGTGCGGACTGTGATGAGCTGGGTGGACGCCATAGTGTACGCCCTGATACTGGTGTACTTCATTTTCAATTTTGTGGGTCAGAATTATCAGATACCGTCCTCTTCACTGGAGAAAACCCTGCTTACGGGTGACTATCTGTGGGTTAACAAGCTGACTTACGGACCGCGCGTTCCCATGACCCCGGTTCATTTTCCGCTGGTGCATAATACCCTGCCGATAATAAACACCAAGTCTTATCTGGACTGGCCCTCAGCTGGTTACAAGCGTCTGAAGGGTCTGCGTGACGTGGAACTGAATGATATTGCCGTGTTCAACTTCCCGGCCGGAGACACCGTGGCGCTGAATTTTGAAAACAGCTCAGAATACTATGACCTGCTGGTGAAGCGCTACGGATGGAAGCGCGTGAATACGGACCGCGCCACCTTTGGAGAGGTGATATACCGCCCGGTGGACCGCCGCGTGAACTTTGTCAAGCGCGTGGTGGGACTTCCTGGGCAGCGAATAGCCATTCATGATGATGTTATTTATCTGGACGGCAAGGCTCAGGCTCAGCCTGAGAATGTACAGTTCATGTATTTTGCGGCTTTCTCCGCGCCTCTGGACCCCGAGCAGTGCCATGAACTGGGTATTGCCCTGGAGGATGTGCAGATTATGAATCCGGACAATGTGGAGACGGCGGAAATTCTCAAGGCCATTCCCGGATCAGAGCGAGCCAGCTCAGTGTACACGCTGCCCATGACGGCTTCCATGATAGAGACTCTGAGTGCCGACGGGCGCCTGTTGGGCTACGTGAAGTGGAACGGTGATACCAACGGCCAGAGTTTCCTTTTCCCTGACGAGCTGGCAGATAACTGGACCATAGCTGACTATGGCGGCGAGAACGGAATTCTGATTCCGCGCAAGGGTATGACTGTGCCTCTGACGTATGACAACTGGCTGACATATCAGCGCGTGATACGTAATTATGAGGGTCATTCAGATGCCCGCTGGGATGGCACGCAGGTTGTCATAGAGGGCAAACCGGCCAAGGATTACACTTTCCAGATGGACTATTATTTCATGATGGGTGATAACCGTCATCTGTCACAGGACTCCCGTTTCTGGGGCTTTGTTCCTGAGGACCATATAGTGGGTACGCCCATGATGGTTCTGATATCCTTTGACAAGGACCGGAGTATCTTCAACGGCGGTATACGCTGGAACCGTATCTTAAAGGACGCCAATCCCGAGAAATGAACACAAGGCCGGTAAAATATCCGGAACTGTGCCTGATACTTCCGCCGGTGCTTTTTGGGCCGGTGCAGTACTATGCCGCCATAGCTGCCGCGGGGAACAGCGTGACGGACTACGAAATGCCTGCAGACAAGCGCTTTAAGAGTGCGCACCGCTATACTATAGCTGACACCCGCGGGCCAGTGAGCCTTACCGTGCCTGTCTCTCACTTAGGGGGCAGACGCAGCTGGAATGAGGTGGAAATATCTGCACACGGCCAGTGGTGGAAAAATCATATCACGGCTCTGGAGAGCGCTTATTCCCGCACGCCGTTTTTTGAGTATTACATTGACCGGCTGAGGCCGCTGTTTCAGGAGCCGGGCCATGAGCCTGTCAGCACTGTGGGTGCGCTGGTACAAGCTGCTGACTGTGAGGTGCGTAAGATTCTTGGGCTACCCGGGCCGCTGAGTGTGAGGCCCTCCGTGGTACGCACGGAGGATCTGCGTGGCGAACTACCCGGTGTAAGGGAAAACGCTGAGCCTTACTGGCAGGTGAGGGCTGACAAGCTGGGCTTTATAGCGGGGCTTTCCATCCTGGACCTGATTTTTAATCTGGGTCCTGAGGCGGCACTGTACCTGCACAGCTATCCATGGGCATAAGCCCCCTCCCCAGCGGGAGAAAAACCGCGCACCGAGAACCACGGAGTGTTTGCATGAGCGGGAGAAACCATCGCACAGAGGGCCCACGGAGTGGTTTTAAGCGGGTAGCGGGGAAGGGACGCGCACAGAGTGCCACGGAGTGTTTTTTTGTCAGCGGGAATAAGGCTTATAAGTCTTATATGACGTCTATGACTTATAATTGAGGGTGGTTGACGGGGTGTGCGGGGAGCGGTTGAACCATGGTTCAACCCTACTTGGAAGGCGGGGGTATTTGCGGATTTATTTTGTTGGAGCGGCGGTTACGGGGTTGGCCTGGGAGGTGTTGTCATTTCTGTGCGCGGTGGCTGCAATCTGTGCTGTTTTCTGCTCAGGCTCAGCTATTTCTGAGGTAACAGAAAGTGTGGAGTCAGAGTAGAGGTCAAGTCCGAAGTCTTTCACTGTGACGGTGAGGTGTTCCAGGATGGCGCTCTGTATGGCTTCATACTTGTTCCAGTCAGTGGTGGCGGTGAAGCAGTAAACCTGGAGGCTGAGGCCATAAGCGGTGACGTCTGTAAGGCGAATGAGAATCTGCTGGTCCTTTGCAATCAGGTCATTATTAGTAAGGAAGAGGCAGAGGTAGGCGCGTAGGAGTCCGAGGTTGGTCTCAATGGTGCCGTTAATGGGTCTGATGCCGCCGTCATCCTGACTGAGCATCTTTTTGGTTTCAAGGTTGTCCACAAATGGCTTCAGCAACGGGTATTTCTGTACAATCTCAGTGAGGAATTCCGGAGTGCACTTGCGCACGGTGGTGGCGTCAATGGTAACGTTCTTTTCAATACGGCGTGCGCCTGTCTCCTTCATGCCTCTGTAGTTCTGGAAAGAGGTGGAAACCAGGGTGTAAGGGGGCACGGTGACTATGGTGTTGTCAAAGTTTCTGATTTTAACCACTGAGAGAGAAACGTCTTCAACGGTACCGTTGGCGGGAGTGGAGGGCACCACAATCCAGTCTCCCACATGGAGCATGTCATTCTGCGACATCTGTATACCGGCGACAAAGCCAAGGATGGAGTCCTTGAAAATCAGCATCAGGGCTGCGGCAAATGCGCCAAGACCGGTGAGAAGCACGGCCGGGCTGCGGTCAACAATGACGGATATGGCTATGATAATGAGCACAATCCACACCAGACCAATGGCTACGTTGCGTATTCCCTTGAGCGGGAGGTTACGTGTGTTTTCATGTTTGTTGTAGCGGTAGAAGGCAAGGTTTATCACGGCAGAGACGCCAATTCCCACGCAGACAAAGACATAAGCCCAGACCAGGCGTTCTATAATGTCCAGGGTGTGGCTTTCAGATGAGAAGGCAAAGGGGAGCAGGGCCAGGAATACCAGCGGGGGTATTATGTGAGAGCACCGTTCCAGGGTGTGCTGTTCCAGAATTTCATGTGCCAGCTCAGTGCTGCGGAGCTGCATGGTTTTTCTTACGCCTGTTATGATGCCTTTTTTCACCAGCCATCCTATACCCAGGGAAACGCCCACGATTATGGCTACATAAATTATCTCCTCAAGGGTGGAATGATGTTTTAATCCTATGAGGTCCAGTAGTTTATCAATAAACTTAAGCAGGAAAGACGCTATGTCATGTGAGGGTATTATGTCAGCAAACATGATGAAGATGTTTAGTATGGTTAGTCAGAAACGGGAACCCGAGGGCAGCTTATCAGAGTGTCAGGGGTTTAAATTTAAACATGCGGGTGGGTGAAAAAGTTTGGTTTCATGGTCAAGATACGTGCGGGAGGAGGAGATTCCATGATAAAGTTGTGGAAGGGTGGATGATGGCCGGGGACTTCTTAGAGGGATAGGAGGTGTGAAATTTTATATGGATAATAGGTGTGAAATATACGTAAAGGGATAATTGCGGTGATGGGCGGGGAGTAATTTTGCGACAGAATTCAGATTAAGTATTAGTTATTAGTGATTAAGTATTAGTGATAAGTTATGAATGAGATGGGAAATAAGCGTGAGACGGGATGTGGAGTGAGCAGCTATTACGGTGCTGACGGTGTCAGGGAAAAGAGTTGTAAGGGCTATAAGGTGGAGAAGTGTGTGAACCTGCGTCCCACGCGGGGTGCAGACGGCAATACCGAGATGCGTCCGGCGTCCGGCCCGGGGATGTGTAATATATATGCGTGGAAATATAAGGCTACGGCGGGCAAAAGTGAGATATTTGTGTACGGGAGCAAGGTGGGCTTTCTGGAGAAAGACTCCGGGACCACTACTGCCGATGTGGCTCAGTATATGAAGGCCATTAAAGAGGCGGGCACGGAGAAAGAGTATGTACGTGATATTTTTGTGGTGAGCGCTGATGAGGTGGAGGCCTTGGGGAGTCACGGACTGCTGGGCGTGTATGTGCGCGATGCTTCAGGCAGCTGGAGCAGACGCGAACCTGACAGATATATTTATGAGCGCATAAGGCTGTACAGCGTGGCGGGGGACGTGTACACCGCCATGACACCCCGGAGAAAGCTTAGCCGTGAATATAGCGCCGGCGAGAGCACGGCCGACGCGGCTGACGTTAAGGCCCTAAGCGCTGATTTCTTAGAGGCGTACAGTGATGTGACACAGCAGATGAATGCTGCGGGTGAGATGCCCCACCCCGCGCTGTGCCGCGTGAAACTTTATAACCGCAAGGGTGCCATGGTGTACAGTTCAGCGCCTGTACTGCTGATGTATCCCGGCGAGGCTCCGGGAACACTGAGCATGAGTGTGCGGAGTGCTGACGGACGGACGGCAGAGGCATGTACGGTGCAGCTGAAGGGCTGGCGCGTGGGGGTGGAGCTGCCCATGACCACCTACAGTCAGAGCAAGGCTGTGGATGTGGAGCGCATGGAGGTGTGGGTGTCAGACATGTTTGAGCCCGTGGATTACGAGCGGCGTGCCTGTGTCAGGGGTGGCCGCAGTCAGAACGCCAATGAACTGCTGAGTGTGTATCCAGCCGGAAGCGAGTACGGGCTGTACACTGAGCGTGGCAGGGGGAATGTGAATCTGGTGCGTGCCGTGAGCGCGCGTCTGGACAGCATGGAGAGATGTATAAGCACGGTTTACCGTCCTCTGGGGCAGCGTTCCACCAAGCTGATACTGGATGCCGCCTGTACCTCCGGGGCTGCCGAGCGCACGGCACTTATGCGTGAGCGCCTGAGAAAGAAACCGTTGTATAATTCTGCGGTGCCTGTTTATCTGCGTGCGCCTCACAGTGTGAGCTGGAAGAATTCAGCGGTCAACTGTGGTGATGTTTTAGTATGCGAGCCGGAGAGTATGCGCTACGAGGGTTACTATCCCGCGAGTTTCGGGACCTATGGCAGTGTCTGCGGCTGGGAGGCATGTGTGGAGGTTCTTTTCAGCGATGGAGGGACTGCGGTGCGCCAGTGTCAGGGCCTGGGCGCATCCATGATGAAGACCGGCGCGGTGCTGAGTTATCCTGCGGCAGACGCCGTGCAGATGACTGTGACTGTCAGGGGTGCCGAGGGTATATTCCGCAGGAGTTTCCCTCTGAGTGATGACGGGAGCGGTTGCCGGAGCATTTATGTGAGCGAGGATTTTATGCCTGTGGACATAAGCAAGGGTGATAAACTGGAGAGTTTTGAGGTGCCTGAGGCTGTGGAGCGTATAAGGCGCTATGAGGGTATGGCGGCGTTACTAAGCGGAGACTATCACGGTGAGGTGAAAGCTCTGTCAGACATAGGCGGAACCATACACAGCGTGGTGTCCGGAAGCCGTACACACAGTGGCTGGGAATATGGCCGGACCAGGTTCTACACTGCCGGCAGCTGCGGAATACATATGGTGAGCGCAGATAAAAGGAGCGGAATCATAAGGAGCAGCCTGGTGGACAGTACTCCTGTGAAGAATGAGAACTGTGTGGCCAGCGGCAGGGAGATATACGTGGCAGCGGGTGACAGGGTGCTGAGGGTACGCGGAAACGGGACAGAAGTGATGTTCAGGGCAGAGAAAACGGCAGCGCTGATATATAACCCCGGGGTCAATGAGTTAGCTGCCGTGGACCGTGACGGAGTGTGCACAGTGTGGTGCCCGGAGCATGAGGGTGCATGTTACCAGACCTCAGTGGGGGCAGCGGTGGAAAGTACGGCATATGCTGACGAGTACTGCTATGTGGTGAGTGACGGGCGGCTGCTGAGGACCGGACAGGAAGCAAGCGGGGCTTTAAAGAATGTGTCATACAGCATGAGGCTGTCCCACCCCAGACGCGAGAGAAGCAGAGTGCGCAGCGTTAGTTTCCACGTGAGTGCCAGCCAGGCTGAGTGCGTGCTGAGCGTGTGGCGCTGTGACAACAGAAGCGCCGGATGCGCAAGGGTTCCTATGAGTGCGGTGAGGGTGTCAGGTCCGCTGCACGGGCGTATCAGTGTGGCCTGCGCCGGAAGAGAGAGCGGTGAGATAAGAGTGAGTATAGAGGGCAGCGTGAGTGCTGATTTCAGGTTCAATGGTGTAAATATCTACTGTTCAACGAATTAAAAAAGATATCAGGTGTCATGAATGAAGAGATAACTTATGTGGCGGGCCAGGTGTGGCGGCAGGTGAGTGATGAGGAGGTGGCCGCCATCATAGCCCAGGATGCCAAGAGGCGAGCGGCGCGAGAACGACGCGCCCAGTACTATGACCAGCTGCGCGGTTACGGGTGCAGCGGCAAGCGCGTTACTGTGCCGAGTCCCGTCAGCGGTCAGGGCAAGGTGAGAATACCAGTGGAGATGACCAGAGATGCGGATTATGAGAAAGCGTGCCAGAGTGTTACGGGGTGGGAGCGGCTGCGATGCCGCCATGACTTTGAGTTCTGGTGTGCGCGGTGTGTCAAAATCAGGCACAAGCTGAGCGGAAAGGATGTGGAGTTCATTCTTAACCGTCCCCAGCAGAAGCTGGTGGAGCTTTTGGAGAAAGAGCGTGCGGCGGGACGCCCCCAGCGAGTAATCATGCTCAAAGCCCGTCAGTGGGGAGGCAGCACGGTGGTACAGATTTATATGGCATGGATTCAGATGTGCCGCAAGCGTAACTGGCATTCCCTGATATGCGCTCATGTGAAAGATACCAGCGCCGTGATACGCGGGATGTACAGCAAGCTGCTGAGTCACTATCCGGAAGAACTGTGGGAGGAGGAGAAGGCTCCGGAGTTCAGACCTTTTGACCGTAGCGTGAACATACGCGAGATGAGCGGACGCGGATGCCGCGTAACCATAGGGTCCAGTGAGAAGCAGGATTCACTGCGCGGCCTGGACGTGAGCATGGCCCATCTTTCAGAGGTGGCATTCTGGCCCACCAGCGCCCAGCACGACCCGGCGGATGTGGTGCGCTCAGTATCATCAGGCATAGCCATGGAGCCTGAGACACTTGTGGTGATAGAGTCCACAGCAAATGGTGTGGGGAATTACTTTCATGCCGAGTGGTGCCGCGCTGAGCGCGGAGAGAGTGATAAGACGGCTTTCTTTGTGCCGTGGTATGAGATAAGTTTCTACGTGAGCCCGGTGCCTGACCGGGGTGGATTTATAAGAAGCATGAACGCTTATGAGTGGAATCTGTGGGAGAAGCACGGTGTGACCCTGGATGCCCTGGCCTGGTACCGCCAGAAGTGCCGCGAGTGCCAGAGTCATGAGAAGATGGCTGCCGAGTTTCCGAGCACGGCGGCCGAGGCCTTTGCCAACACGGGCAATAATGTATTTGCGCGGGAGCATGTGGAGCGTATGCGGGGCAGCTGCACGGAAGCACGGGCGCGTGGCGAGGTGAGCTCCGGAGGTGATGGCTTTACACCGGACCCCGGCGGATGTCTTCAGATATGGGATTTTCCCGAGAGTGATGAGGTGTATGTGGCCGGGATGGACATAGGGGGCCGCAGTGCTGCAGCTGACTGGTCAGTGATCAGTGTCATCAGGGCGTCTCACGGTAAACGCCCGGCGGCAGTAGTGGCCCAGTGGCGGGGACATACAGACCATGATATCTTAGGACGCAAGTGCTGTGATATAGGACGTTATTACAATGAGGCTTTGGTGGTGGTGGAGAGCAATACCCTTGAAAGTGAGATAAGCTACGGGAGCAGTAACTTAGGGGTTCTGAACGTCATGGCGCAGGAGTATGACAACCTTTACAGGCGCGAGACTTTTGACAGTGTCAGCGGGAGCACCAGCACCCGCATAGGGTTCCACACCAACCGGAGTACCAAGGCTATGCTGGTGGATATGCTGATAGAGGCCGTACGCGAGGGGAGCTATGTGGAACGTGATTACAGGGCGTGTGATGAGTATGCCGTTTATGAGCAGAGTTCCAACGGGGCATACGGTGCGCGGAAGGGTTTTCATGACGATATAGTCATGTCCCGGGCCATGGCGCTGCATGGACTGAGTGTGCTTCCTGAGCGAACAGATCTCAGCGGACTTAGGCGTCCGCAGGGGTGGTGGTGATTTCAGAGGTTGTTCTTATTCCGGAAGGATGAGGTCAGAGAGCGGCATTTTCCATATGTCATCACCGAGAGTGTACGGACCACCTTTGTGAATGAGGTCAATGTAAGCATCTGTCACGAGGTGTGTCTGTAAGCGGGCGGCACAGTCCAGCCAGCGTGAATACTGGTCCGGGGCGAGTTTGCCGAGAGTGCCTTCCATCGGGACTCCTCCGCGTAGGTCCATAACCTCTTCCATCACGGCATGTCCGCGATATACCTGTTTAACGGCGGCTGCGCACCAAGCCTGGTTCAGCCAAATGCCGGCCATTACGGAGCCAATGCGACCACTGGCATCATCATCGGATGTATCAGAGGCCATCATCTGCTGAGCGTAAGCGTAAGCGGCTGCCGAGAGCCACAGCAGACGGGCTTCAAGTTCTTCATATCCCACAGCGGCAGATGTCTCAGAAGGGCCGTTACTCATATTGGTCACCAATGCTTCAACGGCGGTATAGTTTTCATAAACGAACTGGTAAAAATTAAATGTAGCCAACATCCAGGCGGCTTCTGCCGCAAACTGCGGTGAATGCTGATGAAGCAGCCTGGGAACGGCCAAAAGGCGTGCGGGAGCATCCTCACCGGCGGCGTTCAGCATGCGGTCAACGGCAATGCTCCATTCCATCATACGGCGCGGTGTAAAGGATCCGACAATTCTGTTAGGGCCTATGCCATTGCTGAGGGTCATGCTGCAGATGCTGATCCAGAAGTCAATATCCTCATCCGGAATGTGGGTACCAATGCCCCGGGTGCGCAGTTCTTTCACCTCCTGAGCAAAGCCGGAAGCGATTTTTTCAGGAGCCGCCGTGAGGGCATTATAAAATGAATCCACTCCCTCAGATGTAGGCATGGCTGAAATGAGAATGTCCTCTGGCAGCTGTGAGACCTCTATAACAGTGTTAGCGGCCACAGAGTCAGAATCAGATGTATCAGTGCCGCCAGAAGCGCCGCGGCATGCGGACAGGAGTGAGAGCAGGCAGCAGGTTAAAAATATATATCTTTGTTTCATAAGAATGGGGTCTTGAAACAAAAATAATAAAAAAATGACAGTTACGGCCAATGAACCGTAACTGTCATTAATAATTCACAGGATTGTAACGGATACGTTTCAGCGGATGTATTCCTTGGTCACTTTATTGCCTCTGCGGACAATGTAAAGACCGGTGTTGGGGTTGAGAACGCGGATGCCCTGGAGGTTATAATACTCAGCGGGAGCATCAGCCTGATCCTGTTCTATTTCCACAATGGCAGAGGCGTCCTTGATGTTGAGGCGGTAATCCTTTCCGCCGTTGTTGTCCCAGCTACCGTTGTTGTCAGTAACGAACTTGATGTAAGATACTTTCTGAGCGGGATTATTGAACGGGCCTACAGTTACTTCATATTTACCTTCACTGTTCATGTGGAAGGGAGTGCGTGCGGCCTTACCGTCAGAGTGGTAAATGGATCCCTGGGGGAGGTATGCTTCATTGGGCTTGGTCCAGTCTCCTACTCCCCAGTGGAAAATCATGCCGTCACTGCCACGGGGGGCTGTGATGGTGATTATGTCATCAGTGGTGGGGTTAGCGGGAAAGACGGTATATGAGCCAAGCTGAGAGGGGTTTACATCATCTTCATCGTCATCACCGCCGCTGCTCTGGCCGTTGCCAACCCATGTGTGGAGAATCATGGAACGGGATACGTTACCCTTGAGGTCAGTGGCTTCAATGTAGTAGTCCACCAGGACGTTGCTGAGGCCCTTGATTTGTGCAGAGAATTCTTCAGCCTTATACAGGGGTTTGGGGTTCGTGATGCTTTCTATGACAACGGGGGTCATGTCTATTTCCTTCCAGGCGTTAACGCCGCTACCGCCTTCATAGGTCTCGTTATGGTTGTCAGTGAGGGGGTTCTTGCCGTCCTTGTCAGTGCGGTACTTGAGTTTCACGCTCTTGAGGCCGCTGAGGTCATAAACGTAAGACCAGACGGTGAAGTCAGAAGACTTGAGGGTGTACCACTCAGTGGCACCGGGATTATACGGCTCACGCTGGGGGTGGTAAATAGAGGGACCGGTGAGGTCATTTCCGCCGTTAACAATGGCTGCCACTTCACTGACTGCCAGGTTTGCTGCAGTGGCGGGCTTTGAGTCCCATTCCTCAGTGCCGTCCCAGTACCAGTAACAGCTGGTTTCACCGCACATGAGGTAATCCCATGCTTTTTTTACGACCGGGCTCTGAGAGTTAATCTGAGCTGCGGTCTTAACGTGGTTAGAGGCTGCGGTGATGATGCCCCAGCTGTTGTGGTCAGGGCTGTAAGGTTCAGAAGCACCGGCATAGGTGCCCTTGTCACCGTTCCACTTGAGGAATTCAGGGTCAGCACCGGCGCCCCACCAGCTACCGGCCTCCACGTGTATTACGTCTTCCTCAGCCGGGGGGAAGCGGTCAAGGTAATCCTGGATGGTGGTACATTCAAAGCGGTCAGGGTTAGCTTTAAGCCAGTTTACAAAGTTCTGGAAGTTAGAGCCGTAATAGCTGGCGCTACCGCCGCCGTGGTTGTCACCGTCATGATGGAGTACCACCAGGATGGGGTGCTGCTCATCATTATTATATGGTTCCAGCTGGCTGATGCATTTTTCATACTGGAGGGCACCGAAACCGCCGCGGCCGTCCTCGTTACCGTAAACAAGGGAAGTGGGGACAGCAATCATGCGGAATTCCTCACCTGTGGCGGGATCAACGTATTTCATCCAGTGCGGGCGGTGTCCCCATGCTGCGGAGATGCTTCCGGGGCAGTATAGGCCGTCAATGTGCGCCCAGTCAGAGGGGTTAGCGTTCAGGACGTCAGCGCCGTTGGGCTCAACAATGGATGTTCCGTTTACCCAGGGATAATTCAGGGATGCGCGGTCAAAGTGGACATTGTCCACCATGGCCCATTCAATGCCTTCCTTGACCAGGGCCGGAATCATGTGTTCCTCAAAGGCGTTTTCCGGAGGGAAGATGCCGCGTGAGTAAGGCATGCCTGGGAAGTTCTGCTCAAAACATTCACGGTGTTTCTGAATCTGCTTGCGGGCATCTTCCTCATCAATAAGAGCCATCAGGGGATGGTAATAACCGAAAGCCACCATGTCAAGACGGGGATTGCCGAGGTCTGTTTTCTTGGTGGCGATGTTGTTCCAGCTGTTTTTCCAGTTTTTGAAGTGTGAGGTCTCAGCTTCCAGGACGTTCAGGTTCTCCACCAGCGAGCCGGAGAAGCTGACCTGCGCACCACCGGGGAGTCCGGCAGAGATGAGTTTTTCCACAGCGCTTGTGGGCCAGTTTGTATAAGCACCTGTGCGTGAGGTGAATACATCCTGAAGGTCATAGCTCAGCGAGCCGCCGCGGTGTGTTTCTGTGACTGTTTCACCAGGGGTGTAAATGGGCTGGTGCATGTGCCACTGGAAGGCGATGTAAATTTTTGGTGCCGCCATAAGAGTAAGGCTGCCGGCAAAGAGTGCCGCGGCGGCAAGAAAAGTTTTTCTCATTGGTTATAGAATATAAGTATGATATAAAAGAGTATGTCTCTTTGGGACTGAGCCTTGCGCTCCGGTGGCTCAGTAACGGCGGGCAATGATGTAATCAAAGATGTCCTCAAATGCTTTTCTCTCCGGGGTGTCCGGGAAGGTGGCAAGTATTTCCATGGCTTGCTGCCGCAGCTGCTGCATGCGGAGGTAAGCGTATTCTATTCCGCCGTGGCGGATGGTGTATTCTGTGAGGACGGCTATTTCCTGTGTGTCCAGACTGTCTTTATAAGCCAGCTTCAGCATGGCGTCATGCTGCGGGAGTGTGGTGTCTTCCAGGACGTGGAGGAGGGGAAGGGTTATTTTGCCTTCGCGGAGGTCATTACCTGTGGGTTTGCCCACGTCATCAGAGGGAAAGTAGTCAAATATGTCATCTCTGATCTGGAAGCAGAGTCCCAGGAGCTCAGCAAAGCGTGACATGGTGTCCAGACGTGTTTCATCCACTCCGGCGGCAAAGCAACCCATGCGGGCGCAGGCCACAAAGAGTGAAGCTGTCTTGTAATTTATAATGCGGAAGTATGCATCTTCAGTGAGATGGTGGTAATGGGCATTATAAATCTGGTCAATCTCTCCGAGAGAGAGGAGCTTTCCAAGGTGGCAGAGCGCATCAATGACGCGGATGTCAGCAGTGGCAATGGCCTGCTGCATGGCCGAGGATACAAAGAAATCACCCACCAGAACAGCCACGTGGTTATCCCATACGGCGTTAATGGTGGGCTGGTTACGGCGGACCTTGGAGTCATCAACCACGTCATCATGAATCAGCGAGGCGTTGTGGAGGAGTTCCACGGCAGCAGCGGCGTTCATGACGCGGTCATTGAGGGTGCCGAGCATCTTGGCGGTGAGGATGACCACAATGGGGCGGATGAGCTTTCCTTTGGTGCGGAGGTATGTTTCCACCACCCGGTTCATCAGGGGATTGGCAGTGCGCAACTGCTGCATAATTACTTCATGCAGGGTGTCCAGCTCCGGCGCAATGGCCTTTTTTATGTGGTCTATGGCACTCATGTGAGGGTAAAATCAGGTGCAAAATTACAAAGTCTTTTTTTTATATACAAATTTATGGAGCGGGGAGTGGGGATG
>CAMWLS010000048.1 GCA_947175205.1 uncultured Porphyromonadaceae bacterium | reverse complement strand
GCCGCGAGTGGGACTCGAACCCACGACCTTTTCGTTACGAATGAAATGCTCTACCAACTGAGCTATTGCGGCGTGGTGATTGCCGGTGTCCGGCTGTTACCTATGCAAAAGTACTAAAATTTTATGGATTGCTTACTAAAGGTCAGTACTATTTTTGCCCTGTCAAGATTAAATTTCACCATTGCGGGACCTGAGATGTAGGGGGTGATGCCTGATACCACAGTGGTGGGAGCATAGGTGGAACCGCTCTCTGTGGTTTCCACGTTTATGGGGCAAAGGGTGAACTGCACGTCAGCCTCTTCTATGCTTTCTTTCTCCAGCAGATACTGCATGTACGGGCGCAGGTCCGGGAAGTCATAATAGCCGGCGGTGTTATATGTGGCATAGAAGCTGGTGATGTTGTCTGTCAGTGAGTTATTGGCAAAGAATTTCTCGCGCTCAGAGGTCAGCACCAGCAGCACATATGGGGGAGGCACCACGGGACCTGAGGTGAACAGGCGCTCCACGGGTATGCGCAGTGAGAGGTTATTCACCACTGAATAGTCAGCGGCAGCGGCACGGAAGCGGCTCACCACCTCACGACCGGGGAAGTCTATGTGAATGTCATATCCTGCCGGTGCCACCATTATATGCTCCCCGGCGGCTATGCGTCTTACCACGTCTTCGGCCGGGGAGTATGTGATATAATTGTTGTTTATCACCTCAGGAGTAACGGCAAAGAAGGTGCCGGACTCTACGGCGGTGGTGTCTGCATTGCTCTCTGCGTCATGCCATGAGCGTTTGTAAGTCAGCGTGAGGCCGTTCTTGGTTATGCGTGTCATACGGCCGCTGCCGTATGTGCTGTTAACCACAAGGCCGCGGAAGACGTTCTGCGCAAAGGCTCCGGGGGTACCAAAGTTATCCGGATTGCTGACATATGCATTATACAACTCATGGGCCAGGGCGTCAGGCAGCTGAATGTCAATCAGACGTCCTGCGCTGTAATCCACGCTGTCACGGAAGTCAGCCACGTTGTACGTGCGCTTAGCCAGAGGTGTGCTGTGGTCAAAGTCAGGCATTGGTGAGTTTGAGTACACGGGCACTGACATCAGGTCAGTCATGCGGTACACGCTCAGCTGCATGGGCACAATGCTGTCCCCAACAAAGCCTCCGGCGGGCACCTGCAGACGCAGGGCCACGGTAAGGCTGTCTATGGTGCCTTCAGTGGGAAGCTTGAGGGCCGGCATATACTGGTTGGCAAAGTTTGAATGGAGGACGCCGTAACCGGGAATATCCATGTTGCCTATCAGCTGTGTCAGTGAGCGGGACATCACGGCGGGGTTACGCACGGTGCTTCCTTTAAGGGTAAAGGAAGAGTCCACCACTATGTCAATGGCGTCATCCACTATGGAGGAGCCTATTTCTGAGGTTTCATCGCAGCTTACTGCTGCTGATGCCATCAGCAGCGTCAGAGCTGCCTGGGCCATGAACTTTTTAAATGTCATGTGAGTGATGAGTGATGAGCAGGGGTGTTTTTCTGCCAATAAGACTGCTTTTACTCCACGCCCAGGAGGGTGCGGTAGAAGTTGTAATATGCCTGAGCAAAGTCCTCAGTGCCGGGGAAGGACATGAAGGGCTTGCCGGTGCTGCGGGCATATTCTATGAGTTCCGGGTCTACATTTTCCTGAGCGGCAATGATGGCGTCTGAGTGGTCCATGGCCATACGCATGAGGGTGTTGTGATCCACGGGAGCGTCACCAAGTGCCTTGATGGCTTCATCATCTATGCCGTCAAATTTTAATTTCTCCACCAGGCGCGCGTCCAGTGTGCCTTCAAAGGCTGTCTCAGGCCCGAAGAGGGCTGTGACCACCTTAGCCTTGGCAAAGGCGGGGTCATCAGCATATACTTTCTTTATATAAAGAGGTGCAAAGGCGCTAATCCAGCCTGAGCAGTGTATCACGGCGGCATCCCAGCGCAGTTTTTTCACTGTCTCCAGCACGCCACGGTTAAAGAATATGGCGCGTTCATCATTGTCCTCCGGCGAGCTTGCTGTTTCCAGCGTGGCTGAGCCGTGGGTATGGAAATAGTCATCGTTATCAATGAAGTAAACCTGCATGCGGGAGGGCTGCAGAGTGGCTACTTTGATAATCAGGGGATGGTCTGTGTCATCTATGACTATATTCATTCCTGAAAGGCGGATAACTTCATGGAGCTGGTTGCGGCGCTCATTTATCATGCCGTACAGGGGCATGAAGGTGCGCACCTCAAAGCTCTTTTCCTGCATGCTCTGGGGCAAATCACGGCTCAGTGACGACTGGCTTGTGGCTGGAAGATAAGGAGTTATCTCTTGTGAAATATAAAGTATCTTAGTTCCTTTCATGAGGTATGGGATGTTAGTGTTTACTGATAGAGGGGCGCGTGCGCACCGCTTCCGTGTGCAAAGATAACAAATTTTTCCTGAATACGGGCCTTTTATGCGGTGTAAAGATGATATTTAAAGCCAAAACTCCTAAAAAAATTAATAATAACCGCGTGGCCGGGGGCAGGCTCACGGGATACGTACTTTTTTAGGCGCGTTGCAGCGAGTCGGGGTTACATAACAGTTGCCACCGGAATAAGACTCGTGTATCCGGGTGCAGTTTCCCGGGATACGAAATTTTTTCAGCTGACCCGCGGCGGGTGGTGATGCGGTGTTTTGAATAATAGTGCTTTTTGCGTAACTTTGTGCGCAGTAAATGAATTTTTCCCCAGGCCCTGCCCAGGGGCTGAGGAATCACGTTAAAAGATAACGCATGGTAAAAAGATTACTGACATTTGTTATGGCGCTGACGCTGTGTCTGCCGTCTGTCATGGCCTCTGACGAGGTCAACTGGAGTATGCGCCTTGATTCTGTAAGCCCCACGGCGGGCGTGCTCCGTTTTACGGCACACGTGGCCTCCGGCTATCATATTTACGGCACCGAACTGCCGCAGGGCGCGGCGGGTGTCCCCACTCAGATTGACCTCAAGCTCCCTGAGGGTGTAAGCTGGGACGGCGCCGTCAGCGCTGACCGCGCTCCTGTGATGGAGGACGGTGTTCCTGTGTGGAGCGGTACTGTCACTGTCAGCCGCGCCTTCAAGCTCTCTCCGGGAGCGGGGCGTGTGCAGCTGAAGGGACGTGTGCGCTACATGGCCTGCACGGGAAATCAGTGCACGCCGCCGGGGAAGTACCTCTTTGACGTACATTTTGGCGGAGCTACACCCCCCGCAGCCGCTCCGGCAGTGAAGGAGACGGCTCAGAACAGCGCCACGGTTCCAGCCTTGCCCGTAGTTACTGCTGTGGCTGATGCCTCAGACATTCAGCCTGAGTCCGCAGCGGGCTCTTCCGCTCTTGTGACTGAAAACGCTGTTGCTGCCACTGACGCTCTGACAGGCTCTGCTGAGACTCCTGCGTCCATGTCTTCATGGTGGGACCCTGTGAGCATGCCTGATGTGGAGGGTGGCTCTGAGGTCTGGTGGATGATACTCCTTGTGGGCTTTGGCGGCGGCCTGCTGGCGCTGCTCACGCCCTGTGTGTGGCCCATGATTCCCATGACGGTGAGTTTCTTCCTCAAGAAGGGCCGCAGCCGCCGGCGCAGTGTGGCTGACGCGCTCACTTACGGCCTGAGCATAATAGTGATTTATCTGGTGCTGGGCATAGCCATCACGGCTCTGTTCGGGGCCGGCAAGCTTAACGAGATTGCCACCAGCGCTGTCTTCAACATAATTTTCTTTGTGCTTCTGGTGGTGTTTGCCATCAGCTTCCTTGGGGCATTTGACATCAAGCTGCCCTCCCGCTGGAGCAATGCCATGGATTCCCGCGCCGAGGAGACCACCGGCCTGCTGAGCATTTTCTTCATGGCTTTCACGCTGGTGCTGGTGTCATTCAGCTGCACGGGTCCCATCATAGGCACGCTGCTGGTGGAGGCTGCATCACAGGGCAGCATTCTGGGGCCGGCCATAGGCATGGGCGGTTTTGCGCTGGGACTGGCGCTGCCCTTTGCGGTGTTTGCCTTCTTCCCCAGCCTGCTCAAGGAGATGCCGCGTTCCGGAGGCTGGATGAACTCCGTGAAGGTCATCCTGGGCTTCATAGAGCTTATTCTCTCTCTCAAATTCCTGTCTGTGGCTGACCTGGCCTACGGCTGGCACATTCTGGACCGCGAGGTGTTCCTGAGCCTGTGGATAGTGCTCTTTACCCTGCTGGGCCTGTACCTGTTGGGCAAGCTTCGTTTCAGCCACGACGCGCCCTCAACGCACACCGGCGTGGCGGGCTTCTTCGGGGGTGTGGTGTCACTGGCCTTTGCGGTTTATCTGCTGCCGGGCCTGTGGGGTGCGCCGCTCAAGAGCATCAGTGCCTTTGCGCCGCCGCTGAGCACTCAGGACTTCAACCTCTATGGCGGTACTTTCCGCGAGTTCCATGACTATGACCAGGGCATGGAATACGCCCGTGAGCAGGGTCTGCCGGTGCTTCTGGACTTCTCCGGCTATGCCTGCGTGAACTGCCGCGAGATGGAGGGTGCGGTCTTTGACACGCCTGAGGTGCGCGATATCATAGAGAAGAACTTTGTAATGATAAAGCTCATGGTGGATGACAAGACTGAGCTCCCTGAGGCTTATACCGTGACGGAGAATGGCCGCCCCACCCTGATAGAGACCGTGGGCGAGCGCTGGAGTTATCTGCAGCGCCACAAGTTTGGCACCAACTCTCAGCCTTATTACGTCATCCTGGACAATGCCGGGCAGCCGCTGGTGCCCGCCCGTGCTTATGACAAGGATGCGGCCAAGTTCACTGAGTGGCTTAACGCCGGCGCTGAGGCTTACCAGACCCGCTGACCTCAAATATAGGACGCATAAAAAGCATATAAAGCATATAACTCATAAAAAATATGTCACACACCAGGGAAGAACGCCTTGAGGCCCTGGGGCGCGTGATGGACACGCTGGACATTCTGCGCGTCCGCTGCCCCTGGGATGCCAAGCAGACCAATGAGAGTCTGCGCCCCAACACCATAGAAGAAACTTACGAGCTTGCACAGGCTCTGCTCTCTGACAACCAGCCTGAGATTAAGAAGGAGCTGGGCGATGTGCTGCTGCACATCCTCTTTTACAGCAAGATTGCTGATGAGAAGGGCAGTTTTGACATTGCCGATGTGGCCGATGCCCTGAACGGCAAGCTCATTTTCCGTCACCCGCACGTGTTTGGCACCACGGAGGTCTCCGGCAGCGAGCAGGTGGAGCAGAACTGGGAGCAGCTGAAGCTCCGTGAGAAGGACGGCAACCGCAGTGTGCTGGCCGGTGTCCCGGAGGCGCTGCCGGCGCTGATAAAGGCTGCCCGCATCCAGGAGAAGGCCGCCAACGTGGGTTTTGACTGGGAGGACCGCACTCAGGTGTGGGACAAGGTGGCTGAGGAGCTCTCTGAGGTGCGCCAGGCCGTGTTGCACGGCTCTGAGGCGGAAGTGGAGCAGGAGGTGGGAGACCTTCTGTTCTCTGTCATTAACGCCGCCAGGCTGTTTAAGGTGAACCCTGAGAACGCTCTGGAGCGCACTAACCGCAAGTTCATCAGCCGTTTCAACTATATTGAGGAGCAGGCGCGCCGGCAGGACCGTAATCTGCGCGACATGACTCTGGCTGAGATGGACGCGCTCTGGAATCGCGCCAAGGAGCTGGAGAAGACGGCCGCACAGCAGCCTGTGTCACCTGCCGGTGCCTCAGCATCCGGTGCTTCGCTCACGGCTGACGGCACACAGAAGAATAACACTCAGGAGCTCTCATGAGGGTCTGCATCACTGAGAAACCCAGCGTGGCGGCTGACATTGCCCGTATCTTAGGGGCCACTGTCCGCCGCGACGGCTTTTATGAGGGGCCGGAGGTGTGCGTCACCTGGACCTTCGGGCACCTGTGTACGCTAAAGGAGCCGGCCGACTATACTCCCGCCTGGCGTCACTGGCATCTGAGCCATCTGCCCATGCTGCCGCAGCGCTTTGGCATAAAGCTCATTCAGCAGAAGTCCATTGAGCGGCAGTTTGAGGTAATAAAGCGCCTTATATCCACAGCCTCTGAGGTGGTGAACTGCGGTGATGCCGGCCAGGAGGGTGAGCTCATCCAGCGCTGGGTTATGCAGTTGGCGGGGGTGAAGTGCCCTGTTTTCAGACTGTGGATTTCTTCTCTTACTGATGAGGCCATACGCGAGGGTTTCAGCCACCTGGAACCGCAGAGCATGTATGACAATCTGTACCACGCGGGGCTCTCACGCGCCATTGGCGACTGGCTTCTGGGCCTGAATGCCACGCGCCTTTTCTCCCTGCGTTACGGCCATCCGGGCTCGCCGCTGTCTGTGGGCCGTGTGCAGACGCCCACGCTGGCGTTGATAGTGAACCGCCAGAAGGAGATTGAGAATTTTGTTCCTGAGAATTTCTGGGAGCTGAAGACTGTTTACCGTGACGTGACCTTTAACGCCACCAAGGGCCGCTATAAGACTGAACAGGAGGTTTCTGAGGCCATGCAGAGTGTGGCGGCAGAGCCATTCACGGTCACTGAGGTCACGCGCAAGGCGGGACGCGAGGGTGCCCCGCGCCTCTTTGACCTGACATCGCTGCAGGTGGAGTGCAACCGCCGCTGGGGCTGGAGTGCGGAGGAGAGTCTGCGCCTCATCCAGAGCCTGTATGAAAAGAAGGTAACCACCTACCCCCGCGTGGACACCACCTATCTGCCTGACGACCTTTTCCCGCGCGTGCCTGAGATTATGCGCATGATGACGCCTTACGCCGCTGTGACGGCTCCGGTGCTACAGAGCCCCATAAAGAAGAGCAAGAAGATTTTTGACAACGCGCGCATCACTGACCACCACGCCATCATCCCCACGGGGCAGAGTCCCACGGTACTGGTGGGGGATGAGCGCAAGCTCTATCACCTTATAGCGCTGCGTTTCATAGCTGTCTTTTACCCTGACTGCCGTTTTGACACCACCACGGTGGAGGGATGTGCGGGCAAGGCTGCTTTCCGCGCCACAGGTAAGGTGATTACTGATGCGGGCTGGCGCGTTCTCTATGGCTCTGAGGCGTCACAGGAGACCGCTGAGGGCGCAGAGACACGTCAGGTACTGCCGGAGTTCACCGTGGGCGAGAGCGGCCCCCACACACCCGCAACTGTCAAGAAAACCACGCAGCCCCCCAAGTATTACACTGAGGGCACGCTGCTGCGCGCCATGGAAACAGCGGGACGCACGGTGGAGAGCGAGGAGCTGCGCGAGGCCCTGAAGGAAAACGGCATTGGCCGTCCCAGTACCCGCGCCGCCATCATAGAGACGCTTTTCCGCCGGCATTATCTGGTGCGCAAGCGCAAGAATATCCTGGCCACTGAGGCGGGCATAGAGCTGATAAGACTCATTAATAACGACCTTCTCAAGAGTGCCGCCCTCACCGGAATATGGGAGAACAAGCTGCGGCGCATAGAGCGCGGCAGCTACCGAGCTGACGAGTTTATCACCGAGCTTAAGACCATGGTCACAGACATTGTCACCGCCGTCCTCTCAGATCCCCGCTCAGAGAAGATTAAGGTGTAAAGCTGACTGTTTAGAAATCCACGATATTCTAAAAGTATTTCCTATGGATAATGACCCTTATTATCCGTACCGTAAATCACCCAGAGCCCATTTCCACAACTATGCGCACGGGGTATATTTCATAACATTTTGTACTGAAGATAAGATTCATTATCTTGGAGAAATAATAAATGGAGAAATATTTTACAGTGATTTAGGGCATTATACCGTCCAATGCCTTGAATGCATCTCAACCCGTTACAGAAATATAACAGTTGAGCACTATGTGGTAATGCCTAATCATGTCCATGCACTGATTGAAATAGTTGAATCTGATACCGCCCCAAGTCATGCAGTGCGCTCACCCCTTAGCATCGTTGTGGGGCAACTTAAACAGGCTGTTACCATGTATGCCAGGCGTAATGAGATTAATTTTCGTTGGCAGAGGGGTTACCATGATCACATAATTAGAAACGAACGCGAGCATGGTATGATTGCCGAATATATCATAGATAATGTAGCCCGTTGGGCGGATGATATTTTCAGTAAGTAACCATGCACATGTAGGATTGAACCATGGTTAGTACGCACATGTAGGGTTGAACCATGGTTCAACCGTTCGCCACAAGAAGTACGCGGATGTTATACGGGTAACGGTTTTTACGGGTAACGGTTGAACCATGGTTCAACCCTACATACCGCCGAACCCATTATACGGGTAACCACACAAAAAAAAGTCTGCCGTGTCCACTTGAGGGACACGGCAGACTTGCGTTATGGAGTATTATATTACTTCTTAACTATCAGGCGTGTGCTGCCTGCGTCAGTCTTGACAATGTAAACTCCGTCAGGAAGTGTTTCCACGTTCAGAGTAGCGCTGTTGTCATCAGCTGAACCACGGTACATGCAAGCACCGCTCATGCTGTAGATTTCAATGTTACCCAGAACTTCGGCACCGCGAACTGTTACCACGCTGTTGGCGGGGTTGGGGAACACGGTCACGTGCTTAACTGCAACCTCAGCAATCACTTCCTCAACACCGGTCTGAACGTTGTCAGAAACGGGGATTTCATCTGAGTAAGTGTTCACATTGGGTGAGTTAACAGACTCAGTGGTGTAGTCACCAACAAGGTCACTATCAGGTGCGCGACGGGGAGCCTTGGCAGGACCGACGTCCTTACCGTCAAAGCTGAAGAGCTTACGCTGGTTGAGGAAGGGATACTTTGCACGGATGGTGATGTTAGCCTTCACCTTGCTTACCTTTTCACCCTTGGGAGCCTTGGCAACGTTACCAATGATGACGTAAACGCCACCGTCAGCACCCTGCTCGCGGAAGATCTTGGCCCAGTTGTGAACTGCGGGGTTGTAATTATCCACTAAAACATCCTGAATTCTCTTGTTATTGGGGTCATGATTGTAGTAGCGCTTATAACCACCGTTTGCAGCTTTAAACAGGTTCTCGCCACTGGCGTACCAGTCATCTTCAGAAGCCAGATAACCGTGCCAGTTCAGATAATTATGCTTCTCAAAGTAAGCAAGAGCATCGTCATCTGAAACAGCCTCACCTGTGTCACTTCTCTTGTAAGAGATGCGGTTATTGGTCTCACTGTAAACGGGTACCAGGTTATAAGTGGGAGCCTCATACTCTCCACCGCGTGCAAAGAACTCGGGGAAGCCTACCAGCTTATCAAGGTTACCTGCGGGGTTAAGTTCATTCTTAACATGAACCTTTATGGCGGCGGCGTAAGTGATTTCACCCGTGCCGTTGTTACCAAAGAGGATGTTGCTGTCAGCTGATTCATCAAATTCAACTGTGGGGCTGTCCATGAGCATCTCAGCGACATTAGAGAAGTCAAGTTCTGCCTGGCGACGCAGGAAGCGAACCTCCTCAGTAGCGCGGGTTCCGTCAGCCTGGGTTTCACCGGTCTGCATAACCATCACGGGCATGATACCAATGAACTGGTTACGCTTACCTGAGTGGTAACGGTCAAGGTCTGCAGCTGCAATTGCATCAATCACAGAGGTGGGCATGTGCAGCTCAGTGAGGCGGAAGGGATGTTCATCGGGATTATCCACGTGAGCGTCAGCATGGTAAAGAACCGTGTTATCTCCGGCAGTAACGGTGCTTGAATCATACTCATCAGCGTCAAGGTCAAAGTGAACACCAAATGAGTAAGGACGGGTCTCTGACACGAATACTGTCTTACCTTCTATCTGAGTAAGTTCCTTAGAAATCTCGGGAGCGTCATAAGCATACTTGGCTGTATAGTTGGGGTCATCCACGTAACCCTTGTAAATATCAGCCTCAGCATACATCATGTTCATGCGGTCATAGTAAACGGGGTGATATTCAGTCAGGCCGCCGGCATGTCTTGCACCATCAGCATCGCGGTAGTTGGTGAAGGCCATAGATCCGGGATGGATTGAGTGAATGTCATAGTGGTCAGTCAGCAGGTTACCATCGGCATCATAAGCCTCAGTGTGTATGTAACCGCCACCTTTGTAATCCACATGCATGTTGATTGCATCGTCAGTATCACGAGTGAAGAAATTGAAATGAGGAACATAGAAGGTATCTTCAGGACGTCCGGTATTGTTAACAGGAACCTTACTCATCTTAATATCTGAACGTTCCACAAGGCGGGGGTCAAAGAAGAAGCTCTCACCTCCATCTTCTGTCACACCCAGCACGTGATCCTTAGCGAGCACACGCTCTACGGCAACGGGCTTGAATGTAGCGGTGGGACGGCCGAGAACAAGTTCAGACTGGTCAGTGTCATTCTCAAACTCAAATGAGCCTTCCATGCTGGCATCAGTTTCAGCATCAATCTTATCCTTATCCCAAACAATTTCAGCAGAGAGTTCGTAAGTACCAATCAGGCCATTTGCAACCACAGTGGTAGCCTCTACCTCAGTGGGAACAGCGTACAGACCCACAATGCTCAGAGCCTTGTCACCATCCAGCGGGAAGATCTTTTCAATGCCTTCAGACTCTGCAGTGTCAAAATCTTCAAAGACAAACTTACCGTTTGCATCAAATTCCTCATCGTCATCCAGCACGCGACCGCTCAGGACGCGGGCAGTGGGCTTGTGAGTGGTGTACAGGCGTACACCCTTGATGTAGTTCTCAACGGGCGCTTCAGAACCATCTTTCAGAGTCACTGTGCGGTTTTTCAGCGCAGTGTTCTTGGTGATGTCAGCACGGAGGGTACGGGTGGGCTTGCCATCAACGAATACCTGATAGAGGTTAACCTTCAGGCCGGTAGCGGCATTGTAGAAGCCTACCTCATTAGACTCTGCGCTCACCTTCTTGGTTTTCTGCACACCTGTTTCAGGGTCAGTGTAAGTAATTTCCAGAGTGATACGGTACTTATACTTACCTTCTTCATCAGCGTTACGGTCAAGGCCGCTGTAAGTATCCTCAATGTCATCAATGTTCTCCAGCTTCAGACCGTTCAGCACCTGAGTGCCGTCCAGGGTACCCTGGTTGGCCAGACGGGCGTAAGATACAAACTCGTTGGTACCGTCAGTTTTCAGACGTTCCACCTTGATGCTTGTAATCTCGCGGTCGTTAACTGCAAGGCCTGTAGTGGGAAGGTCCCAGTCATAAGCCAGGTACTTCTTACCGTTAGAGCTGGTAACGCGGGCAGTGATAATAGGAGCGTAATCCTGAAGAATTACCTGCAGGTAGCTCTTGGAGATATCACTGTTCTGGGGAACCCAGAGGATAATACGCTTGGCATAAATAGGAGTGGCACCGAAGTTATAGTTCTTATCCTCTGTTTCAGGAGTCTGATAGAAGTTAAAGTCCTCGGCAGTCTCGTTTTCAATTTCCTTACCTGTAATCATCAGGCCATTGGTATTGGGACCAAAGTGCCAGCTCTGGTTCCAGTCAAAAGCAGAACCTGTACGTGTACCACCGAAACCGGTAAAGATTTTGAACTGGCCTGACAGCCATACGTCCTTGATAACGTAAGCTTTATACTCAGGATTAGTTACCTCAGTTCCGTCAGGTTTACCTGTAAAGTTCCAGCTGATGTTGCCGTCATTCACAGCAGTACCATTGTGCACGCCGTCAACCTTCTTGTTGCTCTGGAAACCGTACTTGTAGTAATCCAGATAGGGGTCATCCTTCTGTTCCTGCTGGGTGTAAGCATCCCATGCACGGAAGGTAAGGGCGCGTGAGTCCTGCTCAATACGCTCAACGTTTTCATCACCGGGGTTATCATCCAGTGTAAAGGTGAACTTGGTTGAGTGGTTCTTCATCCATTCCCAGCTCCAGTTGGTGTGGAACAGATAGTTGTCATCAGCGTCAGTGTAAGGCATACCTGTTTCAGGGTCATACTGTACCCAGCCGTTGGTCCATGCCTTCTGTTTCAGGTTTCCATACAGGTAAGTCTTGGCGGGATCATATTCAGTCTCAATATTATTGATAATGTTTTCACCCACCATTACAAGTGACATGTAAGGCATCACGTCCTTCTGTGCAGTCTTGATACCGTTGAAGGTAAGCTTGCTGGGGTTACCTGAAGCGTTTACTTCCAGAACAATCTGCTCAACTGCAGAGGGCTTAAGTGAAGGAGCGTAATTAATTTCATTTGTCCCAAACGGGTCAGTTTCTTCAGTACCGGAAATCTTGGAACGTGTTCCCTTAGAAGACAGTGTGATGGCAGTTCCTGAGGAAACTGTTGCACCGGCACCATAGGCTGTGTATGAATGTTTGATATAGTCAGCATAGCTTGTAACCTTGGCAACTGCAACGTGAGTAGTACCGTGGATAACAGGCTTGTTGATTACATACTTGCCGCTGGCGTCCTTGGTGAACTCCCATTCAGGCTGCAGACGGTAAGCACCCAGGCGGTAACCTACCAGGAAGTAGTGAGCCTTGCCGCCGGTAAAGTCAGATGCCTTCAGAGGCATGTTCAGCCAGTCATTGTTGACAGTGTAGCGGAAGGTACCGTTCTTGAGGTCTGTAGCGTCAGAAACAGTCACAAACAAGTTGTAGTGATTCTTAGTAGCAGGGAAGATGAAGCTGTTGTTGTTGGCTGCAAAAATCTCTGTTGAAACACCTGCCGCAGGACTCTGATTTGAGTTCTTGGGACCAAATACAATGCTACTGGGGATGTTGGCACCGCTGTTGTTGTTGTTACCGGTCAGGACACGTACACGTGCGTTGGCGGGAAGAACAATGTTGCGGACTGTGTAGTCAGTGGTACCGTTCACGTGAGTGAAGGCCTTGGGCTCGCTCCAGTTGCTGCCGTTGTCAGTAGAATATGTATAATACAGCATCTTGTCACCCTTGTTGGTCCAGGTAACGGTGGCATAGCTGTTGTCATTCACTGTAACGGTGGCCAGCCACTTACCGGCAGGAACCACAAAGTTACCCTGTGTGGCACCGGGGTTCTCAGAGATGGCCTTGATGCGGTAGCTGCCGCCGTCATAAACGTTCTGGTTGATGACGTTGTCGTTAGCATCCACGGGAACCATGGAGCCAATCCACATCTCGTCAAACAGACGGTCTGAGCCGAAGAAGGCCACGTTAGTCTTGTCATTGAAGTCAAACTCGTGGGTGAACACGTCGTTACCCTCAGAAGTCATCTGGCGACGGGGAGTTTCCCAGCCGTCAATCTGGGTGTTATACCACAGTTCTGTGCGGAACACACCGTTAGCGGCCTCTTCACCGGTCCATATTACAGAAGCGTGCTCAGGATCAACGTAAGTTACGGTGGCGGTCCATGCACCTGCGGGCACGCGGAAGGCACCGGCATTGTCAGAGGCAAGCTCTGCGGCAACGCCGTTGGCAACAGTCACGTTACCGGCGGGGGCAAGCTTGTTCTCCCACAGAACAGCGTCGCGGTCCTGGCTGAAGAAGGTTACAAATGTGGGCTCAAAGAAGCGGAAGCTGGTGACAAAGACAAACTTGTTATCAGCGCTGGCCTCAATCTGAGTACGGCCTGTGGTCCAGTCATCATCACCGGCGTTGCTGGTGTTATACCATACCTGCGGATCTGCGGGATCACCTGAGGGAATCAGGGTTACAGAAACCAGTGCGTTAGTAGCGTCAGTAAAGCGTACCTGAATCAGGTAGTCACCCTTCTTAACCAGGTTGTAGCAGTCACCGCCCATGTAAGCGGGGATATTATATGTGGAACCGTCCACCTTATATGCCGCGCCATCTTCCTTGGCAGGAGAGAGGCGGTTAGTGGGCCAGTAGTTGGTACCGTCCTTCTTGCTGTTGTCATCAGGAGTGATAACAAAGTAAGAATTAGCGGGCATGTTCTTCAGGATGTATGAGTACACCTTGGTGTCAGCATCCTTATCCATCTTACCGGCGTTGGCACCGGTAGTGCTGCCTGCGGGGATTATGTTCCATCCTGCTTCTGAGTTATCCACACGGATATAGAGGTCCTTGGTGTAGTGGTCAGGAACCTGTACGGGAGTAAGGCTGTTGCTCCAGGTAACGGTGGCGTTATTGCGACTGGTGAAAGTCACCACGGCTGTCCACGCACCGGTCTCGTCAGTAACGGCGGGAACCTTGAAGACTCCTAACTTGTTAAGGTCAGTGGGGTTAACGGTTACATCAGCTGAAGTAGTGTTGGTAACAGTAACGTCAGCAGCGGGAGCCACCTGGTTACGCCAGTCCACACCAAAGATACGGTCAGTGGTGAAGAATGCCACCTCTATATCTGATGTGTTATTAAAGGTGTACATAAAAGAGTTAGTACCGGCAATGTTCATCACCTCACGGGCGGTGTTCCAGCCACCGTCATTGGTGTTGCAGTACAGCTGAGTGCGGTAGACACCCTGACGGTCAGATGCAGTACCGGTCCAGGTTACAGTGGCCTGGCCTGCGGCTGTGAATGTCACGGTGGCGGTCCAGCGGCCGGGAGGCATCATGAAGGCACCGGTGTTGGCCAGTGCGTCAGCACTCTGGCCGTTATACTTGATAACCTTGCTCAGGTTGTTGGACACCTGTACATTGGCACCGTCAATACCGTAAGAGTTAGTCCAGTCTTCAGTGCGTGTGCCCTTGGAGAAGAATACTACATAAGTATCCTCATTAACATTAAATGTCTTGGTGAAGACATTGGCGCGGGCCTTGGTCATCTGGCTGCGGCTTGTGGCCCAGCCGTCACCATCTGCATCAGAAGCAGAAGTGTTATACCAAAGGTTCTCAGCAAAAATTTCAGTTACCTTTTCAGTGATGGTAACCTTAGCGTTCTGGGCATCAGAGAAAGTAACGGTAACAGTGTAGTCACCTGCCTTACCCAACTTCCAGCAGTCACCGTTCAGCTTAATAGCCGCATTGGTTACAATGGAGTTGCTCAGGATGGGTGAGTCAGTACCGGTCTTGGTGGGACCGAAACGGGTGTTGTCATCAGGCCAGCCTGTGCCGCTTGCAGTAGAGAAGTTGATAAAGTAACCGGCGTTAACGGTGATGTCTACAGTGAACACACCGTCAGCGGTTTTGATCATAGGCTTAGAGGTTGCCCATGAGTCGTTGAAGTTACCGCGCAGATAAAGCTGAGTAGGCTTAGTGTCCACTACAGGGTTCAGGACCTTTTCCCATTCATCTTGCGTGTAGACATAAGCTTTGCTCTGGTTCTTGTCATACACAAACACAAGGTCTCTGCCATTATAACCTGACTGAAGCTTAAAGTTACCGGATCCGGATGTAGAAGTTGCATATCCGGTCTGCGCAGCTGCAGTGGTTACGTTAACGGTTGTATTAGAGCCGGTTGACTGGATATTTTCAAATCCGGTACCGCCGGTAATATCAGTGCTGCCAGCCTTGTTGCCATCGGCAAGAGACTTGAACAGGAACTGGGGGCTATTGGTATTATTCTGCTTAACAGAAACGGCATAAATACCGCTGCCTGCCTGAGTCTCAGTCATCAGGTTAGTATACCAGTTACCGGAAACATCAGAACGGAGGTAATAATACAGATTATCACCACCGGAAGATGAGCCGGGTCTGAGCGCAGTCTTAAGTGCGCTCCAGTTAGCAGTCTCGCAGATATAAGCCTTGTTGTTCTTCTGGTCATAAACTACAGTAGTGGCTTTGTTTTTAAAGCCTTCGTTGCTAAACCAAAAGTTTCCTCCGTTCTCCTTTGTGCCGTGGTTTTTTATATCACTGGCAGTTGAGGGAGAAAGAGTTGTGTTTCCTTCGCTTGAATTTATCGGAGTGCCACTATCTTCACCTTCAGAGACGGACGTCGCATTAGTGAATTTATAGCACCAATTACCCTGTCCATTACCATTCAGGGTAAAAGAGTATGAAAATAATCCATCTCCTTCATCCTTCATGATTTTGGACTGCCAGTTGCCATTTTCCAAGTTACCTCGGTAATAGTAGCCGGCAAGGGCAAGATCCGGTAAAAGCAAAGCAAACAACAGAGCAAATAATACTCCAAGTTTTTTCATTGCATTTAAAAGATTTAAAGTGATTAGTATTTAGTTAATTTAAGTTTTCTTATGGTTTTAGGTGTAAGCAGGAGGCGCTCCCCCATCTTTTCCAGCGCTTGCCGCTAAACTCAAGACATCACGCTGACTTTCAAGCAAATACATGTACGAAAAACAGTATATCGCACGGTTATACTGCATTTCGCAAACATATCAGCCACAAAAATAAAAATCATTTCCCATTCCCGCAACATTTTTAACAATATTTTTACCCCAGGGCCGGCGAGCCACTCACGCACCGCCGGCCACACCCCGCGCACCAATTATAAGACTTATATGACGTATATGACGTATATGACGTATACCTGCCGGCATGTTTCCCCGCCCCCCCCGGCCACAAATATATGACGTATATGACGTATACTTGACCGGGGGTTAATAGCCGCGGTGGCTACGGCGGGAAGCTGTCATTTTTTCTCTGATACCGCCGCCCGCCAAAAAATCCCGTTCAAGGTCTTTGAGTTCCCGGGCCAGCAGGGAGTCCAGCTGCCGTATCTGTGTCAGCATGATATTGGCCACAGTCTCCGCTGTACGCAGGCGGCACTTCTCCACAAAAAGCACAGGATCATGGTGATGAGAGCAGAAACGCCTTGTGGCCCGGGTCCGTTCATCTTCAAGCGGCCATGTCTGCAGGCCGTTCTGGCGGAGAAAATCTCCATAATCTTCCAGCAGCTCCCGCAGCGAACTCTTGGCCACGCCAATAAGCTTTATACACATCTCCGCAGACACGGTATTATCACTGGCGCCCTCAACAATATTCTGTTTGCAAGAGCGTGCAGCCTGACGCATCTGGTCCACGGTGCGGCATTTGCTGTCAAAATTAGCTCTGATAAACATTTCTGTGACATCACATATAATAACAGACTTCTTATAAACATTCCACCTGCTGTAATCACCGGAAATTTTCAGAAAGCCGCTCATGGATACAAAATTTTAACTGTGATATGCCAAAAATATAAAAACTGCCCCACCCTACAAAATTTTAAGTTAATTAATTACCCGGCTAACGCACAAAAAACGCCTCCGCGGGTTTGAAGGCGTGTTTTGAGGGCCGGTTTGAGGGGCGGATTTGAGGGCGGGTTTTAGCG
>CAMWLS010000047.1 GCA_947175205.1 uncultured Porphyromonadaceae bacterium | reverse complement strand
CCGTTATTGTTGTAGCCGCCCTGCTGACGGTTATTGTTATAAGGGCGCTGTCCGTTGTTGTAGGGGCGGGGCTGATAGTGGGTGTTTTCTGTATTCTGGGTTGAAGTCTCACCCTCTGCCACAGTACCCTCAGTCAGAGGCTGCGTATTATAGCTGCGCTGGTTGTAAGTACGGTTGTAGCCGCCCTGACCACCGTTCTGATTATAGCTGTTATATCGGCGGGGGCCGTTGTTGTATGAGTTCTGCTGACGGTTGTTATATGGGCGCGGCTGATACGGGCGCTGCTCCCCGTCTGCGCTGTTGCTGTAATTGCGCGGCTGATAGGGGCGTGGCTGATAAGAGTTACGTCCGTCTGAGTTTAAAGACTGACCTATGCGTGGACGCTTGGGTTTCTTTTCGCCTTCTGAGGCTTTGTCGGCATTAGGATTAGAGTTGTGGAGGTTTTCGTTAAGTTCCATATTGGATGTTCTAAAATAAGTTTACAGTTTTTGTTTCCGATTCTCGGTATCGGAGATAATTAAAATAATTTTGTATCAACGCCTTGACCAACAAACCATATCAGACAAGACAGCAAGTATTATAGATGCGTTTTTAGTTAATTGAGATATAAAAATAATAAAATTGAGTGTTATATAACAGCGTTAATTCAATAGTAATCAAACAAATAAGGAGTTGTATCTGTTCAACTCCGGAGCGTTTTGCAGGACACTCCACGGTGCCATAGGTAGGCTCGTATGTCTTTAGCAATATTTAATTACGGCAAAATTACTAAAAATTTCCAAAAGCGGAAATAAAAAAAATTGGCCTGAGGACAAATATGACCTTACCAGCCGCCAAGGGCACGGTAAAGCATCACCAGAGCCAGATACTCATCTCTAACTGAGTTTGTCAGAGCAATTTCGGAGTCCAGATATCGGCGCTGGGCATCCAGCACATCAAGGTAATTCAGAGAGCCGCCGCGATACTGGAGATTTGCCAGCTGAAGGTAACGGGAGGCGGCATCGCGCAGGTCAGTGCGTCTTTCCACTGCGCTCAGAGCGCTGCGGTACGCGCTTATGGCGTTATCCACTTCTGCAAAAGCACTCATTACTCTTTGCTCATATGCCAGGCGGGCCTGTTCATATGCTTCAATTTTGGCCTCATATGCGCGTTTTTTCTTCCCCCAGTCAAAAACTGTCCCGGCAAGGTTTCCCAGCATATAACTGAAGGGAGACTCCAGCAGGTGTGCTAACTGTTCATTCTCAGCACCTCCGGTGAGTGATATCCTGAAAGACGGGAATCTGTTTGCATATGCAACACCCACGGCTGCAGCGGCAGCCTTGAGGTTATGTTCCGCCGCACGTATATCTGGACGTTTCTCCAGCATCATGGACGGTACGCCCACAGGAACACGTTCAGGCAGGTTCAGATCCAGTGACACATTATGGCGCAGTATCTCTCTGCCCGGAAAATCACCGGTGAGGATATTCAGGGCATTTTCTGCCATTGTTATCCTGTTTTCCAGGTTGGGAATCATGGCGGCGGCTGTGGAGTATTCCACCAGCGCCTGCTGATAAACCACTTCTGAAGTAAGACCGCCTTCATAGCGCAGCTTTGCCTTCTCCAGACTCTCTGCGCGCGTTTCCACTGCATTACGCACCACTGCCAGCTCTGAATCAAGTGCCACCAGGTTAATATAAGCCGTGGCCACCTGGGATACAATGGTCATCTGCATGGCACGGTATTCCTCAGCGGCACCCAGGAACTTTTCTTTACTCTGCTTCTGCTTCCATGACAGGCCGCCCCACAGGTCTGCCTCCCAGCTTAGGGTGGCCTTCAGACTGACCTCTGTGTCAGGCTTGAAGGCCTGGCCATAATAGTGATTTGTCTCACGCAGTGCCCCGAAATTTGCGTTCAGGTCCGGGAGATAATTCAGCTTGTCCACGCCATATAGCTTCTCCAGCTCACGCATGTGCGCTGCGGCTATGGCCACGTCGCGGTTGCGGTCCAGAGCCCTCTCTATGAGTGAGGTGAGGGTGGTGTCAGCGTAAAACTGCCACTTTGTGAGGTCTGCAATGGTGGTGCTGTCAGCTTCACCTTTGGCAAAGGTCTGAGGCATGTCCTGAAGGTCAGGCTGCCGGAGCTTGCTCACAGGAGAGCATGACACAAGCGCTGCCACTGCTGTGACAAGGATGCAGACTATTATGTTATATTTTGTTTTCATGATTTTGGCGGCGTCGTTCTTTCCGGTGGTTTATTATCTTAAACACTTCTGAGAAGAAGAAGGGAACAAATACTATACCTAAAGTTATGGCCACCAGCATGCCAAAAAATACTCCGGTGCCTATGTCACGCCTTGCGGCTGAGCCGGGGCCGGTGGCAAACAGCAGAGGCAGGAGTCCCAGCATAAACGCAAGGGAGGTCATGACTATTGGGCGGAAACGGAGCCTGGCAGCGCGAAGTGCGGCATCATAAGGCGTGAGTCCGGCATCTGTGCCCTCCTTGGCAAATTCCACTATCAGGATGGCGTTCTTAGCCACCAGACCCACCAGCATCACCAGCCCTATCTGGAAATAAATATTATTCTCAAGGCCGCAGACCCAAATACCCAGGTAAGCACCTACGCCGGCAATGGGTAGGGACAGTATGACCGCCAGGGGCACAGCCCAGTTTTCATATAAAGCGGCCAGGAAGAGGAATACAAAGATGAAAGCCAGCCCTAACACCATACCCGTGTTGCCGCTCTGGTGCTTCTGCTGGTATGACAGACCGCTCCATTCCACGCTTATATCTGAGGGAAGATGGGTGTTCACTATCTTTTCCAGAGCATCCATGGCCTGGCCGGAGCTGTATCCCGGGGCCGCATCACCGCTGACAGTGGCGCTGCTGAACATGTTGAAGCGCTGCATGGAGCCGGGACCGGTGATATAGCGTGAGGTACCAAGAGAGGTCACGGGTATCATATTACCGCCGTTTCCGCGGACAAAGAACAGGTTGAGATTCTCACGCCGTGCACGGAACGGAGCATCAGCCTGAACGTAAACACGGTATATGCGGTTGTAGAGATTGAAGTCATTGACATAAACTGAGCCGGTGAAGGCTTTCATGGTGGCAAAGATGTCACTGAGGCTAACGCCGCGCAGACGCGCTTCATCACGGTCTACGTCAAAGTACAGTTGTGGAATTTCTTCCTGCAGTGAGGTGGACAGTGAGGTTATGGACGGCTCCATGGCGGCATATTTCTTGAGGGTGTCCACTGCTGCGGCAAGGTCTGAGAACGTAGCGTCACCACGCGCTTCCAAAGCCATCTCAAAGCCTCCGGAGCTACCCAGACCGGGAATAATGGACGGGGAGAAGACGTAAACCTGAGTCTCCGGGTACACAGCAAGAGCGGCTTTTACTCGCTCGCGTACGGCGGTAATGTCAGTGGTCACGCGCTCTTCCCATGGTTTGAGAATGACGGTCAGGGTGGTGTGGGCCTGATTGGTGCCCATGCGGGGCGAGCTGCCGGTCACATTCAGGACGTACGCCACGTCAGGGTCTGTCATAAGGTCTGTTATGGCACGGTCAGTAACCATGCGTGCGCGTTCTATGCTGGCACCCTCAGGCAGTTCCAGTTCCACAGTGAAATAACCCTGGTCTTCCGGAGACATGAAGCTCTCCGGCATCAGGCGGTTCATTACGTAAATGAATACCAGCGCCAGCCCAAAAATGCACAGCATGCGCCGCGGATGTCTGAAGGCAGAGCCCACACGGCGGCAGTAGAAGTGATTTCCCCGGTACAGTCCCAGATTTATAAGACGGAAGAAACGGCGCTTACGTCCGTGGCTGCGCTGCAGAAGCATGGAGCACATTACCGGTGACAGTGTCAGTGCCACAACGGTGGATATAATCACTGATACGGCAATGGTAATGGTGAACTGCCTGTATAACTGTCCTGTTATGCCGGGGAGGAAACTAACGGGGACAAACACTGCACACAGAACCAGAGACATGGCCACCAGAGCGCTTCCAAGGTTGGTCATAGCCTTCCTGGTGGCCTCAGGAGCACCGCATCTGTCGCGTTCCATGATACGGTCCACGTTCTCCACCACCACTATGGCGTCATCCACCACTATACCAATGGCCAGGATTAGACCCAGCAGTGTGAGCATGTTCAGTGAGAACCCGAAAATAAGCATGACGCCAAAGGTTCCCACCAGTGAGATGGGAACAGCCACAATAGGAATGACGGTGGCGCGCCAGCTCTGCAGGGAGAGGAACACCACCAGTATCACCAACACCAGAGCCTCAAAGAATGTACGGTAAACATGATGGATAGACTCTGAAATATAGGTGGTCATGTCAAAGGGTATGTCATAAGAGATACCCTCAGGGAAATTCTTGCTTATGCGTTCCATCTCAGCCTTCACGGCTTCAGCCACTTCTATGGCGTTGGCGCCCGGCAGCATGCTGATGTTCATAACGGCTGCATTACCACCGTTAATACCGCTCTCGGTGGTATAGCTCTGAGCCTCCAGGCCTATCTCCGCCACGTCCTTAAGGCGTATGAGTGAACCGTTGGCGTCAGCACGCACCACCACCTCCTGAAAGTCCTCCACTGTGCTGAGGCGTCCCTGGGCCACAATGGGCACGGTGAGGTCTATACCGTCATTGGGAGCCTGTCCCAGTACACCGGCGGCACTCTCTCGGTTCTGGTCCTTGAGGGCGTCCTGTATATCTTTGACAGTAAGGCCCATGTCTGCCAGTTTTGCCGGCGAGACCTTTATCTGCATTGCATAATAGCGGCTACCTACGTTCTGAACGCGGCCCACTCCGGGCACACGTCTGAGCATGTCCACAATATTGAGGGTAGTGTAATTACTCAGATATATCTCATCATATTTTGAGTCAGAACTACGCACCACAATGGTCATCAGCTTTCCGGCAGTTTCTTTCTCCACAGACACGCCGTTCTGTACCACTTCAGCCGGCAGGCGGCTCTCAGCGCGTTTCACGCGGTTCTGAATGTCCACCGCAGCCAGCTCCGGGTCCACGCCTATGTCAAAAGTGACAATGGCGGAATATCCTCCTGAGTTTGAGCTGGTGGAACTCATGTATAACATTCCCGGCGTACCGTTAAGTTCCTGCTCTATGGGTGTGGCCACGGCCTGACCCACAGTAAGGGCGTCAGCGCCGGGGTAACTGGCTGCAATGCGTACCTGTGACGGGACAATATCAGGATACTGGTCCACTGGCAGCAGCATCAGGCCTATGCCACCCACTATAACTATGACTATGGAGATGACAATGCTCAGGACCGGATGGTCCAGAAAGAAATTGGGCTTGTCATGCTCAGCTGCCTGTTTTAACTTGTGCTCCATCGGTTATTCTTCTCCGGGGTTAGCTTCTTCTGCCACAGTACCTGCCTCAACAGGATAAACCTTCATGCCGTGCTTGAGCTTGTGGAAACCTTCTACAACAATATTCTCTCCCGCTGCCAGTCCGCGTTCCACAATAATCTTGTTTCCCAGCTCCGGGCCTGTCTCCACAAAGCGCCGCTCCACAATATCGTCAGGTTTTACAACATAAATGTAAGCTCCACCCTTCTCTATCTCCAGAGCCTTTGCAGGAACGGCTATGGCCTGTTCGCGTACGTCCAGAAGCACCTTTACACGTGTGAACTCACCCGGGAGCAGGGTGTGCTCCGGATTAGGCATCTCAGCACGGACTGAGAATGTTCCGGTCTTGGGGTCCACCTGTGGGTCCGCAAAATCAACATAGCCCTTGTAAGGATATTCAGTACCGTCAGCAAGGGTTACTGTAACAAAAGCATCCCATTTACGTGAAGGGTCACGCTGTCCCAGATTGACATTACGGTTCTTACCGGTGAGATAGTCAAGGGCCGTCATGGAGAAGTCCACGCGTACGGTGTCACTTTTAACCACGGTGGCCAGCTTACTTTTGCCGGAGGCCCCCACAAGGGTACCTATATCAGCATTTCGCTGGCTGATGTAGCCTGAGATGGGAGCCGTCACAGTGGTATAACCCAGCGTCTGGCGCGCCTGCGTGAGGTCCGCTTCTGCCACAGCCACCTCAGCGCGGGAGCTTTCATATGCAGCCACAGCGTTATCCAGGTCCAGTTGTGAAGCGGCATTCTGGGCATACAGCGGGCGTATGCGGTTGAGGTCACGCTCTGCCTTCTGGGCCTGCGCGCGGGCCTTGTTCAGTATGGCCTCCGCTTTCTGAGCTCTGGCTCTGTACACCGTGGGGTCAATCACAAAGAGGGTCTGCCCTTTCTGCACATAAGAACCTTCTTCAAAGAGCATCTGCTGAAGATAACCCTCCACGCGTGCATGCACCTCCACGCTCTGGTGAGCGCCTATGCGTCCCACATATTCTCCATAAATATTTATATTTTCAGTTGTGACCGGAATGACTTCCACAGTGGGGATTTCCGCCGGAGTCGCTTTGGGCTTGAGCCACATCATTACGGCATATACAATAACCGCTGCAGCGGGTATGAGCAGGAGCCACAGCAATTTACGATTCAGGAGTTTACGCATCTAATTATGGAGTTGTATGATATTTCTGTTTTGCAAAATTAGCTATTACCATTGAAAATCACTATATTTGCGCAAATATATTTTGAAAAATAACCGCTAAAAAATCCTTTATTATGAGACTTATCATTGAAAAAGATTACGATGCCATGTCCGCGGCGGCCGCTGAGTTTGTGGCTGCACGCATAAATGCTTTTGCTCCCACGGCAGAGCGTCCCTTTATCCTGGGCTGCCCTACAGGCTCTTCTCCGCTGGGAATGTACAGACGTCTGGTGGAAATGAACAAGGAGGGCAAGGTGTCATTCAAGCATGTGGTGACATTTAACATGGATGAGTACTGCGGTATACCCCGTGATCATGAGCAGAGCTATCATACTTTCATGTGGACTAACTTTTTCAGCCACATTGACATTCCCGCGGAAAACGTAAATATTCTTGACGGTAATGCTGCTGACCCTCAGGCTGAGTGCGCCCGCTTTGAGGAGAAGATAAAGAGTTACGGCGGCGTGGATCTGTTTATGGGCGGTGTAGGCCCTGACGGACACATAGCCTTTAACGAGCCGGGTTCATCACTCACTTCACGTACACGCATGAAGACACTGACCCATGACACCGTTATAGCCAACTCACGTTTCTTTGATAACAATGTTGACCTTGTCCCCAAAACCGCCCTCACCGTGGGTGTGGGCACAGTAATGGATGCCCGTGAGGTAATGCTGCTGGTTAACGGTCATAACAAAAGCCGTGCCCTGCATCACGGTGTTGAAGGCGGTATAAGCCAGATGTGGACCATCAGCGCACTGCAGCTTCATCCCCACGCAGTCATCTTTGCAGATGAGGCCGCGTGTGATGACCTGAAAGTCTCCACCTACCGCTATTTCAAAGATATTGAGGGTAAATAAAAATTCCTGACACACCACCTTAACCATGCCGTTGCCCTACAGACATCCACAGTTCAGCTGTAAGAAAACCACGTAATATGGAATCCAAAAAAGAAAAGCTCGTGGCTCAGCTGCGAGGTAAAGATAAAATTAAGGTACTCTTTGTGTGCCTGGGTAATATCTGCCGTTCTCCCGCTGCAGAGGGAGTTCTGCGCAGCATAGTGCACGAGAACGGCATGGACGCCCGTTGGGAAATAGACTCCGCCGGCACATCCCGGTACCACATAGGAGACCTTCCGGATAACCGCATGCGGGTTCACGCCCGCCGGCGCGGCTATGAGCTCAACCATCGCTGCCGCCAGGTGCAGCCTTATGATTTTGATGATTTTGACATCATAGTGCCCATGGACGCCTCAAATGAAGCAAATCTTAAACGCATTGCACCCTCACTTGAGGCTGAGGGTAAGATAGTTCCTATGATAGAGTGGGTCAATGCCGCCACCCGCCATGACTGCATCCCGGACCCGTATTATGATGGAGCGGAAGGCTTTGAGACGGTCCTTGACCTGCTGGAGGACGGCTGTGCCAATATGTTCAATGAAATGAACTGAACATCCGCCTTGACATCGGGGGGGCGTCTAAAACCTACAGGAGTGGCAGCGCAGAATATGTATCAGCGCTTCCACTCCTGTTTAGTTCCTGTCTGTTAAACCTTGCTATCCCGGAGTGGAAAGTTAACAGATTATAAGTATACGGCCTCAGTCAGCCGGGTTGTATTCCTGAGGAATTATAGTGCCTGTCACGGCGCCCACGGCGTTCTCAGCCAGCGCGCCCAGCTCATCCTCACCCGGGCGTACATAGATGGGAGCCATATAACCCACCCAGTCCCTGATTTTATCCACGCAGTATTCATTATGGGCTATACCGCCGGTGATGATAATGGCGTCACATTTACCCTTGAGAGCCACAAAGCGTGAGCCCACCTCCTTAGCCACAGAGTAAAGCATGGCATCCAGAACACTCTTGTACGGTTCCTCGCCGGCCTCTGCGCGGGCTGCTATTTCAGCGGTATTATTCGTGCCCAGATGCGCCATCAGGCCGCCCCTGCCGCATAAGAGCTTCTTGATTTCAGCCTCAGTGTATTTGCCGCTGAAACAAAGCTCCACCAACTGATGTGCAGGCACAGTTCCTGCGCGTTCCGGTGTGAAGGGTCCGTCACCGTTAAGGGCGTTGTTAACGTCTATCACCTTACCCTTGCGGTGTGCTCCCACAGATATTCCGCCCCCCAGATGCACCACAATAAGGTTCAGGTCCTCATATTTACGGTTAACGCTCTTGGCATATCTTCTGGCCACGGCGCGGCTGTTAAGGGCATGGAATATGGATTTGCGGTCTATCTCCGGTATACCGCTCAGTCGCGCCTCAGGAATCAGGTCATCAGCCACCTCAGGGTCAGCGATATACGCTTTACAGCCCACGGCATCCGCCAGTGACTCAGCCATTGAGGCTCCAAGGTTGCACACATGCTCCATCTTGGCCGTGTTCAGGTCATGCTTTATTCTTTCATTAACCTCATAAACGCCGGCCGGGGTAGGGTGAAGAAGACCTCCGCGGGCAATGACAGCGTCAAAACGCATCTCCACGTCAAACATTCTCAGCATCTGGTGCATGGCTGCGGTGCGGTAAGCCAGCTGTTCTATAGGGTGATGGAAATCCTTGAGGTCTTCCGCAGTATGGTGTACTATTCCGCGCCACACTATATTGTTGTCATGGTAGATGGCGAATTTGGTACTTGTTGAACCGGGATTAATCACAAATACACGGCAGCTGTAAGGCTCATTGCTGTAAGCCGCATCAAAAATCTTGGAAGAGATGTTTTCCGGTTTGGTGACATCTCGGGTGATGTCAATTTTTGTTGTAGTAGCTTCAGTGGTCATAAGTGAGATGAATGTTGAGAGGAAAGAGTGAGGGCCCTTTAATGAGTCAGGCGGTTACACATGCCAGTGCAAGACTGTGGAATTTTGACTCCGCTGAATCAGCCCTTGATGGTACAACCACCGGCCTTGACGTGCCGGTAATCAGACCGGCCATGCGCGCATGACCAAAAAGTGATATGGTTTTATAGAATGTATTTCCTGCCTGAAGATTGGCAAATATCAGAATATCAGCCTGACCGGTAACTGAACTGTTAATACCCTTGACCTGTGCGCTGTGAAGGTCACAGGCGGTCTTGGCATCCATAGGTCCGTCAACGTCCACCTCACCGTAAGCACCTGCCGCTGCATTCTCCTTGATTGCCACGTATGACATGGTGTTCTCAAACTTCTCGTTTACCTTTTCTGAGAAATGGATAAGGGCCACCCTGGGGTGTTCTATGCCCAGTTTGCGGCAGATGTCCACGTCATAGCGTACCATGGCGTCAAACTGTTCCAGGGTGGGCTGTGGAATGACAGCCGCGTCAGAGAAGAAAAGCAGTTTGGGATAATCAGGCTGGCTTACAGCCGTGATGTGTGACAGCACATTCCCTGCCGGAAGCAGTCCGTATTCCTTGTTCAGTACGGCTTTCAGCAGCTTGTCAGTGTTTATATTACCCTTGAATAGCACGTCAGCAAGTCCGTCATGCACTATCTGTACACCGCGTGCCGCGGCATCTTCCAGTGTAGGTTCCGTGTAAACCTGAACCTCGCCCGGATACTCCTGTACCATATGGCCGGAGAATGTCTCACATTCCGGTAACCCCACTAAAAAGAAAGAAGCCAGTTTCTCATTCAGACATCTTTCCACCACTGTACAGGTGTCCTGGTCAGAAGGATTTACTACTACCACCCTCGGGCGCAAGGGGAGTGACTTGAAGCGTTCACGCAGGTCCTCAAAATTCTTTATGGGGGTCATGGATACTTATGGTTTTAGGGTTAACGGATGTGCTGTGTCAGCTATGTCAGCAAAGATATGACTCTTTAAGGATATATCCAAATAAGTACTGCACAAAATGTGTATTTTTGGGAAAAAGTGTGCAGTTTTGCCGCCGTACGCAGGCGCATCAGTATAATCCCTGCCCCTTTACCATTAGGAATGTATTATTGACCGTCCTTGATACTGAGACCCATACATCTCATCCGTAATATATTTCAGTGACTGTACAAAGAAAGCGGGCCGGAAACGCTTCTGACGTTCCCGGCCCGCGGTATGCGTGCGTTTATGGGTTACTTAACGGTAATTTTAGTTACGCTGTTGCCCTGACGGCGGATGTACACACCGTTTGAGGGATTGTTTACGCGGATACCCTGGAGGTTGAAGTATTCAACGGGTGCGTCTGCGTCAGCTGCGTCAACAGTTATATCGCGGATTGCTGAGGTGTCAACCTTAACTTCAGCGCGGGCCGACTCATTGGTAACTGTACCGTCCTGGTGAACAGCCTGAACGCTGTAAAGGAAGCGTGATGCACCTATGTTGTTGGCCACCCTGTGGCTGGTTACGTTACCCACATCCTTGTGGTCATAGCCGTCAAGAACCTTTTCTGTGATGGCGGGGATTTCAATGCTTACGTCATCCAGAGCCACATTACCGGAACCAATCTTGTTATAGATGAACTTGATGGCGCGGCTACCCTCGGGGAGCTTATCGCTCAGGTCCATGGTCTGGCGTGAGGCAGAAATGGGCTTGATGGTGTGGAATACGGTGAAGGCTCCGTCAACACCGGCCGCTGCTATATCCAGGGAGTTGGTGGATGCGGCACCGGCTCCCTTGACAGTAAAGCTCAGGCCAACGATATCCTTTTCAAATACGCGTGTCTGCAGGTAAGTACCGCTTTCATCCATCTTCAGAGAGGGAACTGCGTTACCGGCCATTGAAGCACTGGTGTATGCGCTGGCGGCATTGGTAATCCAGCCTTCGGGGAGTTCCACCTTGGTACTGTTCTGTGAACCCATGGTGGCAGTTTCTGCAACAGGATCACCGTCAACATAACCGGTTACTGTCAGCAGATAATGGTACGCTTCAGGGTGTTCTTCCCAGTTTGCCACAAAACCGTTTTCATCAACTTCTGTTGCGTCCTTGATTACGGGAGTAGTGTAACCAAATGTCATCTCTGTGGTGGTGAATGACTGCTCTGCTGAGGGCTCGCTCAGGATGCGTGATGCACGGGCAGCCACAGTAAAGAAGTATTCAGTCTCGGGCTCAAGAGTGCTGATGGTAACGCTGGTACCGGAGGGGATATAAGTATCTTCCCAGCCTTCAACAGCTACAGCGGCACCTGAAGCATTCTTGGTGTACACATTTACCTCATAGCCCAGAGCACGGTCCACAGCGGTCCAGCTCAGGGTTGCTCCTATGGGAGTGATGTTATCAGCCTTTACGCCGGTGGGAGTGGCAAGGTCAAACAGGCCGCCCGCAACATCAAAAGTGATGATACCGTTAGTCTCCGTGATGTTGCTTATGGGGCAGTTCACGTCAGCACCGTTCCACGTTCTCAGTGCAGGGCTGGTCTTTGCGCTCAGCTCCGTCACTTTCTTGGTACCCGGGAAAGGATACTCTTTCATGATGGTGGTGTTGTAGTTGTTTGCCTGACCGCCGGCCTCCACTATATCCACATACTGGTGACCCTTGGTGTTGTTGACTGAATTCTGGTTCCATACTGAGGGTACATAGTCAATGTGCCATACCAGCATGCCGTGATAGGGGATATATGCGTCAGAGCCCACTGTCTGGCGGTTCTCCAGAAGGAAGAACTCAGTGTTTGAGGTGGGGTGGGGAATCAGGCATGCCTTGTTGCTGGTCATGATGTGTGACAGCTGTACTGAAGCGGGTTCGCCGTCCAGCACTTCCACGTCAAGCCATCCCATGGCGTTACGGGCATAGGCTGAGTATGTGGGGGGTGTGCAGCCGTCATTATTGTAAGGACCGTAGTCCAGGACTTCATATGAGCCCGGAGTTACTGAGGCGGCGCTGCCGTAGTCAGTGGTATAAAGGTCAGGAAGACCCAGCACATGAGAGAACTCGTGCACAAACGTTCCTATACCGTCAGGACGGCCGCTTTCCCACTCGTTTGAGCAGGCGTAGTGGTCCAGGCGTACACCGTCAAAGCGGTACACTGTGCTTGTACCGTTAGACACATCCCATGAGTGAGGCCATACTGATGCCGCAGGACCGCCTGAAGCCTCGCCGGTGCCGGCATAGAAGATAAAGACGTTGTCTATATATCCGTCCTTGTCATTGTCATACTGTGAGAAATCTACAGTTGCATCCAGAGCCTGGCAGGCATGGACAGCCATCATGTGGGGGTTCTGGTCATTTCCCCAGTAGTCATTGCCGCCGTAGTAAGCGCGTGTGTTAGGCAGAGTGACAGGACCGTAGAGGTCAAACTGAGGCTGGAACTGACCCATAGAAGCCTCATGGAAATATTCTGAAACTGAGCCGGTGGCGCCATACTGGCTGAAGCCCTCCTTGTTGAGAAGGTCGTTGAAGTACTGGTGGGGGTCAGGCAGGGTGAATGAAATGTCTGAGTACTGGACCAGAATCACCAGGGCCTTGGAAGGTCCGGTGGGAGGAAAGGATGAGGGACACAGACCCACGCCTGACTGAGGAACCTTGGTGTCGCTTTTAAGCTCACCTGTGGTACTGTTCAGGCGGTCTTTCTTCCACGCAGGGAATGTATTCTCAGATAAAGCTATGGGGCTGTTGCTCAGAATCTCGCGGTTAAGGGCGTTGAAGGCCTTTTCTGGGTTCTGCGATGACAGTAGGCTGGTGGCGGTGACGCTGCGCTTGGAGGCATCTGTAGCCATCATGGCTGAAGGGGTCACCTTACCGTCTGTACCTACAAGTGCGTAACACAGGCGTCCCTGGGCGTCATGCATCAGCGGCATGCCGTCCTCAGTCATGTAAATATGACTGCGTTCGTCACCCACAAGCCTTACGGAAAGTTGGGTCCCGTCGGGCTGTGTATAATTGAAGACTCCGCGCTTGGCGGGCTTCGCATCGGCGCTTGCGGCGCATATCAGTGCCGCAAGTGCTGCTGCAATAATTTTCTTATTCATACGATAGTTTTTTCCGAAAGTAGGCTGCCGCTGAAGTCCGGTCACTGCATGCGGACAGCAATATGGTTTACTTAAATAGTTGGTTCTTCCGCAAATATAAAGAAAAATTCAGTCTCCATTGCTTTTTTTAAGTGCAAAAAAAGCATAAAATGACATTTTACACCTTAGTTACTTATAAAAATGAACTACAGGTGGGTTGTTTTGATGAATTTTTGCTTGTGCTTTTAGTGCCTGTATTGTATTATGAATTTACACCGGATGCTTCCGGTGATTCGCCGGACTGCATAGAATGGTACTAAAGTAAACAGAGAGTGGCCCACGTCTGTGAACCACTCTCATAATATTATTTCAGTGTTATAGCCTTATCAGAGAACCACCTTCTTGCCGGCCACTACATAGAAGCCACGGGGAAGTTCCACTGTGTTAACACCGGGATTTACGTCCAGGTTGATGAATGAACCGTCAACTCGTACCACAGCCACCTTGGTAGCCTCAGGGCTTTCAATGTAAAGCTTGCCACCGGCAGTATAAACATTCAGGCTAACCTCGGTTACGGCAGCAACACCTGAGAAGTGTGAACCGTCAGGACCGTAGATGTGACCGTCTATGCACTCAAGGTCAGCAGTCTGGGTGCCCTGGCCGTTGTTGAAGATAATCTCCGTACCGGCCTTGGCATTGGGGATGGTGATGGTCAGGTATGTCTTGCCGCCAATGTTTACGGTTTCGGTCATTGCCTTGCCGGGCCATGCGCCAAAGTACTGGGTGCTGCCGTTCCATGCGTAAGCGTTAACTGTTGACCAGTTGTTCTTGTTGTCAAAGTATACCACCCAGTCACCTTCCTCAACAGGAGGCTCAATGGGATCAACTATCTCGCCTGCACCGGGGATGGTCTTGATATATCCTTCGGCGTTGTAGTAACCACCGTTAACCCAGGTGAAGTCATCAGTCTGACGGCCACCGGCATTGAAGATTACGCCTGCGGTTGAAGGTATTACGTCAGCTCCGGTATAAGTAATCTTCCATACGTTGTTGCCAAGATAAGTCATTGCGGAGCCGGGCCATGAGCCAAAGTAATTGCTGCCGCCCTTCCATGCATAGCAGTTTGCTGTACCGCTCCAGTTCTTGCTGTTTTCAAAGAATACAGCCTGCTCACCTTCACTCATTGAGGGCTCAATGGGCTCTTCGGGCTCGACGATTTCGCCACCGCCGCCGCCACCGCCGCCGTTGTCGCGCTGGGTGGTGAAGTCACCGGCCTCTTCCTGGCCGTCATAGCCTTTCTGAGTGGTGGTTACGGGTGATGAAGCGTAAACATACTGGTTGTCTGTGCCAATCTTGCCGGGGGCCGGAGTCTTGGCGGTTGAAAGAACATAAGCGCGGAAGTTACCCTTGCCTGAGCAGCTTACGCTCAGTTTGCCGTCTGTAACAGTCTTGGTGTCACCGGTGACAACGTCAACATATGTACCGTTGAGGATGCCGGTAAAAGTAGCGTTGCCGCTGATGGTTACCAGAACATAAGAGTCTGTATTGGCATCAGTGTAGCGGCGCTTGAAAGCCATGCTTCCTGAACAGCCGTCAGTGCTGTACTGACCCTTGCGGAGCGCGGGAACAGCGGCGCGGATTTTGTTCAGACGCTGCAGATGAATAGCCAGAGGATGAGTCAGTGAGGCAGCCAGGTTGCCGGTGGCATTGCTGTACTCACCAAAACCGGTAGTGGTCACGGTACCGGTCAGGTAACCGCCGTAATATGCGCGGGCAGTGTTCTTAAGGGCCTCTATGGCACCCTTGTCTATGATGTTACCCTTGCGGAAATATGTTTCAGTTCCCTGCCAGATACAAGGAATACCACGCCAGGTGAACATCAGTGAGAGGTTCTCTGCCCACTCGTTCAGTGAACCTCCAAAGCTCTTGGTGTCCCAGCCGTTGGGGCCGTAGTCATGACCGTCAACATATACCACGTTCCATGTTGCGTCATTATAATAGTCATCCTGTGAACGTACACCAAAGGCATTCTCTGCACGGTGGAAACGCCAGTGCATGGGGAAGTCTATCACGTTGAAACCTGAGTTCTGAGAGTAGTCAGGAGCGTGGTATTCGTTTCCGTTCAGCCATGCGTTGTTGCTGTGCTTGATTTTGCCCTTGCCCATATAGTCATCAGCCTGTTGCAGAACAGACTTGGCATTGGGATGCTCACCGGTCTCGCCTTCCATTACAACATAGTTGTCCCAGGCTGTCTCGCTGTAGTCCCATGCATAATCCTTATCCTCTTTCCAGGTATAGAAACAGGGAGAACAGTTGTAGTTACCGTCGCGGTAGATAACCTCCTCGGCACGCGCACATACCTCACCAAACATATAGAAAGGAGTGTTGCCACGCTTCTCTATAGCTTCTGCTGACTTGGCAGCCTCGTGTAGCTGAGGAATGAAAGCCTTGTTGAAAGTCAGACGTGAGATGTGGCCTGATGTGTCTATACGGAAACCGTCCACACCCATCTTGATGAACTTGGAGTAGCAGTCCACTATATAGTTGGAAGTGGCGGGGTTCTCTGTGTTCAGGTCCACGCAGTCACCGGCAATCTGGCCCCACCAGCGGGTAGGATCGTCCCAGTTGAAGTGTGCGTAGTGATGCCAGTAGTTATGAGTGTCCTGGTTTACACCGCGGGTATTCTTCATAAGACCCAGACGGTGTGAATATTGTTCACCGGGCTGCAGGCTGTAATAGTTTGAAGGCAGCTTGGAGTTCGGGTGAAGCTTCATGGACTTGTCTATGTTTGACATATTCTGAGTATAGTCCTTCACAAACATGGGGCAGAGAGTCTCCTCACCAAAGTTGCCTGTGTGCTGGAGCACTATATCCAGTATGAGTTTCATGTCACGCTTGTGTACCTCATCTATAAGAGTCTGGAACTTTACATCCTGGCTCTCATAACGCGGGTCCACCTTCTTGAAGTCAAATGCATGGTAGCCGTGATAATCCAGACCTGAAGCGTTCTCTACAACAGGAGTAATCCACACGGCAGTGAAACCTAAAGCCTTGATGTAATCAAGTTTCTCTATAAGACCCTTGAAATCACCACGCCATTCGGGGTCATTCTCATTAAGCACGCCATCCCAGCAGTAAGTGTTGTTGGTGGGGTCACCGTCATAGAAACGGGTGGTCATTGCAAAGTAGATGGTCTCGTCTCGGAAGTCTCCGCGATCACCTACAAATGTTGCCGCACCTGCAGTCAGAGAACTAATTCCCAGAGCTACAGCCGCAACTAACTTGCTGAATTTGTTCATAAAAAAGTAAAAGATTTAAGTAAGAATGATATAAATTAATGTACGTTTATAAACCTCGGTAATTATACATTTTACACCACCTCAGTTTACGGTGCAAAGATAAAAATTATAAATGAATAATTATTTAAATATGTTTTATAACATGCCACCCCGCCGGCCCTTATATGACTTATATGATTCATAAGCCGCATACCGCCCCCATAAGACACATAAGAAGCATATGACAGCATGAAAGTATCTGCGGTCACATAAGAACCCGGCACGCATGGTTTTACTAACCGGATTCTGATTTCTCCAATATTTGGGAGGAGAATACAAAATATCGCTATCTTCCTGAGACCTAAGATAGTATTTTCTTTCCTGCGGGCACATTTGTGAAATATATTAAATTTGTGTTATTAAAGATTAAACATGGCGCTGAAACCTTTGTAGTTTGAATTTTAATTTATTAACTTTGCGACATGAAAGTTCGTAAAACGTTGTAAAGAAATAAACCAATCATCACATTTCATTCTCCATAATCTCCACTCAAT
>CAMWLS010000046.1 GCA_947175205.1 uncultured Porphyromonadaceae bacterium | reverse complement strand
TTATATTCCGCCTCTGCAACCTCTACGCATAAACACAGCTTTTTTACTATGCGCCAACAATGGTGTAATTAAGTGGAATTTGATGTATTTTTGTGGAAAATGTTTGACCCATGTTTGACCCCGCGCAGAATAAAACGCGCATAAATCAGTAACAAAGTATAACAACACTAAACGAATTTTAACACTATGTTTTCTTATAAATTTATAGTCCACGTTGAAAAAAACAATGCTAACTTTGCGTTGTGATTATGAGTAAGTTGCTTCTACAGCGACTCCCCTTTGTATTGCCTTTTATTTGCGTTCTTTATTAAAGACAATGCAAAGGTAGTGTAATTATCCAAATACTCCAAATTCTCTTTAGATAATTAACATATATTATGATATGGACACTTTGCAAGATAGATTAAAGGCATTTATTGCTTCAATGGATATGTCCGTGTTAGCCTTTGAAAATGAGTGTGGTATGTCTCAGGGTACGGTAAATAAGATGACAGATAAAAGCCGACCTCGTACTTTGGAGAAGATACGCACTCACTTCCCCCAACTCAGTATGAAGTGGTTGATAGACGGGGAGGGAGAAATGCTTATATCTTTGCCTTCAAAACCTTTAATTAACATAAAAGACGTTGAAGACTCATTCAACGATTCTAATGTCTTGGATAAATTTCTTGACATAATAAGAGAAAAGGACAGGCAGATTGAAGAACTGAATCAACGTATCAGGCAATTAACTGATAAATTGCTGGGATTATGAACGAGAATACTACCACAACACAAAGTGTAGTCCGACCTAATAATTTCCGGATAAGGGATGTGATACTACATAATGTGTTGCTTATAGCCAAACCGTTCCCGATTATATACTCTGTTCTATTATCGGTTATGTCAGTTTGTGATATAACTACATCTGAAAAATGGAATTTGGCTCTGGAACTTGTATTTTTCGCATCGCTTCCGTTTACAGCTATATGCCTTCTGTTGGCTTGGGCTCTCAAATTATGTAAGTGGTATCGCCTTCAGTGCATACTTATGCTTGCTCCCATTGCCATTCCGTTGTATCGCATATTTTCCCCTGATACAAATATTGTAGGTCTGAGATGGGTAATATCAATAGCACTGTTACTTTGCACACTTAAATGCTCATATCTGTTTTTGGGTACACATCCAAAAAGAACGTGCCGCAAATTAATAAACAGACTAATCAAACATATAAAATAAATAGTTATGAAAAAGTTTATTTATTTATTATTCTGTTCGGTAATCTTCCTGGGTGGATGTTCTCAAAAACCTAAAAGCAGAATTGAATCCGCTTTTGAAAAATATGTAGCTGAAACTTATACAGACCATTCAGATTTTAAGGGTATAAAAGAAATTGAACTTATTGACTCAACTGATTTCTATGAATTAGCATCAAGAACGGCCCTCATTGGAGAGGATGCTACAAATAAAATAGATTCTATCCAAGACGTATTTATGTATACGTTAAGCCATGCCCCTAAAAATAAAGTTAATTCAAATAAGGTGCAAACGTTATTGCACGAACACGTAGATGTTTTATCTAATCACAAAGAAGACATAGCTTTATTTAGGGTTGCATCAACAAATTTAAAACTCGCTCTTGACTCTTTGTCTTCTCGTAATAGATACAATAAAAGCTATAAGATTAAAGCCGAATTTAAGTCATCCCCTGAGTATGTGACTTTCTATGCACAGGATTTTGCTTTTGTGGATTCTATCAAAATTAGCAAGGACAAAATTCTTGTGGAAGAAATGCCTGAAGAAATGATGAACGTATCTCGCTACATGTCTATCATTACGAATAGTTGTGAGCCTGCATTAGAACATATAAATAGAATGGTTGAAATCATTGAGGTTTTGCAATCTAAATAGTGATAAGAAGATATTTATTAGAACTTAGAGATAGAACCAAATCACAGCTGAAACGAGTATATAACTTAATATAAAATCACATGGAGAATATTAATCCCATCTATCCCGAAAAGAATGAGTCGCCACAGGCAACACCGCCTGTCTGTCCCCAGCCGGATAAATACCAGCCTTCCACGCTCGTTGTTATGATAAATTTGTTTGGCGCTTTCATCATTTTCGCCGGTATTTTAATGGCGTTATATGTAGGGGACAAAGGTTACGGTTTTAACTTTGCTGCATTTTTTACATTCACGTTATTGGGTCTCATCATCGGCATATTCATGTTTGCGCTCGCTAAGATTGTTGCTGCGGCTGAAAAGTATCTAAAAGCGGAGTAAATAATCAGGGCACGACTTTGACCCACTACAAAAGACAAAATTTCAATTTAAAGAGCCACCCACGTAAATTTGGATGGCTCTTTCTTTTACCTCCTTTCCTTTTTCTCTGCTGCGGCGTTTAGCCGGGCGAGGATGTTGGGGTAGTGCTTTTCAAGGCGCTCATACATGGCGGCCTTGTCTGAATTTTCATCAAGCTGCTCAACAAAAGGGTACTCTTGTTCAATTCGCCACTTGAGGAATTCAACAAGGATGCGCCACCATTCTCTAAGCCACTTCATTACCACCTCCTTTCTGCTTCGGGTTTATGGTGTCCAGGAAGTCCGCGCAAGTCATTAGCGTGAGCCATATCTCTGCGCGTTTCTTCTTGGTTAAGTAGCGTTTGGGCGCGGAAAGCAGGTGCATAGCCATTAGCACATCCTCGTACATATCCGAGAGCGGCACGCACTCATTCAGAAAGCACGTCGCCTCTTTGAAGTCGTAACGGGTCATCGCTCACCTCCTTTCTCGTCATGGATAAACATAAGTTCTGAGGCTGCCGATTTTGCCGATATCTGCACGTCGCGGATAAGCTCCGAAGCGTACTGATAGTTCACTCTCACGCAGTTTCTCTCTATCCTTTGGTCGAGGATTCCTGCAAGCGCGGTCGCCGCGTCAAGCAAGTTGTAAGCCATTAGGCTAAGGTTTTGATTTTCTTTCATTGTAATGCGATTTATGAAAGTTATAGGCAATAAAAACGGTATCGCCTTTCCCGTCGCATTACACCATATAGGCAGTGGGCGCATTAACGCTCCAACACGGGGGTACGATACCGTATATATTTCATCAGGGTATAAAAATACCACCAACGGTTTATGTCAGCGGTTTAACTCCGCACTCTATAATGTAAGGTGCTGCATAGTTAAACCAAGATTTTCAAACTTCCAAACGCGAAATCGGGGTCACAATTACCTCTTGTTTTTATTTCACATAGCAAAGGTATAAACAAACAACTAAATACATAAATCAACTTATAGCAACACTCTAAGAAATTTTTTTGTTTTAGAACATATTTTGAACGGAATAATTATATCTACCTTTGTAATTATTTCATTATGATTACAGCAACGATACTCAACTTCTTTTGGATTCCGATTATGGAACTAATATACGCCATCGGCTTTATTATAGTTTCTATCTTCAATCTTATTGTTGATAATTGGTGGATAATCTTATCTTTAATAGCGATTTGGTGCTTGATAAACTATATTGTAAATCATTCTCATCAAAAAACGAAAGGAAAGAACAGTAAATCGGGAAAGGCAAAACAACAGATTAAAGTCACGAATACTCAATACGGTTCTGATAATAAAAAGCCTAACAACTTTACTTTAATAGGCAGTAGGTGGACTGCGTTTATCGGCAATGAGGTTCACGTTTTGACATTTGAAACTAAACACGGTGCTATATTCTATAAGGCATCCCCCGTGACGTTAGAGATTGAAAATAATGAATCGTGGGGGATAGGCTATAATTGCAACGCTAATACGATTACATTTTTCGGGAGCGTATCAATAGAGAATAAATCCTACAATTTCAAAAAAGGAATTGTAGAGGGGAACAAACTTACTGTATCCTTTGAAACCCTCTCGGAAAATGGCGAATGGCTATCTGGAGAGTTTTATTTCGCATTGGTTAGGAACAATGGGGAGTACACGATAATTTATGGCGATTATTAGTTAAACACCTTTTTTGAATTTCGCAAATAAATTTGCGATAAAATTCTGTTAGCCAGTTGTTTGTAAGAATAGGTCCGTATTTAGTAACAGATACCGCGGACTAATAAGTCAGGCTGAAGCATCAGGCATCTCTACTATGGAATACGAGCTGAGAGCCCGACACAGAAGGTGGTGCCAGTGGTGAGGGGGGAGTTGAAGTAATAATATGGCGGACGGTAATTGAAGATATTATCCGCTGTAAGAGTGAGAGTATACTTTCCGCGCCACAACGCGCTGAGAGTCAGTTTGGTAATGTTATAGGCCGGATAATGGCGTTCTCCCACAGCAGTACCTTCTGATACGCTCACCAGAGTACCGTCCACAGCACTGTTCCATCTTGTATTCAGGAGTGCTGTTAAAGCAAGATCATATCTTTTTAACGCATGAGTGTACGAGAGTGCTCCCACCAGACTGTGAGGGCGCGTGGGAGTGGGATTTATGGCATCCTTAGCAAGGGCTTCATGAGTAAAGACGTAGGAGGCCGTAGCGGTCATGCCCCATGTGAAATGGAGCGCTGCAGAAGCATCAATGCCGGTGAGCCTTAGCCGTCTCAGATTCAGGTATCTCTGGCCCTTGTATACGTCATCCCACAGGTATGATATACGCCCGTCAACAATATTGTGGTACGCTCCGGCGGTGGCTGTCAGTATGCCGTGATGATATTCTGCACTGGCAGTAAAATTGTTTCCATGTTCCGGCTTGAGGTCCGGATTACCATAAATATGGAAAATACCCACCATGTCAAAGTCCATATACATCTCTTTCAGCGTGGGAGCGCGGAAAGAGGCATAGTAACCGACACGCCATGTCATGCGTCCGCGAGTGTACATCACGGAGAGCTTGGGGCACAGTCTGTCAGCATGTGAGGCGGAGTAATAGTCATACCGCAGAGCGGGCACTATACTCAACCCCTTCAGTGGCATATAATCAACCTGAGCATATAATCCCGCCGTATTCTGCGCATGACTGCCCGGGCCCGTCCCCATGACATCAGAGAACTGATATGAGCGCAGGAAATCATTCATCCACTCAGCACCGGCGGTAACATCCATCTTGCCGCCTCCAACAGGCAAGGTATGTTCCCAGCGCCCGCGCAGCACGTTCTGACGGTTAACGTAGTCATCCTTGGTGTAAATGTCCAGGCCATATGAAAGATTCCAGTCTGAGGCGCCTAAAGCGGCTCCCACATTATAATCCCTGTAATGGCTGTAATGGTGAGGTGCTGTCTGTCTGCGGCGATAAAAGATGCCTCCGCGCACAGTGGCGTCAACGCGGTCACTGAAACGGTAAGTGACACGGTCATTCACAGACACAGCGCGCGTGGCGTCAACAGTGGTATAATCTCCGGGACTGGGAAGTTTTATTTCCGGTGCGTCACTATACTGGGCCGTAAGGACATTACCAAGTCTTTTTTGGGTCATCTCTGCAGACAGCCCGAAACGATATTCACCCGTGGTGGGGACATAGTGGGCATCAATGTCTGCGGACAGGGGTTCGGAGGCCCTACGCGTAATGATATTCACCACACCACCGGCTGCTCCGGAGCCGTACAGTGCCGCGGCTGCTCCACGGATAATCTCCACCCTCTCTATGTTCTGGAGTGTCAGACGGGAGTAATCCACATTATCCAGCGTCTCTCCGGCCATGCGCTCACCGTCAACAAGGAAGAGTACACTACCCCCGCCAAAGCCCTGAAGGTTAATCTGAGTCTGACGGTTCATGGCCTGGGAGAACTCCACCCCCGGGAGGTAATCAGTCAGCAGGGTGGTGACATCACTTCCGGTGGACATGCGGACAGCCTCAGGAGATATTACCCGCGTGAGCTGAGGAGCATTTGAGAGCTGCCTGAGCGTCCGCGTTCCGGTGATATCAACAGTGCTCAGGGTATCCAGCCACGCATAATCTTCCTCCGTCACGGAAAACTCCGTGTCTTCAGCCTGCGCCTGTCCATACGTAACAGCGGGATATGCTGCTGCCAGCAATCCCGCTATTATTACTAACTTACATCTCATGGACTTACCTGAGTTACTGTAAATTACCGAAACTATCTATGAAAACAAACTAATTACTTAGAGCCTGTAAAACCGGCATTAATGGGCATGGGCATCTTGCCGGGCTGGAGTGTGAAATCCAGAGTCAGAGAACCTGTGGAGCTCACCTTGCCTGAAATGATTTTACACGTAATGCTGCTGTCTGAATAAGAACCGGCTCCAATAATCACACTGCCATCAGCAGCCTTGGTTACCTCAACGGCCGGAACCGTAACAGAAGCTATGGTAAAGTTAGCATACTTGAGCTCAGGAATCACCACGTTAACGTGAGTCTCATCAGTGGCAGTCAGCTCAACTTCACCGGCCACGGGGTCAACCACCGTACCCATCACTGACATGGCCACACTGCCCTTGTAGGTTCCGGCAGCCATGGCTGCTGCATCTGTATCCTTGGGCTCATCTTTCTTCTCATCATCACCGCAGGATGCAAGACTCACTGAGAGAAATGCAACCATAAGAATGGCCATAACTCCGTTTAAATATCCTTTTGCCTTTGAAATTGTTCTCATTGATTTTTTCATTTTGTTATCTATTTGATTTTTACACTGCAAAATTAATCTAATTGCACCACCCCTGCAATACTTGACTTTCGGTATTTTACTTCAGGTCCAATGCCGGGGAAATACTTGAAATACGGTATTGCCCCTGTAAAGGGCGGTGATTACTTTTGCAGCAGTAAACAGTGATATACATTTATTAAAAAATCAGATAATATGAAAGTTGACAGCCGGATAAGCGGACGCTCAGCCCTGATGGGGATTCTGTCATTTGTTATTGTACTTCTTATGATGCCGCTGGGACATGCGCTGATGATACTCATGGAGCATCTTCTCACGCGCAGTCAGGTTAACGTGGCAGCCCTGTGCATGGCCATTGCCGGACTGGCGCTAACCCTGGGCTGCACACGGCTCAAAAGCGATACTGCAGGCACTGTGGCCGGGCTGACCGGAGGACTGCTGTTCTGGACCGGCGGCGTGGAGTTTCTGTACGTATATTTTGCACATAAGCTGAGTGTGGCTCCTCTTACAGATAACGGCGTTGTGGTGACAAAACCCGAGTATCTGCTCATGCCTTCATCAGCAGCTTTTCTGCTGCTGGTATGGGTGATTTATATATGGGAGCTTCCCAGCGGCTGCCCGTTTTTCACATTCCTGAGAAAACATCTGGCCTCAGGACAAGCGGTGACAGCCAGAAAACGCAGCGCAGCGGTGGTTACGTTCATGGAGCTTAACGTGATAATGTGGTCAAGCTATATTGTGCTGCTACTGTGTTATGATTCCACCTTTGGCGGCGACCACTCGTGGCTCACCCTCACTGTTGCCGGAGTATGTCTGGGTGCATCCGTGTGGATGTTCAGAAATCTGCTGCGCCTCAGAGCGTGGGGTTACTCTCTGCGCTATGCCACTGCCACGGTAATTATATTCTGGACCTTTGTTGAGGTTATGGGCAGGCTCAATATCATGGAGGAAATATGGGTCCGGCCTCTTGAATACGCACTTCAGATGTCTGTGATTGCCGGGATTTTCATTATTATGATTATCTTTGCATATATAAATGGCCGCAGACACAACAGAAAGTAAACCATGGACTCACCCAAATCATATACCCCGGACCTTCCCATGCGCGTGCTGGCAGCCGGGAATGCGCTTCTGCTGCCGGTACTGAGCCGTTTCGGGATAGCACTGGGATTTGGAGACGCCACCGTGGACACTGTCTGCAAGGCGCATCACGTACACACTGAAACATTTTTAGCCGTTGCAAATCTCACGGCCGGGCTTCCGTATAACAGTAAAAGCGTTGACACCGCACAACTGATAGAATATCTGCGCGGGGCTCACCATTTCTTTATTGATTACAGGCTTCCGTCTCTGCGGTCACAGCTGCTGGAAGCTGTAGCCGCCGGTTTCAACACGGAAATAACCCTTGCCGTGCTGAGTTTCTTTGATGAATTTGCCCGCGAGGTGGCACGCCACATGCGCAATGAGGAAGAAAGCATGTTCACCGCCCTGCTGAAATCTGATCCTACTCTGGCGCCGGAACGCGCCATGGGTGACATCAAGGCCTCACACCGCCACATAGACCATAAACTTTCTGAGCTCAAAGACCTGATTATCTGTCACTTCACGCCCCCGGCAGAACGCGTTAACCAGCTTAATGCCGTCCTGTATCAGCTCATGGCCTGTGAGCGTGACCTGAAAATACACTGCCACATGGAGGACTGCCTACTGGTACCCCTTATAACCGGAATACCCCACCTGGAAACAGGATGCGCGCACTGCGCCATGGTAGAGAATTTCCCGGCACAGCCTCTGGACATAAACGGTGACGTGATGCTGACCCCGCGCGAGTGTGACATCATACGCGCCATTGCCCGCGGGCTGAGCAATAAAGAAATAGCCTCACAGCTCTTCCTGAGCGTGCACACCGTCACCACCCACCGGCGCAACATCTGCGCCAAGCTGAACATTCATTCAGCCTCAGGGCTGACTGTGTTTGCCATTATGCACGGACTTATTCCTCTGGCGCAGGCCCAGCAGCGGGAAGCTTGCGAATAATGGTCATCCCGTCCCTGACCGGCAGGATAACCTTCTCCACCCCTGAATCAGCGGCCACAGCATCATTAAAAGCAAGAATTCCGGCAGTCTGGGCGTCAGTATGTGCCTGGGGTTCCACCACCTTCCCGTCCCAGAGCGTGTTGTCAGCAATTATATAGCCGCCGGGACGCACCTGCGGGAGAATCATGCGATAATAATCCGGATAATGGCGCTTGTTGGCGTCAATGAACACCAAGTCCCACTTCCCGGGAAGTGCGGGAATCACCTGCAGCGCGTCACCTATGTGCAGATGTATGTCCGCCCCTCTGGGATGGCTGCTGAACAGCTCCCTGAGTTCTTCTTCATTCTCATCATCCACCTCCACGGTATGCAGCTCCGCTCCAGCCGGCATGCCCTCCGCAAAACACAGCGCCGAGTAACCGGTAAAGGTGCCCAGCTCCAGAATCCTGTGAGGCTGTATCATGGCCGTAAGCATGCGCAGTATGCGGCCCTGGACATGACCGGAACACATGCGGGGATAAAGGTGATGAAGGTGAGTGTGGCGGTACAGCCGCCGGAGTATCTCAGGCTCAGCATCTATGTGCTCAGAGATATAAGCCTCTAAATCTTCTTCTGCTTTCATATCACATAAAAAGCTCTGGACAGCACATGAGCCACATGGCGGCATGCGTCATCAGCAAAAGTAATATAAGAATCACGCACAGTTCCTTACGGGCAGGCCAGCAGATATATGCGCATACGGCCGCAGCCACCACGTAAGGCGGATACAGCCACAGGAGAGCTTTCTCAAGTCCGGCCACGCTTCCTGCGCTAAGTAGCCAGGGAAACATGAAAACGGGCAGGGAAGCCGTTATTATGACAGCCACAAGCCACCGGGGGCGTTTTACTTTCATCTCCGCAGCTGCCATGGTCAGGATTTCTTGGCTCTTAGGTAAGCTCCCACGGTTTTTTCTATGCCTCTTTCCAGGGGGAAGTCTGCATGGAAGCCAAAATCTCTCTGTGCGTCTGATACGTCGCAGTTCCAGTTGCGCTGGCGCATGATTTTAAACTTATCACGGTTAAGCGTGGTAGCTTTCATGCGTATTCTACCCCACTTTTCCGCGCATACGCTGGCAATGTAGGCCATCCACAGGGGAAGCTTTACAGGTATCACCCAGCGCCCCCCCAGGGCTTTCTTGACCAGGTTACGAAACTCTGTCTGAGTGTACGCGCGCGGCTCGCTGATGATGTATTTCTTTTTATTAACCCCGGCAGCCAGAGCATCAAAGATGGCATTTACCAGATCCTCAACATATATGAAGGTAAGCATCTGGCGCTTATACCCCACTCCAAAATCAAAATGACGGTCAATGCTCTGAATCATCATAAGGTAATCCTTTTCATGAGGACCGTAGACACCGGTGGGTCTGAAGATTATCCAGTTCAGTCCGGCGGAGGTCTCTATGAAAGTCTCTGCCTTCATCTTTGACAGACCATAGCCCGTATTGGGCCGTGGAATGGTACTGGCGGTCAGCGGGGCATAGTTCTCCTCATCACCGGGGCCAAGGGCGCTCAGAGAGCTCATGTAAAGGAAACGCTCAGGGAGCATGCCGCACTCAGTGAGGACTTTTATAAAATCACGGACATAACAGTAATTAATACGGTTAAAGTCCAGGAAGTTAACACATTTGGTGGCTCCGAGATTCCATATAATGTAATCCCAGCCGCGTTCAGAGGGCGCATTTTTCAGCAGGGCCTCCTTGACGCTTACCGGATTGTCATAATCCAGCTCCAGGAAATGCAGTCTCTCATCATTCAGATATCTGCGCGATGTACTTGCACGTACTCCGGCCCATGTGTCATAACCTCTGCGCAAGGCTTCAGCGGCTATAAAGCCTCCTATAAAGCCACCTGCGCCTATCACCAGCACCGTTTTTTTACCTGTATTTTCCTGATTCTGTGTCATTGCCTGTTAAAAAATTGTCTCAGGGCGCTGTCATAGCACTCTGCTGTCTGTTTAAAGAAATTATCTGTACTGAAGCGTTTCACATAGTCATAACCGGCCCGTGCCATGGCGGTGTTGCGCTCTGAGTCCTTCAGAAGCAGCTCCACGGCGCGCGCACAGGCACTACTGTCATCAGGAGAAACGTATATGGCACCGGGGCCACCGGCCTCCTCCAGACAGGAGCCGCTGCATGCCACCACGGGAGTAAGCATGCGCAGTGACTCTGCCACCGGAAGTCCGAAGCCTTCATAGCGCGATACATAAAGCGTGACATCTGCCCCGGCATACAGCGCGGGAAGGTCACGGAAACTGATATCATCACGGCACATCACACGGTTCTCCAGACGGTTCCGCCTGATGTAATCCAAGACCTTACGGCCATAAGCTCCGGCCAACTTACCCACCAGCACCAGTTTATGGCTGCATCCGCGTTCCCATAGTTCATGCATGGCATTAAGAGCCATAAGCTGATTCTTACGCGGCTGTACGGTGCCCACGGCAAGTACATATGGTTCAGTCAGTCCATGGCCATGTAGAACGCGGGCCGTGTAACCGCCATCCGGGATATGGTCAAAGATGGTATCCGTACCCTGATATATGACGTCTATGCGGTCTTCCGGGACACCGAAATCACTGATTATATCCCTCTTGGTACACTCACTGATGGCTATCACTCTGGTGGCATGCCGCGCTGACGCTGCATACTTGAGGTTATACATGGCTCTGTCCACCGCAGCATAATCCTCAGGACACCTGCGGTAAATCAGGTCATGAACTGTCACCACTGAAGCAATTCCGGCACTGTCAAGCCCTGAGGGAATCTCATTACTCAACCCGTGGTAAAGGTTAACCCCCGCTGCGCGCAAGGAGCCAACAACGCCCCACTGACGCCATAGGGCCGGGAAATGCTTCCACAGACCTTCAGGCGTGAGGTGACGCAGATTATGATACTTTTCCAGAGGGCGCAGGCGCTCATGCACGCGCACAGCGCCATGACACATATATAGTTTGTCATGCGGCAGGCCGCGGGCCATCACCTCCAGGGCGTAACGGCTGTAATTACCCAGCCCGGTGGTGTTACGCACCGCCCGCTTGGCGTCAAAAGCTATTATGTTATCAGTACTGCTCAGAGGCGTTAGGGAAATCTGATGTTTTTACGTCTTCAATATAGTGTGAGACAGCCTCATTTATGGCTGTTCCAAGGTCAGCATAGCGGCGCAGGAACTTTGGAGAGAAGCCCTTGTTCAGTCCCAACATGTCATGCATAACCAGCACCTGACCGTCAACGCCACCACCGGCTCCAATACCTATCACGGGAATTGAAACACTCTCAGCAACCTTTTGGGCAAGCGCCGCTGGTACTTTCTCCAGCACCAGAGCAAAGCATCCTATGCTGTCAAGCATCCGGGCATCCTCTATCAGCTTGGCGGCCTCAGCCTCTTCCTTAGCACGCACAGCGTATGTGCCGAATTTATTTATGGACTGAGGAGTAAGGCCCAGATGACCCATCACAGGAATACCGGCGCTGAGAATGCGCTCTATGCTCTCACGTATCTCACTGCCACCTTCCAGCTTTACAGCCTCAGCATGGCTTTCTTTCATAATGCGGATGGCATTTTTCACGGCCTCCTTGCTGTCACCCTGATAAGAGCCAAAAGGCATATCACATACCACCAGCGCACGATTAGTACCTTTCACCACACTCTTGGCATGATAAATCATCTGGTCCACCGTCATGGGAAGAGTGGTAACATTACCGGCCATGACATTTGAGGCTGAATCACCCACAAGAATCACATCCATTCCGGCCTCATCAATGAGTTTAGCCATGGAAAAATCATACGCCGTAAGCATGGCAATCTTCTCGCCGCGACGTTTCATCTCTGACAAGCGCGCGGTGGTAACCTTACGCACCTTGTCTACTGTGTTTGTTGACATAATCTAACTCTTAGTGTTATAAGGAGAGAGAAAATCCACCGCAAAATTACACAAATATCTGAACCTCATAAAGCAAAAAAGGTATTTTCCCAACGCAGTTAAGTGTTTATATGCTTAACATGGTCAAAAAAATGCTTGCGGGTTTGTGGCCTGCAAGCATTTTGACTCTATCTGTGTCGGGGTGAGAAGACTCGAACTTCCGACCTCCACGTCCCGAACGTGGCGCGCTGCCAACTGTGCTACACCCCGATAGCATAAACGTGTCCCAAAGAGGTCACGCCGTTAGCGGCTACAAAGGTAAGTATTATTTTCTTTCTCGGAAATATTTTTTAGATATTTTCACACCCGGCACACAGGGAACTCAATGTGTACATAAAAAAATCTGTCCGGACACCTTGCCGAGGGTATCCGGACAGGATATTTCAGGACAGACGGTCTGTGACCGTCAGGGTCTTAGCGGAGGATTTCCTTGGTAACCTTGGTTCCGCGGCGTACAATGTACATGCCGGGGCCGGGCTGGTGTACGCGTACACCCTGGAGGTTATAATACTCAGCGGCTGCGGGCTGCTCAACAGCTACGTCAGTCAGGCTGTCAGACTTACGGTTAACTGTAAGAGTGAGGTTGGCAACATCCACCTTCATGCTGTAAGAGCCGGGAGTTGTCTTCCATGAGGCGGCAGCTGAAGCGTCAACGTTAACCTTGTATAACTGTACCTGGAGGGGAGTATTCACAATCACAGGTTCGTCAGCTGCAGGAGCTCCGTAACGGTCACTTCCGTTAACTTCATCCCAATCAGCGCCCTTGGTGGTGATGAAAGAGAAGTATGAGTCACCTGAATCACCGGTAGCGGCTGCATCAACCAGAGTAACACTCTCAAATGTGAATACGGTGCCGTTCTTGGTTCCTTCTATAACACCTGTTTCTGTATTCCAGGAACCCTGCAGGAGGTTACCTACTATGTAGAGGTGAGCGGGGCCTGCGGGATCATCACCGCCGCCACCGCCGCCGCTGTACTGGCCCTGGTCTCCGGCTGTGGTGTATACGTGGTTAGCTACGGGTACAAAGTCCTCTGTCTTGGTGGCGTCACCGTCACCGGCGTTGAACAGAATGCCTGTGGTGCCGGCGGGTAAGTCATACTTCCAGATGTTGCCGCTTACAAGGGTCATTGCCACGCCGGGCCATACTGACTCTGATGCGCCCCAGTAATGGATGTGGGGTGTGGTCCACTTGCTGGATGAGTTGTCAAAGTATACTGTCATGGCTGCAACGGGATCATCACCGCCGCCACCACCGCCGCCGCTGTACTGGCCCTGGTCTCCGGCTGTGGTGTATACGTGGTTAGCTACGGGTACAAAGTCCTCTGTCTTGGTGGCGTCACCGTCACCGGCGTTGAACAGAATGCCTGTGGTGCCGGCGGGTAAGTCATACTTCCAGATGTTGCCGCTTACAAGGGTCATTGCCACGCCGGGCCATACTGACTCTGATGCGCCCCAGTAATGGATGTGGGGTGTGGTCCACTTGCTGGATGAGTTGTCAAAGTATACTGTCATGGCTGCAACGGGATCATCACCGCCGCCACCGCCGCCGGTGGTTTTTGCCCATACACAGTAGTCTTTACCGGTGGCACGGATATCAGAGTTTGAGTATCCTGAGGGGCTGGCCATGGAACCGCCAATCTTAACCACCAGCTTACCCTTGGTACCGGTCACCTCAGCCATATAGCAGTCACGTGATGACTGAAGCACCTTTACGGCGCTCATATTGTGAACACCCACGTCATTACGGACCTTAATAAGAGCCTGGATGGCAGCCTTATGCTCCTTGTAATGGGGAAGGAACACGCAGGGTGTGCCTGGAGAGCAGAGCATGAAGGCATTTGCTGCCACAACATTACCGTTAAACTTGCTGCCGTCACGGTATGTATCATGGTTATCAATGAAAGTAACGGCATACTGCGGATAGCCAAAGTGAATCATGCCCGCAGGCTGATCAGTGGTGCCATTGGCTTTCCATACCAGTTTGGTCATGTCACCGCTTGAGAAAGCCTCATTTACAGCATACTTGAAGGGGAAGTCAAAAGCTGCACTCTGCTTGCCTGTGCCTTCAATCCATTCCTTGACCTTGTCATAATTGCCGTCCCAGTACTCACCAACAGAGAAACGGGGTTTTGAAGCTTCGTTATACATCTTGGTATAAGCGGGAGCATAACCCTTAACCATGTCATAACGGAAGCCGGCATATCCCAGGTCTTCCAGGAGGAATGTACAGTAAGCCTTACAGTTCTTCTGCACATTAGCGTTAGTGTGGTCCAAGTCACGTGAGCCGTCAAAGTTCTCACCGGTGTCATATGCGCCGGTGGGCTTGGCCTGACCTGAGGCGTAAGCCACCTCATCATTGCAGCAGATGCCGTCAACACCTATCTGATAAGTCTCTCCACGCCATTTTTCAGCAGGGAAATTGGTCCAGTTGCTTACACCTGAACGGTGGTTGATAACCACATCTTCAATAATTCCCACGCCGAGAGCCTTATAGGTTGCAATCATATTACGCAACTCTGTCTCGTTACCGAATTTTGTGGTGTGATTTGTAAACCAGTACACCGGGTCATATCCCATATAACCGGAAGCACTCTTTGCACTATTAGGGACCCAGATAAGACTGAAATACTTGGACAGTTCCTCAGCCTGAGCCTCCAGATTAGTCCATTTAGTGTCAGTGTAAGAGTCCCAGTAGAACCCCTGCAGCATGACACCCTGATAATTTGCCGGCCAGGCATAATTTGCCGCATGAACGGCGGAAGAGCCCAGCAGCAAGGCGCCAACAGCGCCCATTAGCAGTTTTTTCATGATATTGATTGATATTAAGATAGAAAATATTGGCTGCAAATATATAGCATAACCTCCACATATGCAAGAGTTTATTGTACAATAAACATTCCCGGAGCTTAAGAACAGGTTCAGCAAAAAGAATCACTGTTTTTTTGCACTTACCCATTGCCTCCGCCAGCGCAGGAAGATTACGCTTCATTTGGGAAGATTTGAAATTATCTGTATATTTGCAAGCTGATAAAGAAATAAGTACCTTTTAGTTTACTCCCGTTACCAATCATTCTATTTCTGCCGGATGGCTCAGGAAAATGCATCTAATAACGTCAACCATGCCGGTGACAATAAGCGAATAGCCAGGAACACACTCTTCTTGTATATCCGTCTGTTTATCACCATGGGCATTACGGTTTATACCTCACGCATAGTGCTTGAGGCCCTTGGCGTTGTGGACTACGGTATATACAATGTTGTTGCGGGCATCTCTTACTCTTTTTTCTTTTTTACCGTGGCCCTCACCACCACCACTCAGCGCTTCCTGTCCATGGCGGAAGCTAAAGGTGATGCAGTGCAGATGCGCCGCGTATTCAGCATTTGTCTGTATACTTTCACAGCTTTGAGCGTACTGGTATTGATTGTTGGATTCAGTGCGGGCGACTGGTTGGTTCGCCGCTTTCTCTCCATACCTGAAGACCGCGTGTCAGATGCCGTCATGGTACTTTTTACCACAGTGGCCGGCTTGAGCATATACCTCATTTCTCCGGTATACGAGGCAGTGCTGATAGCACGGGAAGATATGAAATCATTTGCCTACTTAGGCATAATGGAGGCCGTTGCAAAGTTATGTGTGGCTTATCTGGTGATAATCCTGCCCCACAAACTCATTATGTTTTCAGTACTCACCATTCTGGCACTGGTTGTCCCACGTCTGTACATAGCGCATATCTGTTATAAACGATACCCGGAAAGCCATCCCCTGCAGTACTGGAGCTGGAAAATGGCTCGTGAAATTTTTGTCTTCTCAGGCCTCAATATATATATATCCGTAACCTGGGTGGTGGTGGAACAGTTTGTGAATATTGCCATCAATATTTTCTTTGGCGCAGCGGTAAATGCAGCCCGAGGTGTCACAGCCTACGTCAACAACGCCATTGCAAACCTATGCCTAAATTTCTCATCAGCCACAAGGCCTCAGATTATAAAGAGCTTTACCTCAGGGGAGCGTGATTACGCCGTGACACTGACTCTGGCCAGCTCACGCTATTCCTCATATCTGGTGACAGTGCTTGGCGTACCCATCATCTGCAGTGCCGGACTTGTACTCAGAATTTGGCTCACTGAGATCCCGCCTTATACTGAACCTCTTCTACAACTGGCTCTGGTATGGACCTGTTTCAACGTCCTCCATAACCCCATAAGTGACCTTGCCCGCGCCACTTCACAGATGCGCAAGATTGCCTTGATTGCCAACTCCATTTACCTCCTTGTAATTCCCGGTACTTATTTTTTATTCAAAGCCGGGCTGCCTCCCATGGCGTTTTATCCCGTTCAAATATTCATCCGTGTCTTGGTGGTGCTGGCCATGTATCACATCATCCGTAATGTCACTGGGGTTGGTACCGGTAGTTTTATTGTGCGTGTACTCCTGCCGGTGAGCTTAGTCCTCAGCGTTGACTATATGGCGGGACATCTCCTGTATAAGTTTTTTGCTCAAAATCTATGGGGCCTTATAGCATTTTGCATGATTATGGTTATTGTAGGCTCAGTCATAACTTATGTTTTAGGTCTTAACGTGGAAGAAAAGCGATTTGTGAATAAGAAAGTCACATCCATGTTAAATAAATGTTTTTCAGGAAAATGCTGAACAGATATAAGGTATATTACAATATAGTGTGCATAAGCTTCTGGTGCGTGGCCTGCGGCGGTATAGTAGCAGAGGACATACTTCACGTGGATGCCGTAAAGGAGATTGTACGTCTTCTCTTTGACGTGGTGATGCTGGTTATAGGAGTGAGCGTGCTCCAGGACCGCCGTGACAAGATAATCTTCTGGTCTCTTGTAGCCTTGTCAGTAGTTTCCTCTATATTACTGAATCATCTTGGAATCATTACCACTCTGAACGGTTTCCGCGGCTTCATAGGTCTGGCATGCTGTGCACCGGTTATACGCTGGCTGTACAACAACAGCCCGGACCATGATTTCTTCACCAGCATAAACCGTCAGCTCTATGTATTTCTATGGCTTCAGGTCCCGGCCATTACATGGCAGTACATAAAATACGGTATGGCCTTTGATGGCGGCGGTGGCACATTAGGGTATGGATATTCAGGCACCATATCCACCATTATATATTTCCTCTCTTTTTACTTTATGATTCAGCGCTGGGACAAAGAAATCTCATACTGGCAAAATCTTAAAGCCAACTGGGTGCTGGTGTTCCTGCTGTATCCCTCTTTCCTCAATGAAACCAAGGTGAGCTTTATATATCTGTTGCTCTATTTTGTGCTTCTGCTCCCGCTAAGAAAGAAAGATACCCTGAGGATTATTGCTGCCACACCACTGGTAATGGTATTGATGATAGTGGTAGGTTACATCTATCTTAATATCACTAATCAAAACCTTGAAGATACTTTTGGTGAGGAAGCCCTGGATGTATATCTTGGTGGCGGTGAGGATCTGGACCGCTATATAGACCTTGCCCAGATGCTTCAGGACGGAGAATTTGACAACACGGAACTTTGGGCTGAGGATATACCCCGTTTTGCAAAGATTGCCCGAGTGGGTGATATATTGAAGGATACCAAGGGCAAGTGGATTTTTGGCGGAGGATTAGGACATTTTAAAGGCGGTACAACACTGGCAGAAACCCAGCTCCGCAAAAAATGGAAATGGCTAATCCAGGGCACCGTTCCCTTCACCGTTTACTTAGTCATGCAGCTGGGTTTACTGGGCTTCATATGGTTTATTGCGGATGTGCTGACTCTTACACCATTTAAGAGAATGTCTGATTTCCAGTGGAAGCACCTGATGGTATTCTTTACAGCCATATGGATTATCCAGTTGATGTATAGTGACTATTTTAATATGGCCCTTACCTGTTTTGTGCTGTTCATTCCCCTTTTGGCTGCCACACTTCAGCACTCAAAGATTGAGGACCCTGAATAAGCCTTCCCTGAAGCTAAACAGCATCGGGCATATAGAACATACTAAGACATACCAGGACATAAAAATTTCGGGCCGTGGAGCATGGTGCTCCCGGCCCGTATCTTTATGGGGGAAA
>CAMWLS010000045.1 GCA_947175205.1 uncultured Porphyromonadaceae bacterium | reverse complement strand
TTTAACATTTCAATATGCCCATTTTTATAAATGCACCGGAAATACGGCTTGTGCCATTCTTACGTGAAAAAATTGAGAGTTCCATACCCCGTCACTGAAACCACGTGAAAAATCGTAAAATAGGTGCTTCATCTGGAGCCGCCGCCTCTCCCACTGATATTCATCTCATTCAGTTCTTAGTTAGGATTAGGTTATATAGGACTTATATGGTTTATACGTCCTATAACCATAATTATCATATTTTTAATCTTGCCGGATAAGTTTTTATAGGGGGAGGGGGAGAACTTTTGGCATGCGGTTTGTTATAATATAAAGCAAAATTTTGCTTTTCTCTGCTCACATTAATATATCATACGCTACTATTTACCTATGAAACTCCATCACATCATATTATCAAAAGCTGTAATGACAGTGATGTTTCTGTTATCAGCAAGCGGTATTGCAACCGCAAGGAGTGAGCAGGCGCCTGATTCCACAGTCTTCACCCTGCCTCCGCTGACTCTGAATTCTGAAACTAATATAGAGACCGACTCCCTGTGGAGCTTTAACCGTCTGATGGCTACTCCTGACACAACGCTTTCCATGCTCCCCACACGCGAGTTCAGCGCTCCCCCCGCCATTCTTTCTTTATATGAACTGCCCTATTCACGCCACACGCGCCAGAACAACTGGAAAGGGCTGTGGACAAATACCGCAGTGCTGTCAGGGGCTTTCATCTCCACACTCCTGGTACTGGAATGTCTGCCTGAGGAGGCTACGGCCTGGAACCGCGCTGAAATCCAGTCTGTGCCCATGTTCAAGCGCTGGTTCAGGAATATCTTCAAGCGCGGCCCTGAATGGGACCATGACAAGGTGATTTTCAACTTTATCCTCCACCCCTACGCCGGAGCGGTGTATTTCATGGCAGCCCGCACACAGGGTTTCAGTTTCGGACAGTCCATGCTTTACTCTGCCTGCATAAGCACCATAGGCTGGGAATTCGGTATAGAGGCGTTCATGGAGCGTCCTTCTTATCAGGACTTGGTTATTACCCCGGTAGTGGGTAGTTTAATAGGCGAAGGCTTTTACCGCATCAAGCGCCACATAGTAAGCCATGATTACCGACTGGCAGGCTCTCCTATCTTAGGTAACATTGTAGCCTTCCTGGTGGATCCGGTAAATGAGGTGGTAGGGCTTTTCCGTGGCAACAAGGAACGGCGGCTGCATCTGGGACGCAAAGAAGACCCTGAAGCTCCGCTCAGACATGACCACAGCGTGCAGAGCTCCCTGATGCCAACGCTGGTAAACGGTGCGCCGGGCTTCTCATTCACCTGCACCTTCTGAGAACCTTGCACCTTTGCTATCCCATATGCCCGCTCAAACCAGGTCTGAGAAGTGTTTGCGGCCGCGCAGGTAATACTGTACCAGAATGTTGCGCCGCCCTTCCGGATGACCCTTCAGAAGATTTACTGACGGATGCTCACTATAAGCCTTACGCATTTTCCTGAAGTCACGGTGTGCGCGCACTATGGCTGAGGCATAACTGAACTTACCCGCTGCAATAAAACGGGCCCACGCCACAGTGTCCAGCAGTCTGCGGCGCAGCAGGGTGGACCTCAGGTCTGACTTAGGCAAATTCTTGTGCAGCATCAGCAGGTTATTTCTGAAATTCAGATAAGTCTTTCTGGGGTTATCTGCCGGTAGCGAGCCTCCGCCGTAATGGTAAACCACACTTGCAGGCACAGCAACAATATTCCAGCCCGCCAGACGCATGCGCCAGCATAAATCTATCTCCTCCATGTGAGCGAAGAAAGCCGCGTCCAGCCCCCCGCAGTCACGGTACGCTGAGGTACGCACCATCAGACACGCCCCTGTGGCCCACATCAGAGTGACACGGCGGTCATACTGCCCGCTGTCCTTCTCACAGCTGTCAAAGATACGCCCGCGGCAGTAAGGATAGCCGTTGCGATCAATAAATCCTCCCATGGCGCCTGCATATTCAAAGGTGTCACGGTTCACATCACTCATCAGCTTGGGCTGGCAGGCCCCCATACGCTCATTACCACGCATGGTTGCGGCCAGTGGCTCCAGCCATCCGGAAGTCACCTCCACATCACTGTTAAGAAGCACCGTCAGGGGATATTGTGTCAGCTCTATGGCCCTGTTATAGCCGTCAGCAAAACCGTAATTACGGTCAAAAGCCATTACCTCCACCCGCGGGAACTCCTCAGCAAGCATCTCCACAGAGCCGTCAGTACTGCCGTTATCGGCCACTATGACGCGGCCCAGAGTCTCAGGGGTACAGGCAACAACGGAGGGCAGATAACGGCGCATAAGTTCCTTGCCGTTCCAGTTCAGAATTATAACCGCCACTTCAGGACAGGTGGCGGCATCATACATGTGATTATTTTCCATATACGTACCTTACAGGTTTTTTCCAGCGGTTATGCGTCCACAGCCACAGTGACGGGTCACGGCGTATGGTGTGCTGCAGCATGCGCGCATAGGAATCAGTAATCTCATAAGACTCTGACTCTGACGGTAGCGGCAGCGGACGGCAGGTTATCTGATAATAACCACGGCCCAGGCAGTACATGTCCCAGTAAACCGGAACTGTATCCAGCTTGCGGCACTGCTGTTCCGTGCCCGTAATCAGGGCCGTGGGGCGGTGCAGGAATCTTACCACGTGAGTCTTGTCTCCATGACTGGGTTTCTGGTCACTCATAAAGCCGGTAAGCGTCAGCACACCCTCATTTTTCTTCTGTATAAGGTGGCGGAACACCGTGCTCTTGGGCCATGATTCTGACCCGAAGCGGCTGCGGACCTTAAGCATAAGCCGGTCCATGCACTTATTCTTGAGCGGACGGTAAACCTGCCCGAAACATACCTCACGGCCGCCGTACTCCCCTTTCATGTGCAGTGTCACGGAAGTGGCCCATTCCCAGTTGAAAACATGAGCAAAATAAAGCGTCACGCTGCGGCCCTGTTCCAGGGCGTCAGTCACCACTTCCAGATTCTTGAAGCTCATGCGCTTCATCATTTCCTCATCTGATATATGCAGCAGCTTTATGGTCTCCACTATATAGTCACAGAAGTGATGGTAAAACTTCTTTATCACACGCTTGCGCTGAGTATAAGCCAGCCCCGGCAGTGCCTTGGGCATGGTCAGCTGAATCAGATTCAGCCTGTAACGCAACACATAACGCATCAGCGGATATAGAATCACATCTGAGATGACATACAGCACACCCAGGGGTAAACGTGCCAGTGCAGACAGCAGTCCGTCAATGATTTTATACATGATGTTATTCATTTTTAAGGCCCTCCTCGGCCTTGAAAACAGGAGGATTTATCAGGTACAGACATGAACGCGCGCGGGTCTGTGCCGTGTACAGCCAGCGATAAAAGTCCATGCCCATGGACTCCGGGGGGATATAGCTCAGGTCCACAAAAACATTCTTCCACTGGCCTCCCTGCGCCTTGTGGCAGGTGACAGCGTAAGCATATTTCACTATCAGGGCATTCCAGTAAGGATCAGTGCGCAGTTTGCGCATCCGCTCCTCTGCGGAGGCCGTGGGCTCAAAAAGGTCACGGTCATTCATCAGGCCGTAATAAAGCCGCTCATAGCTTTCCCTGGACATCACCACACTGTCAGTGTGCAGTGAGTCCAGCAAGATCTTGGCATCAAATTCAGGCGCAGCATCATCCGGAAAGCCTAATCTTACATCAGCAAAACGCAGACCGTATCTGGCCTCTGTTCCGTAAATGCGGCGCACGGAAAGTATGTCTCCGTTAGCAATAAAATCCAGGCCTTTTACGCCACGGGCCCAGTGATAGTTATTTCTGGACACTATCAGCAGTTCATCAGGGCGCAGCTCCTCCTCATAATACAGCACCTCAGTGCGTATGGCGCGGTTAAATTCCACGGCCCTGCGGTTGCTACGCGTTATGAGTACAGTTTCCTCCAGCCCGTCACGGCGGTATGCGCCGTCAATCATTTCCGGAAGGTCCTCCGGATTCACGGCCACAACATCACTGAAACCCTCAGTGATAATCAGCGGCAGAGGCAGCGGATTCTGACGCATATGACGCCGCAGCGTGGTGGCGTTATACAGTATTCCGGAATGTGAACCCTGACGGGCAGTGGCGGTAAGATTTGCGTGTGACACGCTCAGCCCGTAAGAGCGGAGGACCTCAGTATTCATGGCCGGAGAAAAGTCACTGCCCACGGGCGGCAGCTGCGCGGTATCACCCAGCAGAAGCAGTCTGCAGTTCTCACCGGCAAAGACATAGTGAATCAGGTCTTCAAGGAGATTGGAACCCTGCTCGTCACCGCCCCCTATCATAGAGGCCTCATCCACTATGAAAAGAGTGTCTTTAGCTGTATTATCCTGCATTGGAGCGCGGCCGCCGCTGAACTCCGCTCCCATGCTGTGACGGTAAATGCGCCGGTGTATGGTGGTGGCGCGCTGACCCGCATAGGAACTGAACACCTTGGCTGCGCGGCCCGTAGGAGCCAGGAGCACCACGGACATACTCTGCTCCCTGAGCGCCTTCACCAGTGCTCCCGTAAGCGAAGTCTTTCCCGTGCCGGCATAACCGTTCAGCACAAAGGTGCGGTAACGAGTTACCGCCTGCTCCGGCTGACGGCCACAAAAACGCGCTAACGCCCCTATGAGAGCTTGCTGCTGCTCATTGGGGGCGTAAGGCAAATAATGTTTTATCAGCTCGCTGAATTCCTCTGTGGTCATACAGTAACAATTTTATGAGCTTATTCTCTCACCGCGTTTAAAGCCGCGCGCACCGGAGCCGTGACCGCTATGTGAGTCTGACGGTTTCAGTCAAGACTCCATTCAAAACCGTCCTTGGTGTCCTTGACATTAAAGCCGAGGTCTGCCAGGCGGTTACGTATCAAGTCACTGGTGGCCCAGTCCTTGCGCCCCTTAGCCTCCTTGCGGATGTCCAGCAAGAGATTCACAGCTCCCTCATACGGTTTAAGGTCAGCCCCGCTTTCAGCCTCAACACGTATTCCCAGAATATCCACCAGGAAGGTGTCCATGATGTGGCGCAGCTGCTCCAGCTGCTCCGCGGTGGCGGTGGCGTGACCGTCATTAATCTGATTTATGATGCGGCAGACATCAAAGAGCTCCGCTATCAGCACCGGAGTGTTGAAATCATCATCCAGTGCCGCATAACAGCGTTCCTCTATGCCTGTAAGGTCCACGGTGCCCGTCTCAGACGGTTTAAGTGATTTAAGACGTCTGTAACCGTCCAGCATGCGGTTCAGAGCCTTCTCCGCACCCTGAAGAGCCTCATTGCTGAAATCCACTGTTCCGCGGTAATGCGCCTGCAGAATAAAGAAACGTATGGTCATGGGGCTGTAAGGCTGGGACAGCAGCTCATGCTTACCGGTGAAGAACTCATCCAGAGTAATGAAATTACCCAGGGATTTTCCCATCTTCTTACCGTTAATGGTAATCATGTTATTATGCATCCAGTAACGCACCGCGTGAGCTCCGTTATGGGCCACAGACTGTGCTATCTCACACTCATGGTGGGGGAATTTGAGGTCCATGCCGCCGCCGTGAATATCAAAGGTGGTTCCCAGATATTTCTCACTCATGGTGCTGCACTCCAGATGCCAGCCGGGGAAACCGTCACTCCACGGTGAGGGCCAGCGCATGATATGTTCCGGAGAGGCCTTCTTCCACAGCGCAAAGTCAGCGGGATTACGCTTTTCCTCCTGACCGTCCAGGCTGCGTGTGGCTGACAGCAGTTCATCAACGTTGCGTCCTGACAGACGCCCGTAACCATAATCAGCATTAAAGCGCGGGACATCAAAGTAAACGGAGCCGTTGCTTTCATAGGCATAGCCGGCATCCATAATCTTCTTTATGTACTCTATCTGTTCTATGATGTGGCCGGAGGCATGGGGCTCAATGGACGGAGGAAGCACATTCAGCGCATCCATGGCGTGGTGATAGCGGTTCAGGTAATACTGCACCACCTCCATGGGCTCCAGCTGATCCAGACGCGCTTTCTTTGCTATCTTATCCTCGCCGTCATCCGCATCATGCTCCAGATGGCCCACGTCAGTGATATTGCGCACATAACGCACCTTGTATCCCAGGTGAGTGAGATAGCGGAATACTATATCAAAGGTTATGGCCGGACGCGCATGCCCCAGATGTCCGTCACCGTACACCGTGGGACCGCACACGTACATACCCACCATGGGGGCATGCTCAGGCACAAAGACCTCCTTGTTACGGCTCAGTGAGTTATATATGCTCAGATTATGGTCTTTCATTGCTCAGGGAAGGCTTAAGCCTGGAAGGGATTGGGAAGGTCGTTAGGGTTCTTGGGCTGGTTTTTGGGGGTCTTGCGGATTATTTCACCGAAAGTATCCTCATACTTCACCACGTTATCACGCAGAGCCATCAGAAGTGCCTTGGCGTTCTCAGGAGTCATGAATACGCGGGTCTGAACCTGAGCCTGCGCCATATTTGGGGCCACAGTTACAAAATCAAGGCAGAACTCGTTTGCAGAGTGTGAGATTACTGCAAAATTTGAATAATTACCACGTGCTACTTCAGCGCTTAAATCCAGCTTAAGCTCATTTTTCTTTTCCATATGTATATACTTTGTTTCTAATTTTTTCTGAATAATGCGCAGGGCGCCATGCGCTGTTTTACCTCATGCGCCAGTCACAGTCCTCCTTTAATGACTGTGAACACGCGAAATTACTAATTTTTTTACAAGCCACCAAAAATAGCGGTCTGCCGTAACGCAAAAATGTGTTATATTTGCACTCAAAATATAGACAAATGAGAAAATGGCGTATTGAAGACAGCGCTGAGCTGTATAATATCCACGGCTGGGGCCGTAATTACTTTTCCATCAACGAGAAAGGACATGTAGCTGTTACCCCGCGCAGCGGTTACGCATCCGTGGACCTCAAGGCCGTCATGGATGAGCTTCAGGTACGCGACATCACTCCCCCCGTACTCCTGCGCTTCCCTGACATTCTGGATAACAGAATAGAAAAAATATCCAACTGTTTTGCACAGGCCGCAAAGCAATATGAATACAAGGCCAACAACTACCTCATTTACCCCATCAAGGTGAATCAGATGCGCCCCGTGGTGGAGGAGATTGTGAGCTACGGCAAGAAATTCAACATTGGCCTGGAGGCAGGATCCAAGCCTGAGCTCCACGCCGTGCTGGCCACCAATATTGCAGAGAACGCCCTCATAATCTGCAACGGTTACAAGGACGAGGACTACATAGAACTGGCACTGCTGGCTCAGAAAATGGGACGCCACATTTATCTGGTGGTGGAAAAGCCCGGAGAGCTCAAACAGATAGCCGAGATTTCAAAACGCCTCAATCTGCGTCCCAACGTGGGTATGCGCATCAAGCTCAGCAGCTCCGGCTCCGGAAAGTGGGAGGAAAGCGGTGGTGACCGCAGCAAATTCGGGCTCAACTCCTCAGAACTTCTGGAAGCCCTGGATGTCCTCAGGGACTATGGCATCAGTGACTGCCTCAAGCTCATACACTTCCATCTGGGAAGTCAGATTACAAAAATCAGACGCATAAAGAACGCCCTGCGTGAGGCCTCACAGTTCTATGTCCAGCTCCGCAAGATGGGATTTGACGTGGAAATAATGGACATTGGCGGAGGCCTGGGCGTGGACTATGACGGCACACGCAGCAGCTCCAGCGAGAGCTCCATGAATTACAGCATCCAGGAATATGCAAACGATGCCGTCTATGCCCTGGTGGATGCCTGCAACAAGAATAACCTCCCCCACCCCAACATAATCACGGAAAGCGGCCGCTCACTGACAGCCCACCACTCAGTACTCATTCTGGATGTGCTGGAGACAGCCACGCTGCCCCTGTGGAATGATAAGGCTGAACTGGGTCCTGAGGCCCATGAGCTGGCCCGCGAGCTTTATGACATCTGGGACCGCCTGAACCAGAACCGCATGTTTGAGAGCTGGCATGACGCCCTGCAGATACGTGAGGAGGCTCTGGACCTCTTTAACCTGGGTCTGCTGGACCTTACCACCCGTGCCCAGATTGAGAAACTTTTCTGGTCCATAGCACGCGAGGTGGGTGAGATATCAGCCAGCATGAAGCATCCGCCGGAGGAACTGAGAAAAATATCCAAGATGCTGCCTGACAAGTATTTCTGCAACTTCTCACTGTTCCAGTCACTGCCTGACTCATGGGCCATTGACCAGGTGTTCCCCATCATGCCCATAATCCGCCTGGATGAGAAACCCACCCACACCTGCACCATACAGGACATAACCTGTGACAGTGACGGCAAGATAGCAAACTTCATCAGTGCCCCCGGAGGCATGGCAAACTCCCTCCCCGTACACGCCCTGCGCAGCGGACAGCCGTACTATCTGGGTGTCTTCCTGGTGGGCGCTTATCAGGAAATCCTGGGTGACATGCACAACCTCTTTGGTGACACCAACGCCGTACACATTGAGGTTTACAAGGACCATTACGAGATAGACCAGGTAATAGACGGCGAGACCGTGGCTGAGGTGCTGGATTATGTCCAGTATAACCCCAAGCGCCTGGTACGCAATGTGGAAACATGGGTGACTGCCTCCATGAAAGCCGGAAGAATCACCCCTGAAGAAGGCCGCGACTTCCTGAACACTTACCGCTCCGGATTATACGGATACACATATCTTGAGAAAGACTGATGCGCCACTTCCTGCATCTGGCATATCGCGGTGCGCGCTACCATGGCTGGCAGATACAGCCCGGAGCCGTCACTGTACAGGGCGCCATAGAACAGGCCCTGGCCACGGTGCTGCGCCGGCAGGTACCCGTCACCGGTGCCGGACGCACTGATACAGGCGTGAATGCGGCCATGATGATGGCTCATGCTGACCTCCCCGAACTCAGCAGCGGAAGCATTACTTCCGGGCGGCTTATAAAAGCACTGAACGCCATGCTGGCGCCGGATATCGTCATCTTTGACATAATTCCGGTGCATGATGACGCCCACGCACGCTTTGACGCCACCTCACGCACTTACCACTATTATGCCAATACCCGCCGTGACCCGTTCTGCTATCCTCTTTCCTGGTATGCGCCGGCTGACCTTGACTTTGAGGCCATGAACACAGCGGCACAGCTCCTGATAGGACGCAGGGACTTCACTTCCTTCTCCAAACTCCATACAGACGTGAAAACCAACATCTGTAACCTCTGCCACGCGCGCTGGGTGCAGACTGCCCCTCACAGCTGGCGCTTTGAAATTACGGCTGACCGCTTCCTGCGGAACATGGTACGCGCCGTGGTGGGGACACTGGTGGATGTGGGACGCCACAAAATACCCCCGCAGGCCATAAGTGACATACTTGATGAAAAAGACCGCTGTGCCGCCGGCACATCCATGCCGGCTCACGCACTTTTCCTGGCGGACATAAAATATCCTTACATTAACTGATATGCTGGACTTCCTTTATTACGCACCCACAGAGATTTTTTTTGGACCGGACTCTGAAAGCCATCTGGTCAGCGCCCTGAAAAAACATAATGCTTCACGCCTGATGCTCCATTACGGTGGCGGCAGTGCCGTGCGCAGCGGTCTGATACCGCGCATACGCCAGACACTGGAAAATGCCGGCATAGAGTATGTGGAAGCCGGTGGCGTCAAACCCAACCCCCGCCTGTCACTGGTGCGAGAGTGTATAAAAATGGCCCGTGAACACCGTGTGGACATGATTCTGGCTGTGGGTGGCGGCAGCGTCATAGACTCCGCCAAGGCCATTGCCTATGGTGCGTGTCTGCCCCCTGACGGTCCTGACGTATGGTCAGTCTACAGCGGAAAGACCGTGCCTGAGAAAGCCCTGCCCATAGGGGTGGTGCTCACCATTCCGGCAGCCGGAAGTGAGATGAGCAACAGCTCCGTAATTACCAATGACACCGACGGAAACCTCAAGGTGGGCTATAATAACAATCTGGTGCGTCCCGCATTTGCCATCCTCAATCCGCGCCTGACCTTTACCCTGCCCCCTTACCAGACAGCCTGCGGCGTGGTGGACATAATAATGCACACCTTTGAACGCTACTTTGGCCGCAATGCTGACCAGCCGCTGACTGATGCGCTGGCAGAGGCTCTGGTGCGCAAGGTGATGGAATACGGCCCCGTGGCCGTACGCGAGCCGGAAAACTATACAGCCCGCGCAGTAATCATGTGGAGCGCCTCCCTCTCACACAATGATGTCACCGGTGACCGCACCGGGGGTGACTGGGCCAGCCATAAGCTGGAACACGAGCTCAGCGGCATGTGGGACGTGGCACACGGCGCAGGCCTGGCCGTAACATGGCCTGCATGGGCCTGCTTTGCCCTCCCTCACCGTCCGGAACGCTGCCGGCAGTTCCTCAGAAACGTCCTTGACGTGAAAGACGCTGACAGCATTGAGCATCCCGCTGAAGATCTTGCCGCCCGCATGAGCGCTTTCTTCAGCTCTCTGGATATGCCTGCCACCATCAGCCAGATGATAGGGCGTAAGGCCACTGAAGAGGAAATCAGCACCATGGCTGACCGCGTAAGCGCCCATGACACCGTGAAAGTGGGCCGGGTGGTTCCCATAGGGCACCGTGAAGCCGCACTAATATATCATAACATGAACCTTTAAAACATTATAATAATGTCCCGCAACGCACAAGAACTCAACGGCGTAAGTCTGCTGGGAAACACCGCAGTGAAATATCCCACGGAGTACGACCCCAACATACTGGAAACCTTCAAGAACAAGCACCCGGAGAACGAGTATCTGGTCACCTTCACCTGTCCGGAATTCACTTCTCTCTGCCCCAAGACAGGGCAGCCTGACTTTGCCAAGATTATCATAAACTATATACCCCGTGAGGATATGGTGGAGAGCAAGAGCCTGAAACTGTATCTGTTCAGCTTCCGCAATCACGGTGATTTTCATGAGGACTGTGTCAATATCATAATGAAGGACCTGGTGCGTCTGATGAATCCCCGTTACCTGGAGGTCATAGGGCTGTTCACTCCGCGCGGTGGAATAAGCATTTACCCCTTTGCCAACTACGGTGACGCTGAGCATCAGGACCTGGTGCGCTCACGCATGGCAGCCGCTTTCCGCAATGATTTCTGAAACCTTTCACACATCACAAGATAATGAATACACAGAAAGACGCTCTGATGGTCCTTTCCGGAGGCATGGACTCAGTGTGCATGCTATATGAGTATAAAGACAGCATAGACCTGGCCGTAAACTTCATTTACGGCTCCAACCACAACATGCGTGAGCTGGAATGTGCCCGCTATAACTGCCGTAAACTGGGTATAGAGCTGGTGGAGATAGACCTCTCCTTCATAGGCCTTAACTTTCATTCATCACTTCTGGAAGGCGCAGATGCCATACCTGACGGTGACTATGACTTTGACAACATGAAGTCCACCGTGGTTCCTTTCCGCAACGGTATCATGCTGGCTGCCGCCGCCGGCCTGGCAGAAAGCCACGGCCTTAAGGCGGTGATGATAGCCAACCACGCCGGTGACCACGCCCTCTATCCTGACTGCCGCGTGGAATTTATTGACGCCATGGCCGCAGCCATAGCCGCAGGCACTTATGAGAATATTGAACTTCGCGCCCCCTATTCACGCCTCACCAAGGCCCAGATTGCAGTGCGCGGAGCCGCCGCAGGAGTGGATTTCAGCCATACATACTCCTGCTACAGAGGACGCCAGGAACACTGTGGCACCTGCGGCACCTGCCGTGAGCGCCGGCAGGCACTGGCTGAAGCCGGAATTGAAGACCCCACCGTTTACTCTGAGGCTGACCAGGCATGATAAGCGCCCGAAACATAAGTAAGAGTTTTGGGGATGTGACTGTCCTGAACAACATTGACGTGGACATTTACCCCGGGAAGATAACTGCCATTGTGGGCCCTTCCGGCGCAGGCAAGACCACTCTGCTGCAGATTCTGGGCACCCTTATGACTCCTGACAGCGGCACTCTGCGCTATGATGACAATGACGTGCTGACGCTCAATGACCGCCGCCTGTCACACTTCCGTAATTCCAGCATAGGCTTTGTGTTCCAGTTCCACAGACTGCTGCCTGAGTTCACGCTTCAGGAGAACGTGGCGCTGCCGGCACTCATAGGCGGCAGCTCACGCTCTGACGCCATGGAACGCGCCCGTGAACTACTGGTGTATATGGGTCTGGAACACCGCCTGAACCATAAGCCTTCCACCCTCTCCGGAGGCGAGTGCCAGCGCGGAGCCGTGGCCCGCGCACTGGTTAACAGACCCAAGGTGGTGCTGGCTGATGAACCCACCGGAAGCCTTGACACCGCAAACAGGACTGAGCTGCAGCAGCTTTTCAGAAATCTGTGCCGCGACTTGGAGGCTACCTTTGTGATAGTAACCCATGACAGCACTCTGGCTGACCAGGCTGACAGGGTGATTAAGATGGCTGACGGACGCATCATACAATAATTATCCCTTCAGACCGTTATACTATGGTCACACATAGTCATTATGATTCATAAAACCATATCTTATACCTTACTCAAGCGCACTTCAGGCGTCCTTGCGGCACTCCTGACCGGACTCTTTTTTCTCTGCCCTACACCGGCATCATCATTTTCCACTGACATGTACGCCACAGAAAGCCGCCTCAGCAGCGGACTGTGGATTAAAGTGGGCGTGACGGAGAGCGGCATGTACTGTATCCCTGCATCAACACTGCGTAAATGGGGCTTCTCTGACCTCTCACGCGTACGCGTGTACGGCTGGGGCGGTCGCCGCCAGGATGACATACTTACCGCTGAATCCCTTAATGATAATCTGCCGGAGACACTGAGTGAGCTCACTGACGCCGGCCTGGTTTTCTACGCTCACGGGCCTCAGAGCCTTAACACCGCAAAAATTCAGGACCTCAACGTAACGCACTATACTTCAAGCGACTACACCACTCAGGGCTACTACTTTATAGGCGAGAGCGCAGATGACCGCCTTAGCCGCACAACAGGCGCTGCCAGGGTAACACCCGGAGCCACGGACAGCTTCATGGAAATTCTCCATCATGAGAAAGAAAGCGTCTCTCCCGGAGAAGACGGTCCCTTGCTGGTGGGTGAGGAATTCCGCTATACCCCCTCACGTAACTTTGAGTTCTCACTGCCTGACCGCGTAAGCTCAGAGCCGGAGGTGTACATGGCCGCTGCCATGGCCATTCAGACCTCCAATACCGGCTCACGCATGACCTTTGACATAAACGGGGAGAGGCTTCCTTATGAGAGTTCTGACGCCATTTCCATATCCACCAGTACCTATGCCTGCGGTACATATAACCTCACCGCGCACAGCTTCTCCAACCCTTCAGACAAACTTAAAATCACGCTTACATACAAGCCCACCGGTGTGCTTACCAGCGCATGGCTGGACTTTATGACCCTTAATTATAAACGCAAGCTCAAGCTCCCCGCCGCCGGCACCCTGGACTTCTACACCGCTGCCACTGAGCTGCGCCTTGAGGCCGCAGACGCACAAAAAGTGCGCGTATGGGACATCACTGACCCCTCAAAGGTAAGTAAGGTAAACACTGTGGCGGAAGGCAACAGCGTATACTGGAGTTCAGACTACACCACCCCGCGCCAATATACTGCCTGGATTCCCGGCGTATCACTGCCCGCACCGGCAACCGCCGCAGCTGTAGCTCCGCAGAACCTGCACGCCATGGAGAGCCCTGAAATGGTAATCATCACTCCCGGAACATGGAGACAGCAGGCTGAACGCCTGGCAGCTTTCCACCGTAATCAGGGCATGCAAGTGGCCGTTGTGGACCCGGATGAGATATATAATGAGTTTGGCAGCGGCGCAGCTGACGTAAGCGCCATCAGACGCTTTTTCAAGATGCTTTATGACCGCGGAAACGCCGGCACGGGCACTCCCCTGAAATACGCCATCCTCATGGGCAAGATGACTTATGATAACCGCCATCTGACAGCGGAGATAAGCAACATGGGCGTCCCCACCATTCCCTCATGGGTTACACGTAAGGCATCAGCCTCAATGACTGAAAGTGAGGGCTACTGTACTGATGACTTTGTGGCCATTCTGGGTGACAACAGCGGTGGTGACATGGGGCTGGATGACCTGTGTATTGCCGTGGGCAGAATACCCTGCACCAGTATGAATACCGCCAAGGTGGCCATAGACAAGATAGAGGCTTATTCACGCCTCACTCCGGGCCTGTGGAGTAACCGTATTGTGTTCCTGTGTGATGATCAGGATGATGCCGTTCATTCCTCACAGGGTGAGATTGTGATTGATAACATGAACAAACTCTCAGGTAACGCCTTTGTGGTGGAAAAAGTGTATATGGATGCCTATGAGCGCATAGGCGGCATATATCCTCAGGCGCGCACTGATATGTTCAATGCTCTCAATGAGGGCACACTGTGGTGGATGTTCATAGGCCACGCTGCAAGCCACGCATGGACCGGTGAGGGTATGCTCACATACAGCGATATCAACAGCCTGTATCTGAGGCGCCCGCCCTTCCTCTATGCCGCCACCTGTAACTTCCTGCGCTGGGACTCAGCCAATAACAGCGGCGGTGAGATTCTCTTCTCTGAGCCTAACGGCGGCGTCTCCGGCATGATCAGCGCCACACGCCCGGTGTATATCACTGACAACGGATATTACAGCTATGCCGTGGGTAAGATGATAGGCACCCGCGATGAGAACGGTGAGTACCTCAGCTTTGGTGAGGTTTACCGCCGCGCCAAGAACAACATCCTCAACACCGCGGGCAAACATCTGAGTAACTATAACCGTCTGCGCTACGTATTCATGGGAGACCCGGCCATGCGCCCCGTGCTGCCCTCTTACCGCGTGGTACTGGAAAGCATAAACAGCCAGTCAGTGACAGACCCTGACCTTCAGATAACCATTCCGGCACGCGGAAGCGCTGTCTTTACCGGACGCATACTCACCGCGGACGGCTCTGAATGTCCTGACCTTAACGGCACCTTGAGCATGGAGATTTATGATGCCACCACCTCCCGCACCACCAGAGGTTATGATGATACCAGAAAAATAACCTTTGACACACACGGAAAGCGCCTGCAGATGGCCAACGGCAGCGTAAGCAACGGACGCTTTGAGCTGACAGTCCCCATGCCCGCGGAAGTGGCTGACAACTTCCGCCCTGCGCTGGCAAACTTCTCCTTTAACGCCACAGACGGCCGTCACGCCCATGGCACCAACGGTGATTTCTACGTGTACGGTATTGACGCGGACGCTCCCTCTGACACCACTCCCCCGGTGATAGAGAGTGTTTATATGAATCATCCTGACTTTACTGACGGGGGTACTGTAAACTCATCTCCCATGCTGATGGCCCGCATAACTGATGACGTGGCCATAAACCTGAGCATGGCCGGTATAGGACACACCATGAGTATACTGCTGGACGGTAATATTAATCTTACTGATGTGGCCTCTTACTACACACCTCTGGCTGACGGCACTCCCGGAGGTACCATAAACTACCCCATGGGTGAGCTGGCTGACGGTGCCCACACCGTGCGTCTGCGCGTATGGGATACTGATGGTAACGCGGCTGAGAAGGAGCTTGAATTCATAAGCCGTACTGACTGCGCGCCTGTCATCACCACTGTATTCACTGACTGCAATCCCGCAGTCACGGAGGCCAACTTTTACGTAACCCATGACCAGCCTGAAACCATGGCCACGGTTATAGTGACTGTGTTCAACCTGTCCGGTCAGCCGGTGTGGACAGGACAGACCACCGGCCGCTGTGATATGTTCAGCACCGCACCCCTCACCTGGGACCTCACAGACAGCAGCGGACGCCGTGTTCCGCGCGGAATATATGTTTACCGCGCCTCTGTCACTACTGACAGTAACACCTATGTAAGCGCCTCTCAGAAACTTGCCGTCACAGCTGAGTGACAGCGTATTTGAGACACATGAAAGCCAGCACCCCTGCCGCAAAATGCAGCAGGGGTGCTGGCTTTCAGATGGTCTTAGACGGGGTTTTAGAGGTCCTCTTCCAGGGTGAACTCGTCATCACTGTCAAGATCAAAGAGGGCGTTCTTTGCGGGCTCCTGGGCTGATGCCTCCGGGGCACTTTGTGCGGGAGCGGCCTCCCGGGCTGACTCGCTGCGGGCTTTCTGTCTTGCCTGCATCATGGGGTCACTGTTGCGCAGAGCCTCTGCAATCTTGGCTGAGATTTCCTCTGCCATTTCAGGATTGTCCTGAATTACACGCTTGGCAGCGTCACGGCCCTGGGCAATTTTCGTGCCGTCATAGCTGAACCATGAACCGCTTTTCTTGATGATATCATAATCCACGCCCAGGTCCAGAATTTCTCCGGCTTTGGAGATACCCTCACCAAACATGATGTCAAACTCGGCACGCCTGAATGGAGGCGCCACCTTGTTTTTCACAATCTTTATGTAAGCGCGCTTACCAAGCACGTCCTCACCATCTTTGATGGGGTTGCGTGAGCGTATGTCTATACGTACTGAGGCGTAGAATTTCAGAGCGTTACCGCCCGTGGTGGTTTCTGTTGGGCCAAACATCTGTCCTATCTTCTCACGCAGCTGGTTAATGAAGATACAGGTGGTGTTTGTACGCGATATGGCACCTGTGAGCTTGCGCATGGCCTGTGACATAAGGCGTGCCTGCAGACCCATGTTGCGGTCACCCATCTCACCTTCAATCTCATTCTTGGGGGTAAGTGCGGCCACTGAGTCCACCACCAGAATGTCAATGGCTGATGAGCGTATAAGCTGTTCTGCTATCTCCAGAGCCTGCTCACCGTTATCCGGCTGGGCTATCAGAAGATTATTCACATCCACCCCCAGCTGCTGGGCATAGAAGCGGTCAAAGGCGTGCTCGGCATCAATGATGGCGGCAATGCCTCCGGCTTTCTGAGCCTCAGCAATTGCGTGTATAGCCAGTGTAGTCTTTCCTGAAGATTCCGGACCGTAGATTTCTATTATACGTCCTCTGGGATAGCCTCCCACACCAAGTGCGGCATCCAGACCTATGGAGCCGGAGGGTATAACCTCCACATCCTCTATGGCGTCATCACCAAGCTTCATGATGGCTCCGCGCCCAAAGGCTTTCTCTATGCGGCCCATGGCAGCGTTGAGGGCGTCGCGCTTGGCTGTGTCCTCCGCTTTTGTAGTTTCCGGGACCTTCTTGGCACCCTTACGGGCCTTTGTTTCTTTTGCTTTATCTTTTTCCATGATTTGCTTTTTTAGTTATACTGCAAAGATACGGAAAAATATGGGCATTTAATATGCCCATGCCGGTTAATGTCAGTTAATAATTTAATTACAGCCTGACTTTCCCTAAAAAGACCTGACAGATTTGAGGGCGATTAACTAATATGGTTTACAGTATCTTTTACGTTCGCCTGATTTAGGTTTACACTTCTTTGGTTTTATCTCTGAGAAGGTTGTCACCCTCCTTCGTATCCCTGAATCGATTGACATCGGCAAATATCATTCCATTCGGCACAGAAACTAAATCCCCGGTAAAATTATTAACTTTGCATGGGATTCGAAGAGGAAACGGGCTCTGCTGAGGAGCAACCCGCCAGCAATAGAATCCTGCGCTATGCTGAACAGGCATGTCGGGCGAAGTGGCTTTTGGTTGCTTCGCCTTTTTGTTCAGATTTCGTTAGCGATTAGATGCGTTGCATTTTTAGATTTCAGATTCCACAGTTATTCTATTTGTGAGTACAATGTAAAAAACTACATGAAGTCAAAAAGAGAAGGTTGTACATCTGGTTTAAGAGTGGTTTTAACACCATCTACATATTCGAGGATATTTCTCACTGACATAGCAATTTCTTTTGCAAATATCACCGGTACAGCATTACCTATTTGGAGTTGAATATCTCGTTTATTATCACCTTCAAAAATCCAATCATCAGGGAATGTTTGTAATCTTGCATACTCACGGGCAGTAAACGGTCTAAGTCTGCTTGCAGAAATACGCCATAATTTTGCATTAGATTCAGGATTTCGAACATACATATCATTTTCCCTATTCTTTTCAATTCGTGTAGCAACAATATTCCCAAGGGCCCAACCCCATACTGTCGCAGTATCAACCGCAGGGAAAGGGGAGTCAAAATCTCGAACAGGATTTCCTTCAGATGCAGTTCGGCTAAATCTGACGGGAACAGCTATATCCGACGTACTATATGGCTCATTTGTTTCTGTATGCGCATAACTTTTGAAGCCCCACTGGGGATTGTGGTTAGGTAACACGATAGAGGTGTCTTGCCCGAGATCATAGATAAATTTCCGAATAGTCGTTTCTTTTCCTGGTTCTGGGAAACGAAATCTACGAAAATTCGGCTTTTTGTATGCGAAGAAAATAAATCTTCTACGAGTTTGTGGAACTCCGTAGTAGGAAACCCTAAAAGATTGATAAATTGTTGTATAACCGATTCCTGCTAATTCTTCTGCAATTTGCGTGGCAAAGGGTTTTCCCGTTACGGGGTGTACCATTGTCCGCAGATTTAGAACATTCTCCATTATAATAACTCGAGGTTGCATTACACTAGCAATCCTAATTACTTGTTTATATAAGGTATTACGGACATCTGAAGCCTCCCTTTTTCCTCCTAAAGAGAACCCTTGGCATGGGAATCCCGCCAATAATACATCTAAATCTTTTCTGAACGAGGGCGTATACTCTCGAACATCTTCCTGAAATACATCCCAACTCGGACGATTTCGTAGAAGAGTCCTAACCGCTATATCCAATATATCACTCGATTCAGTATGTACAAATCCTGCCTTTTCAAAGCCGAGGTCTAATCCACCTGCGCCTGAAAAAAGGCTTAAAAATGTGTATTGCGTATGACTTTCAGATTCAATAGTGAACATAACGATTAAAGTACAGGAATTTCGGGGATATATGCTACACGTTCCTTGCGTTTCCTGGTTTTACAACCCTGAAAAATATCAGTAAGAATTGTTAATTCATTATTAGCCCTACGTATGGGTTTTAATTGGTCTACTAAAGAATAATAGAACGAATTTCCGAATTTATCTGCACGAATGATTTCTTCGTGAACGAATTTGGAAAGAGGTGTATTATCAACCAAGGATTTCTTTACAACAAGTAATTGTCTAAAAGAAAAACATTCTAAACTTGAATTAAGAGGATTAGGATATGTATACATCTTACGATGTCTTACAGATCCTTCTCCATACGGTCCATGATTATATTCTGTAAAATTAGAGTATTTTGGGCACAAGCCGAAAAGTCAGTGCATGATATTTAGGAAAAAGTGTTAATTTTGGGG
>CAMWLS010000044.1 GCA_947175205.1 uncultured Porphyromonadaceae bacterium | reverse complement strand
TTCCACTTCAAAAGTACGTAAATTCTTTTAATTAAATTTCTGAAATGGGAGTCTGTTAATTTTTTTTGTGAATAATTGGCGTATATTTTGGCTTGCATCTTTGTATTTCTGTTTCATTCAATTTAACTTTGCAAGGTCTCTGCTGTAGCAGTGATATAGGTATGAATGAAAACGCTTTAAACTAAATTAATATGGCATTATCAATAAAAAAATTAATTTACGCCGTAATGCTGCTGTTTACGGTTGTAGGCTTCTCAGCCTGTAATAACTCCCCTTCAGAATATATTACATCTCAGGCGGTGTCAAATTCTTATCTGTATGTAACAGATAACCAGAATCCCGGCCTGATGGTGACCCTCTCAAGCGTGGGTTATTCCATAGAGTTTAACTATACTGAACAGACCGCAAACGTCACCATGACCGGTTTCTCGCTGCCTGACGGAACCTCATATCCTGCTATGACTTTTAAGGGTCTGGCGTTCTCTCAGTCTTCAGACGGATGGAAAGAAGTAAGAGGTGTTGACCTTACTCCTCAGCTGAACGGTATTGCGCAGGCTCCTATGTTTAACAGCTTTCGTCTCCGTATAGTGGACCGCTACATGCCTCTGCCCGGTACAAGCCAGCTGCAGTACTGCCCGGCAATGGATGTGCGCTATGTGGTTAACTCACGTTATGTTTACAACGGCTCTAATCCTGTTCAGATTATTAGTGGCGTTACCACTGTCACTGATGAAGGAGGAGCTAACCCCTATACCCACAAGGGTGCTTACTATACCTTTAATCTTGACCCGGTTAAAAAGGTGGCGAATATCACCATCTCCAATATCCGTTTTGCTTCAGCTATGCCTCCGGTGAACATGGCTCTCCGTGAGGTGCCTTACACAGTCTCCGGCTCAGAGCTGAACTTTGATGCGGCCACTCTTGTGCCGGAAGTAGACGGTGAGAGTCAGAATGCATACACCATTACTGCTTTCAAGGGTACACTGAATATTGCACAGAACATGCGTCTTTCATTCCGCTGCCTGGGAAAGACTGTGCAGGTGTCAGGCGCATATACAGAGATTGAAAAGTAAAGAAAAGGTACGCTTTTCCCCGGTTTCTCCCTATTTTTTTAGGCTGGGGAACGGAGCTTAACCGCTCATGCTTCATGTCAAGAGCGGAGTATAAAGCGGGCGCTACTGCCGGATGTCCTCACCGCAGTGGCGCCCGCTTTATGTGAGAACTGAAAAAAATAACAAACTTTAACATGGTGTAAAGGGCATATTCTGCGCTTGAACTGTAGAAAAGTTTTAAAACAATATTCAGAATTTAGGGATTTTTAATTACCTTTGTGGCCGTGTAGCGCCCATAAGAAAGCGCGGCTGCGGCAGATGAATGCTTAAATCGTTGTGATATAAGTGATTATTGTGGCCGCTGTGTGTTGTTTACTCTCTAAGATAAATTCATAATACTTTATATGATACATCTGGATATTTTTGGCATTACCAATAACGGCCTTTTGGCTGTTGTGGCAGCGCTTACCGGTGCGGGACTGGTATTCCTGGCTCTGTGGATAGCAGGACTTATCTCGCCCAGTTCTTTTAATCCTCAGAAAGGTGAGGCTTATGAATGTGGTATCCCCACCCGTGGCGAGAGTATGTCACAGTTCCATGTGGGATATTATCTTTTTGCCATTCTGTTTTTGATGTTTGATGTTGAGACCGTCTTTCTTTACCCGTGGGCAGTTAATATGCAGGAAATGGGAACAGCCGGTCTTACTTGTATTGCATTATTCTTCGGAATATTAGTGCTGGGTCTTATCTATGCCTGGCGGAAAGGAGCCCTTGAATGGAAGTAACAACCAAGAGCATGCCCTATGAGGCATTTAAGGATAATGAATATATTGAGAACCTGGTAAAGGAACTCACAGAAGCCGGGACACACGTGGTTGTGGGCCAGCTGGATAAACTTATCAACTGGGGGCGTTCTAACTCTCTGTGGCCGCTCACTTTCGCCACCAGTTGCTGCGGCATTGAATTCGTGTCGCTTGGAGCAGCGCGTTTTGATATGGCGCGTTTTGGCTGGGAAGTAGCGCGCGCCTCACCCCGCCAGGCTGACTTTATCATGGTGGCAGGTACCATAGTAAACCGTATGGCGCCCGTGCTGCGCCGTCTGTATGACCAGCTGGCTGAGCCCAAGTATGTCATTGCATGCGGAAGCTGCGCCATATCAGGCGGTCCGTTCAGGCGTAGTTACCATGTGGCCAAGGGTATAGAGGATATAGTGCCCGTGGATGTTTATGTTCCCGGATGTCCTCCCCGTCCTGAAGCCATGATTTACGGCATTATGCAGCTTTCGCGTAAAGTGAAGGTGGAGCGCTTCTTCGGTGGCGTAAACCGTAAGCTTAAGCAGGAAGAGTTCCTTGCACAGCACCCCATGGCTGAAGCAGCCAAATAATTTTTTCACGCATCTTAAAGATACATATTATATATATGGCAACAATTCAGGAGAAAGTTACGGCGCGTTTCCCGGAGGCTACATTTACCACAGATGGTATCCTTACTATTACCGTGCCGGCTTCACAGCTGACGGAGTTAGCTAAAATGCTCCGCTATGACACTGACGCTCCCATGGATTATCTGGTGACCATAGTGGGCATGGACTGGAAAGACAGTCTGGGATGTATTTATTACCTGATGTCATCAGTCACTAACCAGGTTGTGGCTATGCGCACATCCACCACGGACCGCGAGAAACCCATGCTCCACAGCGTGGCTGATCTCTGGGCTGTGGCTACTCTTTTTGAACGCGAGGTATATGACTTCTTTGGTATCATATTCATCGGTAACCCGGATATGCGCCGTCTATTCCTTAATGTTGACTGGGTAGGTTACCCCCTGCGTAAAGATTATGACCAGGCTCCGGAGCTTAATCCGGTATCAGTGGAAAATGAACGTCAGACTGATGATACACACGTATGGGAGCAGCTGCCTGACGGCAAAATAGTGGAAACAACCCGCGAGATATTCACTCCTGAGCAGTTTGTTGTAAACATAGGACCGCAGCACCCTGCCACACACGGTGTGCTCCGCTTCCGTACAGCCATTGACGGTGAGACCATACAGAAGATTGATGTTTATATGGGTTACATCCACCGCGGTATAGAAAAACTGTGTGAGGAGCTTACTTATCAGCAGACTCTGCACTATATGGACCGCATGGACTATTTCTCAGCCCATAACTACCACCATGGTCTGTGTATGATTATAGAAAAGGCTGCCGGTATAGAAATCTCCCGCCGTGCACAGGTTATCCGCGTGATGATGGATGAGCTGTCACGTATAGCCTCACACTGTCTTTTCATTGGTACTTACTGTATGGACCTGGGTGCCACCACCATGCTGTTCTATACTCTGCGTGTGCGTGAGCAGATTCTGGATATCATGGAAAAGACCTGTGGTGCCCGCATGACATTTAACTATGACTGCATAGGCGGTGTGATGCAGGACCTTGCTCCTGACTTTGTGGAGGATGTCAAGGCTCTGCTGGAAGTGATTCCCGCAAACCTCAAGGAATATAACAAGATATTTACGGGCAATGTAATAGCCAAGGGTCGTATGACCGGCATAGGTTATCTGAGCCGTGAAGACGCCATCTCATATTCCATCACCGGTCCTTCAGGACGTGCCTCGGGCTGGGCTTGCGATATGCGAAAAATCAGACCTTACAGCATTTATCCTGAGCTTGACTTTGAACAGATTACAGCAACAGAGGGTGACTCCATGGCACGTTTCAAGGTACGTCTGGAAGAAATCAAACAGTCAGCACACATACTTGAGCAGCTGGTGGATAATATTCCTGAAGGCGAGTGCTGTGTGAAAGTTCCCAAAGCCCTCAAACTCCCTGTGGGAAGCTGGTTTGAGATTGTGGAAGGTTGCCGCGGTGCATTCGGCGTTTATCTTGAAAGTGACGGTAGCACTAAGCCCTACCGCCTGAAACTTGCTCCCCCGTGTCTGCCTCTGGCCGGCGTTGTGGATCATATCACCCGCGGTCAGAAAATAGCTGACCTTATCACCATTGGCGGCTCTCTGGATTACATTGTGCCTGACATGGACAGATAATAAGAAAAAGAACCAAAAAATGAATGTCTGCGGAACCTCTTTTAATCCGCGTAAATAATAATATTACAGAACCGTATGTATAATCTTTCAGGAATAACTGACGGAATTCACCAGTTTCTGAGTTCTTTTTTAGCCCCCTGGCTCACAGTGACAGTGGAGTGTGTTCTCATAGGCGTGCTCCTGCTGCTGGTTTACTCTGTGCTGGCACTGTTTTACATCTATTATGAGCGCAAAATATGTGCTGCATTCCAGTGCCGCCTTGGCCCCAACCGTGTGGGGCCGCTGGGACTGCTTCAGTCAGTGGCTGATATGTTCAAGATCCTTACCAAGGAACTTATTCACCTTAAGAATATAGATAAATTTCTTTTTGCCCTTGCTCCATATCTGGTAATTATAGCTTCTATGCTGTCATTTGCCGTTTTGCCCTGGGGTAACGGACTGCAGATTATAGATTTCAATATAGGAATTTTCTTCCTGGTGGCCGTGTCATCCATAGGTGTGCTGGGTATTCTTCTTGCAGGTTGGTCATCTAACAATAAGTTTACACTGATTGGCTCCATGCGTTCAGGAGCCCAGATGGTAAGCTATGAGCTGTCAATCGGTCTGTCAGTGCTCACCATGATTTGCCTTGCCGGCACCATGTCAGTGGGCGGAATTGTTGATGCCCAGAGTGACCTCTGGTTTATCTTTAAGGGCCATATCCCCGCTTTCATAGCGTTCTGCATATATCTGGTGGCCGGAACCGCTGAAACTAACCGCGGTCCGTTTGACCTCCCTGAGGCTGAAAGTGAGCTTACCGCCGGTTATCACACGGAATATTCCGGTATACATTTCGGCTTCTTCTATCTTGCTGAATATCTTAACCTTTTCATAGTGGCGGGCGTTGCATCGCTGCTGTTCCTGGGCGGATGGATGCCTTTCCATATCCCCGGTTGGGAAGGTTTTAACCACATTATGGATTATATCCCCGGTACTTTGTGGTTCCTGGGCAAAGCTTTTGTGCTGTCCTTCATCATCATCTGGTTCAAGTGGACCTTCCCCCGTCTGCGTATTGACCAGCTTCTGACACTGGAGTGGAAATACCTTCTGCCCATAAATCTATTCAATCTTGCACTTATGGTATGCATCATAGTGTGCGGCTTTACTCTTTAATCTTTTAATTCAACACCATACCTCAAAACAATGAGCGACAATTTTGGCAAAATAGTTCAGGTGATAGGACCGGTGGTAGACGTCATGTTTGAAGGCGATACCATTGTACCGCCCATTTATACGGCTCTTAAGATAGCCCGTCCTGACGGCAGTGATACCATTCTGGAAGTGGAACAGCACATAGGTGAGGATACAGTGCGCTGTGTGGCCATGGAAAGTACTGACGGTCTGCGTCGCGGCATGCAGGTACAGAATCTGGAACGGCCCATAGCAGTACCCACAGGAGATCAGGTAAAAGGCCGCCTTCTGAATGTGCTGGGTGAGGCCATAGATAAACTCCAGCCTCTGGACCGTGATAATCTGCGCCCAATACACCAGCCGGCTCCGGCTTTTGAGGACCTTACCATTGGTACTGAAATTCTTACCACCGGTATTAAGGTGATTGACCTTCTGGAACCTTATAGCAAGGGCGGTAAAATCGGTCTCTTCGGTGGTGCCGGTGTGGGAAAGACAGTGCTTATCATGGAACTTATTAACAATATTGCCAAGGGCCATGACGGATTCTCTGTCTTTACCGGTGTGGGTGAACGTACCCGTGAAGGTAATGACCTGCTCAGAGAAATGATAGAGAGCGGTGTTATGCGATATGGTGATAAGTTTAAGGAAGGTATGGAGCGCGGAGAGTGGAACCTTGCTGATGTTGATGCTAAGGAGCTCAGCCAGTCTCAGGCCACTCTGGTGTTTGGTCAGATGAATGAACCGCCGGGTGCACGACTGCGTGTGGCTCTTTCCGGGCTTACTGTGGCTGAGCAGTTCCGTGACGGTGGCGCCGGAGGTAAGGACGTGCTTCTGTTTATAGATAACATCTTCCGTTTCACACAGGCCGGTTCTGAAGTGTCTGCACTGCTGGGCCGTATGCCCTCTGCAGTGGGTTATCAGCCTACACTTGCGTCTGAAATGGGTGCCCTGCAGGAGCGAATCACCTCTACCAAGAATGGCTCCATCACTTCAGTACAGGCAATCTATGTGCCTGCTGATGACTTGACTGACCCCGCTCCGGCCACAACATTCAGCTTCCTTGACGCCACCACGGTGCTGTCACGTAAGATTGCTGAGCTGGGTATTTATCCGGCAGTGGACCCCCTGGAATCAACCTCACGAATTCTTGACCCCAATATCATAGGCGAAGACCATTATAACACTGCTCAGGGCGTTAAACAGCTTCTGCAGAAGTATAATGAGCTTCAGGACATCATAGCCATCCTGGGTGTGGATGAACTCTCTGATGAGGATAAACTGGTGGTGGCACGAGCACGCCGCGCCCAGCGTTTCCTCTCACAGCCTTTCCATGTGGCAGAGCAGTTCACGGGTCTGCCCGGTGTACTGGTACCTCTGAGCGAGACCATCCGCGGCTTCAAGATGATTCTGGCCGGCGAGGTGGATCAGTATCCTGAACAGGCCTTCCTGAACGTGGGTACCATTGATGAGGCAATAGAAAAAGGTAAGAAACTTCTTGCTGAAGTAAAATAATACAGCGTTACACAGCATTAATAAACCAAGCGCATGACACTGAAGATTATATCTGCAAATGAAGTGGTTTATGAAGGGACGGCGAAGTCAGTGACTCTGCCGGGTACCATGGGGCAGTTTACAGTCCTGAACCATCATGCCGCTCTTGTGTCAACACTCACCGCAGGTAAAATAACATTTACTACTGAAGATGACAAGCTCAACTCATATACAATCAGCGGTGGAGTGGTGGATGTGGATAATAATGTTGTGTCCGTCTGCCTGTATTAATGTCAAAGATTAAGGAAAAGACTTTTCAGTAAATGAAAAAACTGTTATACATATTATTTCTTGCCCTTGCCGCGGTAATGCCATGCCGGGTTCACGCCTCCGGACATGACGGAGACAGCGGTAAGATAAGCCCCAAGGATATTATCTTTGAGCATTTGGGCGATGGCTATGGCTGGGAAGTTCCGTTTAACCACCATAAGCGCATTCCGCTTCCGGTGATAGTCTTTGACAAGGAAAGCGGACTGCATGTATTCTCCTCAGCGCATGTCACTGACGGTGGTACTTACCGCGATGGAAACGCTGAGTTCCGTATCGCTCCCAAGGATAGCCCTTACCACGGAATAGTGGTTCAGATTATTGACGGAAAGGAATACAAGCCCTGGGATATATCCATAACCAAGAATGTATGTGCCATTTTGATTGCCGTAATTCTGGTTTGCGGACTCATGTTCTGGCTGGCACGTTTTCATAAGAATCACCCGTACAAGGCTCCCCGCAAGGGCCTGGGCCTGATTGAGATACTGGTTACGTTTATTTATGACGGAGTAATAAAAGCCACTCTTGGAAAGGATGCGCGCAGATTTGCTCCTTACCTGCTGGCAGTATTCTTCTTCATACTCTTCATGAACCTGCTGGGTCTGATAGTGGTGTTCCCCGGTGGTGCCAACCTTACCGGTAATATTGCGGTAACACTGGTGCTGGCAGTGCTGACATTCCTTGTCACCAACATCTGGGGAACCAGAGGCTACTGGAAAGAGATTTTCTGGCCGGATGTTCCACTTTGGCTTAAGTTCCCGCTGCCCATTATGCCCATGATTGAAATATTTGGTATGTTTACAAAACCGGCGGCACTGACAGTGCGTCTGTTTGCAAACATGATGGGCGGCCATATGATAGTGATTGTACTCACGCTCCTTATATTTATCTTCGCTTCCATGAATATGGTTGCCGGAAGCGCTACCACTGTAGTTTCCGTTGCATTCTCCATCTTCATGCTGCTTATAGATGTTCTTGTGAGTTTCATCCAGGCATATGTGTTCACCATGCTGAGTACCATCTTCATAGGCCTGGCCCAGCATCATGAGGAACATGAGAAGGAGCACAAGGAAGCGGTTGACCGCACACAGGGAGGAGCCAAGGCAGCTCCTGCCCCCGCAAAAGCATAAAATATTATTTGAAATTATAACCTCTTTTTAAAGCATTAAAACTCAAGATTATGTTAGGACTCTTAGCAGAACTTTCAGTAACAGGTTTAGGCGCCAGCCTTGGTGCAGCCATCGCTGCCATCGGCGCAGGTATCGGTATCGGTAAGATTGGTGCAGCCGCTATGGAAGCCATAGCTCGCCAGCCTGAGGCTGCCGGTGACATCCGAAGCAGCATGATTGTGATTGCCGCCCTTGTGGAAGGTGTGGCACTGTTCGCCGTGATTGTCTGCGTTCTGGCACTGTTCGTATAATATTACCCGTGGATGAGAGGGACGCCGCAGCGGCGTCTCGCTCTTCCGCGAGAATAATATAGCTGTGTCTCAGCGCTGAGCCCTCCTCGTACAGGGCACGTGTTTCATTACTTTTTTCACAGTTTCATAAACCGTATTTTAATGGATTTATTTACGCCGGATTTTGGCTTAGTATTTTGGATGTTTATCGCTTTTGCAGTGCTGTTTTTTGTGCTGTGGAAGTTTGCGTGGCCGGTGATACTGAAGTCTGTCGACAGCCGGGCTGATCTGATAGACAAGGGTGTTGAATATGCCCGTGATGCTCAGGAACAGCTGAAAAATGCCCAGGCTAAGGCTGATAACCTTCTGGCGGAAGGCCGCAAGCAGCAGGCTGATATGCTCCGTGAGGCTGACCGCATGAAAACTCAGATAATTGAGGAAGCCCGCAGCGCGGCGCAGGTTGAGGCTCAGAAAGTGATGGACGCTGCCAAGACACAGATTGCCCAGCAGCAGAAAGAAGCTGAACACCAGTTCCGCAATCAGGTGAGCGAGTTTGCACTTCAGATAGCCGGTAAAGTGGTTAAAAACCAGCTTGCTGATGACAAGAAACAGTCACAGCTGGTGAACTCACTGCTGGATGACATGGAGCAGAAATAACTTAATGCATCACCTCATTAATTAAATTAACGACTTACAGTAACAGGAAATGAATTCAGGATTGATACCTGCCCGTTATGCCAAGGCACTATATGAGGTAGCTCAGGAACGCGGCCAAGAGAAGGAGATATATGCCCTGTGCACACGCATGGAGGATGCTTTCCGCACGAACCCTGAGCTGCAAAAGATGCTGGCTAATCCTTTTGTGAACGCCTCTGATAAGGAACAGCTTCTTACCACAGCGGCGGCAGCTACGGTGGCAGACGTCACTTTTAAAGATTTTCTGAAGTTACTGATTCAGAACAGGCGCATGGACATGGCGCGTGATATTGCGCGTGCTTACTGTGACCTGTATCGCCGCAAGAAAGATATCCGGCGCGTGGAGATTGTCACTGCCGGTAACCTGCCAGATGAGCAGATAAAGCGGCTGAAGCAACTGGTGGAAAAACATGTGAAGGCCAAGACCATTCAGTATGAACAGCGCGTTGACCCGGACCTGATAGGCGGTTTTGTGGTCAATGTGGATAATGAGCGGCTGGATGCCTCTGTGAAAAACGAACTTAAACTCTTGAGACAGTCATTGCTCAGATAATCAGCGTAAAGCGCAACGTCAGAGCTAAATTTTATTAGTATATTACCTTACACCTCTTATAGCTGAAAAATCATTATGATTAACCCCGGCGAGATTTCAGAAGTATTAAAGCAGCAGCTTGAAAACGTCAACACCAAGGTCTCATTTGAAGAAGTGGGCACCGTACTGGAAGTGGGTGACGGTGTGGCACACGTCTACGGTCTGGACAATGTGTGTGCAAACGAGCTGGTAGAATTTGAAAACGGCGTAAAGGGCGTGGCCCTGAACCTTGAAGAAAGCAATGTAGGTGTCATCCTGCTGGATAACGTAAACAAGGTTACAGAAAACATGACCGTCCGCCGCACCGGCGAGATAGCTTCTATTCCCGTGGGTGAGGGCCTGCTGGGCCGTGTCATAAATGTATTGGGCCAGCCCATTGACGGCAAGGGTGCCATTACAGGTGAGCTCATTCACCTGCCGCTGGAGCGTAAGGCCCCGGGCGTAATTTACCGTCAGCCTGTAAACCAGCCCCTGCAGACCGGTATTAAGGCTGTGGATTCCATGGTGCCCATTGGCCGCGGTCAGCGTGAGCTTATAATCGGTGACCGTCAGATTGGTAAGACCGCCATTGCCATTGACGCCATCATTAACCAGAAAATGAATTACGATGCCGGCAAACCGGTGTACTGTATATATGTGGCCATAGGCCAGAAGGCATCCTCTGTGGCTGCCATTGTGGAGACCCTCCGCAAGCACGGTGCCCTTGATTACACCGTTGTGGTGGCTGCAACGGCTTCTGACTCTGCCTCAATGCGTTACTACTCACCTTTTGCCGGTGTGGCCATTGGCGAGTACTTCCGCGACACCGGCCGCGATGCCCTCATTGTATATGATGACCTTTCAAAGCAGGCCGTGGCATACCGTGAGGTTTCTCTTATTCTGAAGCGTCCCTCAGGCCGTGAGGCATATCCCGGTGATATTTTCTACCTCCATTCACGTCTGCTGGAGCGTGCCGCCAAGATTATTGACAATCAGGAAGTGGCCGCTAACATGAATGACCTTCCTGAGGCTCTGAAGCCCATGGTGAAGGGTGGTGGCTCACTGACAGCCCTCCCCATTATCGAGACTCAGGCCGGTGACGTGTCAGCATATATTCCCACCAATGTGATTTCCATCACTGACGGTCAGATATTCCTTGAAACAGCTCTCTTTAACCGTGGTATCCGCCCCGCTATCAACGTGGGTATCTCCGTGTCACGTGTGGGTGGTAACGCCCAGATAAAGTCCATGAAGAAAGTGGCCGGTACACTAAAGATTGACCAGGCGCAGTTCCGTGAACTGGAGAGCTTCACCAAGTTCGGCGGTGACATTGACCCCGTGACCGCGCGTGTGATAGACAAAGGCCGTAAGAACGAGCGCCTGCTTATCCAGCCCCAGTATCACCCCATGGCTGTTGAAGACCAGGTGGCCATTATCTTCTGCGGTGTGAACGGTCTCCTTGAAAACGTGCCTATGGACAAGGTTGCTGAATTTGAAAAACAGTTCCTGCAGCTCCTCAATGTACGTCATCGCGCTGACGTGCTGGATGTCATCAAGGAAGGCAAGCTCACTGATGACGTTACAGATAAGTTAAAGAAAGCCGCCGCTGAGGTTGCCGGTCAGTTCTGAGAGTGACGCACCCCAGGCGTGAGCATTAATTTATAAACAGGCAAAACACATAGCCCCTTAAACGTAAATGGCTACATTAAAAGAACTTAAAGGACGCATTGGCTCCGTGGCCTCTTCTGAGAAGATCACCGGCGCCATGAAGATGATATCTTCAGCCAAGATGCATAAGGCTGAGGGTGCGCTCAAGCGTCTGGTGCCGTTCCGCAATCAGATTCAGTCCATTATAGCTAACCTCCTGACTGCTGATACCGTTTTTACCTCTCCGCTGATTGAGGCCCGTCAGGTAAGGCATCTCACAGTGGTGGCCCTTGGCAGTGACGACGGCCTGTGCGGCGCATACAATGTGAATTTGGCCAAATACGTCCAGGAATACCTTAACGGGCTCTTTGACAGCCAGCCTGAGCTGACTGCTGTCACTCTTATCCCGGTGGGAAAGAAAATGGCAAAGGCGCTCAGACGCATCCAGGACAGCCGTGTCAGCCTTGACACCGCCTCTGATATGGTAAACAGCAAGGCAGAGGGAGAGGCAGTTAAGACCTTTACTGACGCACTGAAGGACAAATTCATCAGTGGTGACACAGACTGTGTTCAGGTGGCATATATGCACTACTTCAGTGCCGGCCGCCAGCGCCCGCAGTGTGACCGTCTCATGCCCCTTGAACCCTCAGCCCTCGCCGCCGGTGCTGAACAGGCCACAGGACGTCCTTACCTGTTTGAACCCTCCGCGCAGGATGTTTTTGCCGCTGTCATCCCCATGTTTATGCTCTCCATGATGCAGGAGATTTTCGGGCAGAACCGTGCCTCAGAGCAAGCTGCGCGCGTCATGGCCATGCAGAGCGCAAGTGATAACGCAAAGAAATTACTGGAAAGCCTCCAGCTTGAGTTTAACAAGCTGCGCCAGCAGAGCATAACCACTGAGCTGCTGGACATTGTGGGTGGCCAGGCCAGAGACTGATAGAGAATAATAATAACAAAACCAATAATAGAAACACGCTCTTAGCAAATGGGAAGTGTAAAAGACTATTTTTCATCATTAGGCAGCGGACTGGCAAGTCTTGTGAAAGGTATGTCTGTGACCGGTAAGGAGTTCGTTACTCCCAAGATCACGGAAAAATACCCCGAGAACCGCCAGACTTACCACGTGCCTGAACGTTTCCGCGCCATACTGCAGCTGATTTATGTTGACGGCAAACACCGTTGCATAGCCTGCGGCACCTGTGAGCGCGTGTGCCCCAATGGTACCATCACCCTGGAAACCAGAATGGTGGACACCCCCGCAGGCACCAAGAAAAAGAAATTGGACAAGTATATTTATGACCTCGGAGCTTGCACATTCTGCAATCTCTGTGTCATCAACTGTCCCACTGATGCTCTGGAGTTCAGCAATGACTTTGAGCAGAGCGTTTTCACACGCTCCAAGCTTATTAAGCAGCTTAATTATCTTCCTGAGCCTCCGGAACCGGAACTCACAGAGGAGCAGAAAGCTAAGATTGCCGCTGAAAAGGCTGCCAAGATAGCTGCTGCCAAGGCTGCCGTCGAGGCCAAGAAAGCCGCTGCCGCCGGTGCTACCCCCGCTGTGGCTCCAGCTGCCGCAGAGCCCGTTCCCGGCTCTCCTGAGGCCAAGGCGCTTGCCGCTGCCAAGGGTGACCCCGAGAAGGAAGCCAAAATTCGCGCCGCCCTTGCCAAGGCTGCCGCTCTGAAGGCCGCCAAGGCCGGTGCCGCTCCCGCTGCTGACAAGGCCGCTCCCGCTGCTGTCCCCGAAAAGCCCGCAGAACAGGCCGCCCCTGAGTTTGCCCCCGGCTCTCCTGAGGCCAAGGCTCTTGCCGCTGCCAAGGGTGACCCTGAAAAGGAAGCCAAAATCCGCGCCGCCCTTGCCAAGGCTGCCGCACTCAAGGCCGCCAAGGCTAATAATAACACTGAAAAATAAAGTCTATATTATATGGAATCAGTAGGAAGTATCATTATGTATGCAGTGGTTGCACTGACCATTGTCATCTGTTCGGTACTGGCTGTAACCACCCGCAAGATTTTGCGCTCCGCCACATATCTGCTGTTCACCCTCTTTGCCACCGCCGCCATTTATTTCATGCTCGATTATGAATTCCTTGGCGGTGTGCAGATTGCGGTTTACGCCGGAGGTATAGTGGTGCTCTTTGTGTTCGCCATCTTGCTCACCAGCCGCCCCGGGCATGACTCAGAGAAACTTACATCGCGCTCACGTCGCACCGGCCTGGTGGCGGCAGTGGCCACAGCCATTGTCTGCGGATGGTCGCTGTGCAGCCGTTCAGCGCTTATGGCGGGCCTCCCGCAAATGTCTAACCCTGATATGAAACTCATAGGTGCGCGTCTGCTCAGCTCTGATGCAGGCGGTCTGCTGCTCCCCTTTGAGGCCGTCAGCGTGCTGCTGCTGGCATGTATCATTGGCGCCGTGGTCATTGGCCGTCGCCGTTAATACGTTCTGAATCATGGAAATAACAGCATTATATTATCTCCTTCCGGCACTGTTCATGTTTTGTGCGGGAGTGTACGGCTTCATCACACGCAAGAACATGATAGCCATGCTCATCTCGCTGGAGCTCATGCTTAACGGTGTGGACATGAATTTTGTCATCTTCAACCGCTTCCTCTTCCCCGGCAGCATGGAGGGTATGTACTTCACCCTCTTTGCCATAGGCATTGCAGCTGCGGAGACAGCGGTGGCCATAGCTATTATTGTCAATCTTTTCCGCAGCAAGGGAAATGTTGACGTCACCGGTCTTAACGAAATGAAATTTTAAGCCCTATGGATGCTACTTTACCTATCATTATCCTGGCTCTGCCGCTGTTCATGTTCCTCCTTCTGGGACTGGCAGGCGTCAAAATGAGCCATAAGGCGGCCGCCTGGCTGGGCATCCTGGGAATGGGTACCACAGCCACGCTGTCTTACATCACCGCTTTTACGTATTTCTTCAGCCAGAATCCGGAGTTTGTCAGCGCCACCGGCGAGCGTCTGCAGCACGTGGTCTTCAACCTCACCTGGCTGGCCTTCACCCCTGACCTGGTCATCAGCCTGGGCTTCCTGCTGGATCCCATATCCGCGCTGATGCTGGTGGTAATAACCACCATCTCCTTCATGGTACACCTTTATTCATTAGGGTACATGGAGGGAGAACGCGGCTTTCAGCGCTATTACGCTTTCCTGTCGCTGTTCAGCTTCTCTATGCTGGGTCTGGTGGTGGCCACAAACATCTTCCAGATGTACATCTTCTGGGAGCTTGTGGGTGCTTCCTCTTACCTGCTGATTGGTTTCTTCTATACCAAGCACAGCGCCGTATCCGCCTCCAAGAAAGCCTTCATTGTCACCCGTTTTGCTGACCTCGGCTTCCTCATTGGCATCCTGGTGCTGTCATATTACTCACAGACCTTTGACTTCATCCGTCTCACCACTGACTCCTCATGGGTTCTGGCCTCCACCGGCGGTGCCACCTTCATGGGAGCCTCAGTGCTCACCTGGGCCCTGGTGCTCATATTCATGGGCGGTATGGGTAAGTCAGCCATGCTTCCGCTGCACATCTGGCTGCCGGACGCCATGGAAGGTCCCACACCCGTGTCAGCTCTCATCCACGCCGCCACCATGGTTGTGGCCGGTGTGTTCCTGGTGGCACGCATGTTCCCCGTTTACATCCTGGAGGGCTCAGCCACCACCATTATAGTGGTTGTGGGTGCCCTGACAGCCTTCTACGCCGCCATGGTGGCCTGCACGCAGATTGACATCAAGCGTGTCCTGGCCTTCTCCACCATCTCTCAGATTGCCTTCATGATGGTGTCTCTGGGCGTGGCATCCTCAGGCAACGGTGAGGTCTGCCATCACGGCCTGGGTTACATGGCCTCTCTGTTCCACATGTTCACTCACGCCATGTTCAAGGCCCTCCTGTTCCTTGGCGCCGGCGCCCTGATACATGCCGTTCACAGCAATGACTACACCGCTATGGGTGGCCTGCGCAAGTACATGCCCATCACCCACTGGACATTCCTCATAGGCTGTCTTGCCATTGCCGGTATTCCTCCCTTCTCAGGCTTCTTCAGTAAGGACGAGATTCTTTCCGCCGCTTACGCCTGGAGCCCCTACGTGGGAATCTGGATGACCGTTGTGGCTGCCCTGACCGCATTCTATATGTTCCGCCTCTACTATCTTATCTTCTGGTGGAATAATCCTGACTACGGCCATCACACACCCCATGACTCACCCTGGTGCATGAATGTGCCTCTGGTGTTCCTGGCGGCTGTCAGCTGCGTGGCCGGCTTCATCCCCTTCGGACATTTCGTCACCTGGAACCGCATGCCTTATGACATTCACCTTGACCCCGTCATTGCCGTGTCATCCGTGGTGATTGCCCTGCTGGCCATTGCCCTTGCCACCCGCATGTATGCCCGCGAGAACAGCCTGCCGGCACGTTTCCGCGCCGCCATGCCGCGTCTGTGGGACTGGTGCTACCACCGCTTCTACTGGGATGAGCTTTACATCTTCATAACCCACCGTATCATCTTCAACGGCATCTGCCGCCCCATAGCCTGGTTTGACCGCCACATCATTGATGGCACCATGGACTCCTTCGCCACCCTGGCTAACCGCGCCAGTGACGAAATCAAGCCCCTCCAGAGCGGCCAGATACAGCAGTATGTATGGATTTACCTCATGGGTGCCCTGGCACTGGGTGTTATCACCATCCTCTGCCTCATCTGATGATAAAAGGATTAACCGTATACCAATCGTAAACACAGTTTAAACACATTCAGCAATGTTTTCAAACCCTCTCATATACTTTGTGGTAATCCCGCTGGTGATGCTGGGACTGCTGGCACTGTGCAGCAATATCCGCCAGATACGCGCTGTGGCAGTCACAGGTTCTCTGGCACTGACAGCCCTGTCAGTATGGCTGGTGGTGGAATACCTTCACCTGCGCGCCGCCAGTGACGCTCCCATGCTTTTCCTGGGCTCATGGGCGTGGTTCGCACCCCTGAACATTAACCTCTCCGTGGGCGTTGACGGCATCTCAGTGGCCATGCTGCTGCTGTCATCCGTCATTGTCCTGGCCGGCTCCTTTGCCTCCTGGGAAATCAAGGAGCCCAAGGCTTTCTTCCTCTGGCTCATCCTGCTGAGCACCGGTGTGTTTGGCTTCTTCATCTCCATAGACCTGTTCACCATGTTCATGTTTTATGAAGTTGCCCTCATCCCCATGTATCTCCTCATTGGTGTCTGGGGCTCAGGCAAGAAGAATTATTCAGCCATGAAGCTCACGCTTATGCTCATGGGCGGCTCCGCCTTCCTGATGCTGGGTCTCATAGGTATCTACTATCACAGCGCCCCCGCCGGTCAGCCCCTGACATGGAACATCCTGGAGATTGCCGCCAATGCCAATATTGACAAGAACTGGCAGTACTTCCTCTTCCCCATGACCTTTGTGGGCTTCGGAGTGCTTGGCGCCATGTTCCCCTTCCACACATGGTCACCAGACGGTCACGCCTCAGCGCCCACCGCCGTTTCCATGCTTCACGCGGGCGTGCTCATGAAGCTGGGCGGTTACGGCTGCTTCCGCGTGGCCATTTACCTCATGCCTCAGGCCGCCAATGACCTGGCTTGGATTTTCCTTATCCTCACAGGTATCTCCGTGGTTTACGGTGCCTTCAGCGCCTGCGTGCAGACTGACCTCAAGTACATTAACGCTTACTCCTCGGTGTCACACTGCGGTCTGGTGCTCTTTGCCATCCTCATGCTGAACACCACCGCCATGACAGGTGCCATAATGCAGATGCTCTCACACGGTCTGATGACAGCCCTTTTCTTTGCACTGATAGGTATGATTTACGGCCGCACCCACACCCGCGACATCCGCGAGATGGGCGGCATGATGAAGATTCTTCCTTATCTGGCCGTATGCTACATGATAGCCGGTTTTGCCTCATTGGGTCTGCCCGGCCTCTCTGGCTTCGTGGCTGAGATGACCATCTTTGTGGGCTCATTCCAGAGCGGTATGACTGACCTCCTGGCCGGTCACGGTGCCCTCCGCCTCACTTTCACCATCCTGGCATGCTGCTCCATTGTCATCACAGCGGTTTACATCCTCCGCGTGGTGGGCAAGCTCCTGCTGGGTCCCGTTTATGATGAGCACCACCTGGCACTAACTGACGCAACCTGGTGGGAACGCCTCAGCACCGCCATGCTCATTGTCTGCGTGGCAGGCATTGGCTGCTTCCCCAACTTCTTCAACAATCTGATTAACTTCACTTTCAGCCCTGAGATTTTCACCGTCCTGGGCCTGCGCTAAAAGATTAATAGTATTACTCTCATGGATATTACACTGGATTACTCACAATTCCTGGTAATGAAGCAGGAAATAGGACTGCTCATCGTATTCCTGTTAGTCTTTCTTTATGACACCTTCATGCCGCGCCGCACCCTGGGTGCGCTGCCGGTGGTGACCACCGTGCTTATGCTGGCACTGACGGTGTGCGGCTTCTGCAGCTGCTGCTGTGACACCCCCGGAGCGGTCTTCACCGCTTTCGGCGGCATGTATGAGACAAGCGCCATCATAAACGCCATCAAGAACGTCCTGAACGTGGGCGTGGTGATAGTGCTCCTCCAAAGCATACGCTGGGCCAACGGCGAGTTCATGACCATGCGCCGCGGCGAGTTCTATGAGCTCCTGCTGGTGACCCTCTTTGGCATGTACCTCATGATTTCAGCGCGTAACTTCCTGCTCTTTGTCATCGGCCTTGAAAGCGCCTCCCTGCCTCTGGCAGCCATGGTGGCCCTGGACAAGAACCGCTACGAGAGCCACGAAGCCGCCGTCAAGTACATCCTCACCGCCGTCTTCTCATCTGCCGTCTTCATGCTGGGCATCTCATTTGTCTACGCCTGCTCCGGTACCCTCTTCTTTGACGGCATCTACTTCAGCCTTGCACATCAGCGCAGCCTCATGCTGGTAATGGCCGTGGCCTTCTGCATGGCCGGCATAGGCTTCAAGCTCTCACTGGTGCCCTTCCACCTCTGGACAGCCGATGTTTACCAGGGAGCGCCCACCAGCGTAACCTCTTACCTGAGTGTTATCTCCAAGGGCGCAACAGCCTTCGCCTTCCTGGTGGTGATGACACAGGTATTCGGCACCCTCTACTCCGCCATCTGGGAGTGGATGCTTTACGCCCTTATCATCCTCACCATCACCGTGGGTAACCTCTTTGCCATGCGCCAGCGCAACATGAAGCGCTTCCTGGCATTCTCCTCTGTCTCACAGGCCGGCTACATCATGCTGGGCATCATAGCCCACAACTATATGGGCACCGCCGCCATGATTTACTACATCCTGGTGTACATCTTCAGCAACCTTGCCGCCTTTGGTGTCATAGGAGCCATAGAGAACGCCACCGGCTGCGTGAGCATGGATGACTACCGCGGCCTGCGCCACACCAATCCCCGCCTGGCCTTCACCATGATGCTGGCCATGTTCTCACTGGCCGGAATCCCGCCCTTTGCCGGATTCTTCAGCAAGTTCTTCATCTTTACCGCTGCCATAAACCAGGGGTCAGTGGCCATCTACGTCCTGGTGCTCATAGCCCTGATAAACACCATCATCTCCCTGTATTATTACCTGCTGGTGGTCAAGGCCATGTACATCTCAGAAGAGACCCCCGTCATCCTCGCTTTCCGCAGCAGCTGCACAGAGCGCCTGGGTCTCATCATCACCGTGGCCGGCATCATCCTCTTAGGACTGGTAAGCTGCGTTTACTCCCAGCTCCTCACCCTGGCCCAAGACTCCCTCGCAAACCTGTATCTGATTTAACCCACCCCTCTCCATAAAAACAGCGGCAGCCGTCAGTTCCCTGACAGTTGCCGCTGGTTTTTTTGGGGGGGATGCTTCTTATGCCGTCTTATGCGTCTTATGCGTCATATGCGTCATATGCGGCTTATGCCCGCAAATAATATATGATGCATAGGAAGCATAAGAAGCATAAGAAGCATCCCCCGCTAAAACACGCCCTCAAACTCGCCCTCAAACCCGCCCTCTAATCCGCCCGCAAACC
>CAMWLS010000043.1 GCA_947175205.1 uncultured Porphyromonadaceae bacterium | reverse complement strand
AGACTGAGTTCTTCAAACAAATCGCTATTTTTGCACTTGCCAGTTGAACCTGCCCTTGCAAATAAATATCCGCTTTGTTTTCCGGTGGCCGCATTTCTGTGGCACGATTTAATTTTTTTTCGTACCTTTGTACTGATATACCATGACAACAACTGCTGACAAAAATAATCATCAGGGAAGCATTATCCTTTTTCCGGTGCCCATGAGTGACGGGCCGGTGACAGATGTTTTACCTGAGCTTAACCTGAAACTGCTGCTGAAGGTGAAATATTTTGTGGTGGAAAACATCCGCAGCGCCCGCCGTTTTCTGAGGCGCGCCCACCATGACATAGATATTGATGCGCTGCATTTCACTGAGCTTAATGAGCACACCGCGCCAGGTGATGTCCCCGCCATGCTGACCCCGGCGCTGCACGGTCATGACATAGGCGTTCTCAGCGAGGCCGGTTGCCCGGCGGTGGCTGACCCGGGCGCCCTGCTGGTTGACCACGCCCGGCGTCATGGTTTGCGAGTCATACCTCTGGTGGGTCCCAACAGTATTATCATGGCCCTCATGGCCAGCGGATTCAACGGCCAGAGCTTCACATTCCACGGTTACCTTCCAATAGAAGCCGGCGCCCGCACCGCGGCGCTCAAGGAGATGGAACGCGCCGCGCAGCACCGTGGCCAGACTCAGATTTTCATTGAGGCTCCGTACCGCAACGCGCGCCTGATGCAAGCGCTGTGCCGCACACTCTCACCCTCCACCATGCTGTGCGTGGCCTCTGACATTACGGGCCCGGCAGAGAGCATTGTTACACTTCCTGTTCAGGCGTGGCTCAAGAAACTCAGCGCCTCACCTGACGTCATTGGGAAAGTTCCGTCCATTTTTCTCTTTAACCGTCAGCAATAAGTCACAAGCAAGCAATGGCCAAGAAAGCACCCCGTTCACGTCGTATAAGCCGCGCACTGGATGATTTGCCCGGTCTTTTTGACGCTGTTGACATCTCTTTTGACACCACGCCGCAGCATCATTCCCACACGCCCTTTCATACGTTCCCCATACCGAATCCGGTGCCGGACCCCGAACCTGACATTACCGTTTCCGGGCCTTCTGCAGCGGCAACTGATGAGATTGAGGCAGAAAATGATATTATCCCTGAGCTTACACTGCGGCCTGAGGACATCCGCCGCCCTGAGAAGCTCCAGTTCATTTCTCTGGGCAGTGGCAGCTGCGGGAACTGCGCTTACATAGGCACCACATCTGACGGCATACTGATTGACGCCGGAGTGGACAGTAAACGCGTCACCACCACACTGGCTGCCTGCGGCATAAAAATGGAGAATGTAAAGGGCATTATACTCACTCATGACCATGGGGACCACGTGCGCTATGCCTATAACATTCTCCGCTATAACCGCCACATGCGCCTTTACGCCACCAACCGTACCCTCAAAGGCATTCTGCGCCGTCATTCCATTTCACGCCGTATCACTGACTATCATACTCCCATCTTCAAGGAAATACCCTTTCAGGTGGCACAGATGGAAATAACAGCCTTTGAGGTGAGTCATGACGGCAGTGACAATGTGGGTTTCAGCATAATCCGTGAAGGCACGCATTTTGTGGTGGCCACAGACACGGGGTATATCACTCCGCGGGCTGACTTTTACCTCAGGCAGGCCGCCCACATCATGATAGAGGCTGACTATGACCTGCACATGCTCATGCAGTCAAACCGCACTGAACACCTCAAGGCACGCATCATCTCAGCCACCGGGCACATGGATAACACGGAAACCGCGCGATACCTTAGCAGCATCTATACGCCTGCCATTAAAACCATAATGCTCTGTCATCTTAGCGAGGAAGCCAACACACCCGAGCTGGCCACCGGAGCCGTGACAGCAGCCCTCACTGCCGCCGGCATCAGCGTGGGTGATGGTTCAGGAAGCATCACTGCCCGGCAGGCCGCGGTTCAGGTATACGCACTGCCACGCATGACGGCTTCACCGCTGATAATTCTTTCTTAGAGCCTGTACAGCGTACACAAAAGGAAAGGAGGCCGCGTATACCATCACGGTATGGCACGACCTCACATCTCCATCAGTCTATCAACGTATATTTTTCTTTTCTAAGTCATCGGTTACATTCCCTAAGCGTCCGTTCAATCTCCCGTTACATCAGGCAGACACACGGGTGCATCAGGACATGGTGTTCAGTCATCGTATCTTATAAACTTGCCGTCACGGTCAAAGTGCATTTCCACGCCATTTGAAAGCTCAACTTCATAACCGCGTCCGCTGCGTTCTATTCCGCACAGACGGGCGTCCTTATGATACTGCTTGACGTATTTCTTAACCAGGTCAGGAACAAAGAAGTCAGGAACATTCTTCTTGGCAGATGTTTCCACACTCTTCCAGTTTCCGCTGCGGTCAAAGGTTATCTCCGTGCCGTCAGTCAGAATAACTTCATATTCTTTCACACGGCCAAACTCCTTATCAGTCTTAACCATGCTCACGTCAGCCTTGAAGTTCCTGTCCAGCACCGTCTGGGCGCTTACAGGAAGGGTTACGGTACTGCGTGTGTACTTGCTTTTTGCCTGCGCTGACACGGCACTTGCGCAAATAAGGGCAGCCGCCAGCAGAAAATTCAGTATCTTTTTCATAAGGCTAAGACTTTATCAGGTTTAAATTCCAAAACGCATGCCAAACTGCACCAGACCCTGAGCGCCATAGCCCAGTTCTCCAAAGATGGCTGCATTGCGGCTTAAGTCCACTTGTGCGCCCAGCGGAGAAATCTGGAATGCGAAATATCCTTTTGAATAATTATCCAAACCACGAGGCTGCATATAGCTTATGTCAGCACCCAGGCCAATGTGTGCATATAGCTTAACAATGCTGTTCTGGAAATACTGATAACGTCCGTTAAGCATTATCACGTGGTATGCTATATGGCTGCAGTGGGGGCCGCCCTCAGTGGTGGTACTTGAGAAGCTGTATGAAGGTCCAATCCACAGTTTGGGAGTAACACGGAAGTTGAGGCCGGCAGTAACCGCACCCCATGCATTATTAACACCATGCCAGCCGTCATGCATGTTGCTGGCGTCCATCTGTGTATAACCGCCGTAACCTAACTGGAGTTCCACTTTCTGGGAGTAAGCCTGGGTTACTCCGGTAATCAATGCCATTACAACTGCGGCTGCTGCTAAAAGCTTCTTCATCTTCGCGTGTTTTAAAATAGTTAATGCATATAATTCTGTATAAACTTATAACGCCGGAAGAATTCTATGGTTCACGGCACAGGCGTAAAATATATAAGATTTTGCTCGCTACCCCTCTTTTATCCCTGCACCGTATGGACATAATAAAGAGGCACGCCAGATTTACCTCTGACATGCCTCCTAATTATTTATGAGTGTCTTACACTCTGACGCTGACTGTATCAGTCAACGTGAGGACCGGCGGCAACCAGGGCCTTACCGGCGGGAGTGTTAGTGTACTTCTTGAAGTTGTTGATGAAACGCTGAGCCAGGTCACGGGCCTTAACTTCCCATTCTTCAGGATTAGCGTAAGTATCGCGGGGGTCAAGAATCTTGGGATCTACGCCGGGGAGTTCTGTAGGAATCTGGAAATCAAAGATGGGCAGTTCCTTAGTGGGTGCGCTCAGGATGGCGCCGTCAAGGATAGCATCAATGATACCGCGTGTATCCTTGATGGAGATACGCTTGCCGGTACCGTTCCAGCCGGTGTTTACAAGATAAGCCTTGGCGCCGCTCTTTTCCATACGCTTAACCAGTTCTTCAGCATACTTGGTGGGGTGCAGTTCCAGGAATGCCTGGCCGAAACATGCTGAGAATGTGGGAGTGGGCTCAGTAATACCGCGCTCAGTACCGGCCAGCTTTGCAGTAAAGCCTGACAGGAAGTAATACTGAGTCTGGTCAGGAGTCAGGATAGATACGGGAGGAAGTACTCCAAAGGCATCAGCGCTCAGGAAGATTACATTCTTTGCAGCGGGACCTGCAGAGATGGGCTTAACAATGTTCTTGATGTGATCAATGGGATATGATACACGAGTATTCTCTGTAACGCTCTTGTCAGCAAAGTCAATCTTGCCGTTCTCATCCACTGTAACGTTCTCCAGGAGGGCGTCACGGGTGATGGCGTTGTAGATATCGGGCTCGCTGTCCTTATCCAGGTTGATAACCTTGGCGTAGCAGCCGCCTTCAAAGTTGAAAACACCGTTGTCATCCCAGCCGTGCTCGTCATCACCAATCAGCAGACGCTTGGGGTCAGTTGAAAGAGTGGTCTTACCTGTACCAGACAGACCAAAGAAGATGGCGGTGTTCTCACCGTTAAGGTCAGTGTTGGCGGAGCAGTGCATTGAAGCAATACCCTTCATGGGAAGGAAGTAGTTCATCATAGAGAACATACCCTTCTTCATTTCACCGCCGTACCAGGTGTTGATGATAACCTGCTCACGAGAAGTGGTGTTGAACACAACAGCGGTCTCGCTGTTCAGGCCCAGTTCCTTGTAGTTAGTAAGTTTAGCCTTAGATGCGTTGTAAACCAGGAAGTCAGGAGTGAAGTCCTTCAGTTCCTCAGCGGTGGGGCGGATGAACATGTTGGTCACAAAGTGAGCCTGCCATGCCACTTCCATGATGAAGCGCACTGCCATGCGGGTGTCTTTGTTGGCACCGCAGAAGCCGTCCACTACATAAAGTTTCTTGTTAGAGAGCTCATCCACAGCCAGGGTCTTAACGGCATTCCATGCCTCCTGAGTGGCGGGCTTGTTATCGTTCTTATATTCCTCAGTGGTCCACCACACATTATCCTTTGAGTTCTCATCCAGTACAATGAATTTGTCCTTGGGAGAACGGCCGGTGTAAACGCCGGTCATTACGTTCACAGCGCCCAGTTCAGTTTCCACACCCTTCTCAAAGCCTTCAAGACCGGGCATGGTTTCTTCCTTGTAGAGGTCCTCATAAGAAGGGTTATATACTACTTCAGTAGTACCCTTGATGCCGTACTTAACCAGATCTTCCTTGATACCGGCCAGACGGGCTTTCTTTACTTCATCAATGTTGCTCATTTTTGAAAGTCGGTTTTATATTTGGGAATATTATGTAATTATTTTCTCACTCTTTATTCATTTCCCCCGCGCATATGCACGCGCGTACTCTGTTTGCTTTGCAAAGATACAAATAATTTCAATAATCATGAAAATATTCTATATACTTCACTCCCGCATTTTTTGAATTTTCACACTCTGCTTCTAATCCTTAAGTGTCTGTTTTTCTTCTTGCAGGGGTATAACAGCGGTGAGGGCTCTTTTGTTAGACCAGATTCCCAAAAAAATGTTAAGAGCCCGACATCGTGCCGGACTCCCGAATATCTTCATCAGAATCTTTCAACGCCTCACTCACAGGCCATGAGCAGGACCGTAGCCTGAGCGGCTATACCCTCAGAGCGGCCCGTAAACCCAAGCTTCTCCGTGGTAGTGGCCTTAACGGATACGCAGTCAGCCGGAATATCAAGGTCAGCTGCCACATTAGCACGCATGGCGGCTATGTGCGGGGCCATCCGCGGTGACTGAGCCATTATTGTAATATCCACATTTCCGGGTTTATACCCCGCCTGACGCACAAGTTCCACCACCTTTCTGAGTAGCACGCGCGAGTCTGCGCCTGCATATACCGGGTCAGTATCAGGGAAATGGTGTCCTATGTCACCCAGCGCCACCGATCCAAGAAGAGCGTCAGAAAGAGCATGAAGAGCAACATCAGCATCACTGTGACCAAGAAGACCGTGCGAGTGCGGAATGTCCACCCCACAGATTATGCACCGCCGGCCGCTGACCAGACGGTGTACATCAAATCCGGAACCTATTCTGAAAGGCAACATCTGATGAGTCATCATTTACGGCGGCCCATGAGATTACGCAGGCCGTCCATGTCAAAGGTCAGTGTAAAACGCAGGGTCTGGTCCAGCGGTGAGGTCTGAGCCGTAGCCATCATGTATGACGCATCCAGACGCACCACATTAAGCGAGAAGCCGGCACCAACGGCAAAATACTGGCGGTTACCCTTGTTAGCGTTCTCATAATAGTAACCTGCGCGGACAAAGAACTGCTGGTTATAGCTGTACTCCGCACCCAAGCTCCACATAATTTCCTTGAGCTCCTCGCTGAAGCCTCCGGGGGCGTCAGAGAAGGACTTGAATATGCCGGTGAAGGATGACATATTCTCCCAGTTTTCCAGGGCGTCCAGATACTCACGCTGACCCTCGGTGGTGTTTGTATCATAATCACTCTCGCGGGGACGCGCGGGCACCAGAAGTTTATTGGCATCCAAACCTATGGCAAGTGTATGGTAGTCAGCCAGCGGGAACATGAACTGCGCGCCCAAACGCAGATTGGTGGGCAGGAAGGCCGGGTTCTCACCATGATTATATGCCACCTTGGTACCGATGTTGGAGATGTTCCAGCCCCATGAGAACTGACACTCGTTACGTCCTATGATGGGATAAGTGGTGTAATAGCCTGAGATATCAGCTGAGAATGCTGAGGCACCGGTGGACTGGTCACCGGCATAGCTGTCACTGAACCCGAGGTCAGAGAAAATATAGCGGAAAACCACACCCATGGAGAATTTCTCTGACAGCTTGCGGGAATAACCCAGGTCAAAGCTCATCTCATACGGGTTCAAGGTCTGTGCCGCCACACCGTTAAAGTCATAGGAAGAAACTTCTCCCAGTGAGAAATAACGCAGTGAGGCGCTCACGGCCTGGTTGTCAGAACTGCCTATCTTCCAGTAGCCGGCCAGATTAGCCAGAAAGATGTCATTTACCAACTTACGCAGCCACGGGGTGTAGCTGAGTGACACAGCCGCATTACTGTAAGCAAAAGCATACTTTGACGGATTCCAGTACTGGCTGTTTGCATCCGGATCAGTGGCCGCACCAAGGTCACCCATTGAGGCCCCACGTGCATCAGGTGCAATGTTAAGAGAGTTGACACCGGTCTGAATGGGGTTAAACTCATTCTTCTGTGCCATGACATCCGGTGCTGCACCGCAGATGACAACAGCTGCAAGAACTGCGCACACCGCAGCGGTTATTTTATTTAATATCTTGTTCATCAACATTCCTTAGTGATAAAAGTGGTTTACTCATATAATAACTCACACAGTGGTTTTTTATTGCTTTAACCGAGAACTTTAACCGGATTCCGTTAACATTTTTTGGCGCAACCGGCACTAAACTTTTTTATTCAGGAAAGTCATACTATATGTCTGAACATGGTTCAGAACATGCATGCATATGGTAAAATGCCGCACATTTTTGCTATATCATACACTGTTTCCACTATTTATTTACCCTCTCACAAAATCAAGTTTCCGGATGTACATTTTCCGCAAGTCCCTTACATGCCTTTGCGCCCTTGTGACATGCTTTGCCGCACAGGCTTACAACATCAGCGGCACACTGGTGGATGAAGAATCAGAGCCCATGATTCAAGCCACCGTAAAACTTCTTAACAGCCGTGACAGCACGGTTTTACGCACAGCCGTGGCTTCTGACGCCGGCTCATTCACATTTTCCGGAATAAATAACGGCAAGTATATCCTTGAAGGCTCATATGTGGGTTACAGCCCTGTATACCGTAACATCACCGTCAGCGGCGCTGACATAAACACCGGTACCCTAAAAATGCAGCCGGCCTCCGTAATGCTGGCAGAGGCCCGCGTAACCGGTGTACGCACTCAGATTAAGGTAATGCAGGACACCATAGAATTTAACGCAGAGAGTTACAAGACAGCCCCTAACGCGGTGGTGGAAGATCTGCTCAAGCGCCTCCCCGGCGTGGAAGTAAGTTCTGACGGAACCATAACTTCAAACGGCAAACAGGTGACCAAAATTCTGGTGGACGGCAAGGAGTTCTTCAGTGATGATCCCACGGTGGCCTCGCGCAACCTACCCGTAAACATGGTGGATAAGCTTCAGGTGGTGGACCGCAAGAGTGACCTTGCACGCATTACAGGCGTGGATGACGGAGAAGAAGAGACCGTCATAAACCTCACCGTGAAGAAAGGAATGAAAAACGGATGGTTTGGAAACGTGGAGGGCGGCTATGGCACTGACTCACGCTACAAGACCGGCCTGGTTCTTAACCGATTCTGGAATGACAATCAATTTACCATCATTGGCGGTGCCAATAACGTGAATGACCTCCAGTTCACTGACGGCGGAGCCGGACGCTTCAGACGCTTTGGCGGTTCCAACGGCGTAACCTCAGCCCAGGCCCTGGGCATAAATTTTAATGTGGGCAACAAAGAGATTTTCCGCGTGGGCGGTGATGTCATGTGGTCACGCAGTGACCGTGACACCAGAACCACCTCTGAAACTCAATATCTGCTGAGTGAGAACGCGCGTTATGAGAAAGGAGCCAAGGTCTCACGTGACCGTGGCAACAATCTGCGTGCAGATTTCAGAATTCAGTGGAACCCTGACTCATTCAACACCCTGGAAGTACGCCCCAGAATGTCACTGAATTTCAACCGCTCTAACTCCCTGGACTCCACTCTTACCCTCAGTGCTCCGGACAACAATCCCGCCAGCCGCATAACACGAAGCTTCAACACAGACCGCTCCAAGGGTACCTCCGTGGAATTCGGTACTGAGCTAATTTATAACCACAAGTTCCGCTCACACCCCGGGCGTTCATTCTCCGTCCAGTTACGTTACAACTTTAACAACGTGCGTGAGCGCTCTGACTCTTACTCCCACAACCGGTTCTATCTCTTTGCTGACTCTGTGGACCTCTATGACCAGTATGTGGATAACCACACATGGTCAAACAACGTCAGCGCCCGCGCCACATGGACAGAGCCCCTGGGAGATGTCCGCAGAGGCAACTTCCTGACCCTGGCATATAACTTCAGCTACCGCTGGAATGATGCTGACCGCCTCACCTATGACCACCCCGTCAGCTTCCCTGACGGCTGGGACGGAGAACCGCTCATCAGCCCTGACCTGGTACTTAACACGGTCCAGAGTAACCGCTTCCGCAACAACTTTATGAATCAGGACATACGTCTGGGCTACAAACACGTCACCGCCCGCACAAACATTGAGGCAGGTATCTCTCTTGTTCCGCAAAGCTCCAGCTCACTGAACCTTATGGATGACGCCCGCAGCATTCCCACGCGCAAGGTCCTGAACGTGGCGCCATTCCTGCGCTACCGCTTCAAGATTACCAAGACGCGCTCACTGAACGCTGACTACCGCGGACGTACCTCACAGCCCTCCATGACCCAGCTGCAGCCCGTGGCGGACATGACTGACCCCCTGCGTGTCATCATAGGTAATCCTGAACTGAAACCCACCTTCACCCATAACATCAACGTACGCTTCCAGGACTTCAACACCGCAGCCCAGCGCTCCGTAATGCTCATGGCTTTTGCCCAGGTGGCACAGAACTCCATTGTCTCCAACACTACCTTTGACCCCGAGACCGGCGGCCGTGTGACAACATATGAGAACGTTAACGGCGTATGGAACATACGCGCCATGAACATGCTCTCCCTGCCCCTGCGCAACAGAGCTTTCTCTTTCAGCAGCCACACCATGCTCTTTTATTCCAATGCCGTGGGCTTCAACAACGGACAGCGCAACACCTCCCGCTCACTCACCCTGGACCTTATGCCGGGCCTGACATGGCGTCCCGGCAATGGAAACGCAGAACTCTCACTGCGTCCCAGATACAACCTCCAGTATGTCAACAACAGCCTCACCTCTGCCTCAAACAGCACCGTACACTCTTACGGAGGCACCTTTGACGGTACTTACTACACCCCCATTGGCCTGATACTGGCCACAGACCTCAATTACTCAGCCACCTCAGGTTATGCCGCCGGATATGACACCCGCCAGTGGATGTGGAATGCCTCGCTGTCATACATGTTCCTGCGGGACAAGTCACTGACCCTCACCGTAAAAGCTTATGACCTGCTGCATCAGCAGAGCAATGTACGCCGCAACATCACCGCAAACTACATCACTGACACCCGCTATAACTCCCTGGGACAATACTTCATGGCCACCATCGCTTACAAGTTCAATACCTTTGGCAAAGGCAATGAGCCCCAGGGCCGTAACAGACAACGCGGTCCCATGGGTCCGCCTCCCGGTATGCATCCTTAAGCCATACATCAGCTTAACACATCATGCACCGTAAAAAAGCAAAAAACAGCACGCAAAGGCTCAAAATGTGAATTTTTATTTATAACTTTGCCGCTTGAAAGAAAAACGACGCTGTACTAACAGATGTTGTAGAACTTTTCTTTACTTCTGAAACCAAGTTTTTTATCCGCACTATATTCTTTTTATGAAGCTCTTACAGGAGAAACTCTCTAAATATACCGCGCCTCAGGAAGCAAAGGCAGCAGGTGTTTATCCCTATTTCCGCGCCATTTCTTCAGAGCAGGAACCGGAAGTTACCATCAACGGCCGCAAGGTGCTCATGTTCGGCAGTAACTGCTACACCGGCCTGGTCAGCGACCCCCGCATCAAGGAAGCCGCCATTGAAGCCATCAAGAAATATGGCACAGGCTGCGCCGGCTCACCCTTCCTTAACGGCACACTGGACCTTCACAAGCAGCTTGAGGCACGTCTGGCTGAATACATAGGCAAAGAAGACGTCATGATATACAGCACCGGATTTGAGGTTAATCTTGGCGTGGTGTCTTGCCTTACCGGGCGCGAAGATTACATCCTCTGGGATGAGCAGGACCATGCCTCCATCATTGAAGGCCGCCGCCTGTCATTCTCACAGCAGCTCAAGTACAAGCACAATGACATGGACTCCCTGGAGAAGCAGCTCCAGAAATGCGCTCCGGATAAAGTAAAACTCATTGTCACTGACAGTGTATTCAGCATGGAAGGTGACGTGGCGGACATGCGCACCATAACTCAGCTGGCAAAGAAATATAACGCCACCGTTATGGCTGACGAGGCCCACGGCATTGGCGTCTTTGGCCCCGGCGGCCGCGGCGTATGCCATGCTCAGGGCGTGGCTGATGATGTGGACCTCATCATGGGCACCTTCTCCAAGAGTTTTGCCTCACTGGGCGGTTTCATTGCCACTGACAAGGAAATCACAAACTTCCTCCGTCACCATTCACGCTCATACATCTTCACCGCCTCCATTACACCGGCCTCTACAGCTGCCGCTCTTAAGGCCATTGACATCATGATTGCTGAGCCTGAGCGCCAGGAGCACCTGTGGGAAATCACAAAATATGCACTGGAAGGCTTCCGCAACATGGGCTGTGAGATAGGTCACACCAGCACCCCCATTATCCCGCTGTACATCCGTGACAACATGAAGACCTTTGCCATCACACGTGACCTCTTCAATGAAGGCATCTTTGTGAACCCCGTGGTTTCTCCTGCCGTGGCTCCGCAGGACACCCTCATCCGTTTCAGCCTTATGGCCACACACACTAAAGAGCAGGTAACCACCGCACTGGAAAAGATTCAGAAAGTATTCCGCCAGCACGGACTCCTCAAATAATCCTCACGCAGGAAACCCGCACTCAGAAAATATTTAAGGGCGTATCAAAATGCAAATTTTTGATGCGCCCTCTTTAGCTGTGTAAGAATAGGTCAGATGCAAGGCTCTGAAGATAAGGCTGAAGGGAGCATACACAAGTATGTGGCCCAAGCCGACTTCCGAAAGTAACGCCGCAGATGGCCCGGTATTACACACCGCCTTTATATACCTCCATAATGAGGCTTAATGCTACCCGGCAGACGCAAACTGATGCAGATACGGTCCACCCAGTAATTCTTATCTGAAATATTTGCTTAATTAAATAATAATCCATACTTTTGACAGCGTGGCAGTCATTTCACATTTCTCGTTACCAATATGACATAAGAGCGCCTCGCTGAGATAACTTAATGTCAGCATCAGGTAATGCGGGAGGATACTCCACACCGAGTACAGACACAGAAATTCATTTCCAACTATTAATCATACCACATGAAAAAATTTTACTCTCTGGCATTGGCTGCCCTCATTAGCGGAACAGCTTTTGGCATGAGCCGCCAGCCTGCCGCCAACTTCTCTATCAATGCTGCTATAAACGGCGAAATCATGGGGCAGCTCCCTCAGAAACAGACAATGCAGAAAGCTCCCTTTGATGTTACCGCTGACATCACCACTCTTAACCAGTGGAGTTATGGAGACCTGCGTGTTGGCGCCATGACTGAACAGGAAATCAGTATTACCGTGGAAGATGCCATGCATGTGGCCATTCACATTGGAGACTGGACCATTACAGCTCTGGCAAACGCCTCCATGGGTACCATAGCCATCCCCAACAACCAGTACATGGGCAAAGGCCCTGACAATGATGATGTTTACTTCTACATCAAGGACTTTAATGAAGACATGTCCAATGTAAAGCCCGGCATCAGCAGTACCTCAGCTGCCATAGGCACCTTTGCTGACGGCGTTGTTACCTTCCCCAAGATGCAGGTATGGGCCTTAGGTGACCCCGCAAATGAAAGCCTGGGATGGTACACCCTAAGCTATATAAATACATTCCAGAGAGATAAATTCCAGTATGTGGGCACCGGTATGATGAAGGAAAATCTGATTTATCCATCATTTACTCCCACACTGAGTGAAAACACTGAATCTTTACCCGTGGAGGTCTACAAGAGTGATGACAACTGGTACAGAATCAAGGGTGCCTACCGCGCTACTTTCGCAGCCTTAGGCGCTCCTGAGGACAACGTGGGTCCTGACCTGATTATGGATGCTTCAAATCCGGACAACATCCTTATTGAAATGCAGTCCACCGGTCTTAGCTCATCACAGGAAGGCATATTCTACATCATGAGCTTCAGCTGGTATCACCAGAACTTTGACCCTGAGTCAGAACTCCCCTCCGCTTATTGCATAAAGAAGACTGAAGACCAGGACAAGAATGTCACCATCACCTTCCCCATTAACAGCGTCCTCCTGGTGCCCTCCGTCTCCATGGCCATATATTATGCCGGTACATATCCCTCAGTGCTGACCTTCTCAGAAGACCCCAACTCCATCTCTGACGTTACCGTTGATAACACTGACGCACCCGTAGAGTATTATAACCTTCAGGGCCAGCGCGTTATCAACCCCGCCGCCGGACAGCTGCTGATAAAGAAACAGGGAACAAAAGCAGAAAAGACCATTATCAGATAAGTTCTCTAAAATTAATAAACCCCTAAGTTATTCCCGGCGTTTTACGCTGAATTAATTATTTCATGAGAGGGTGTGTCAAATGCATTTTGACACGCCCTCTTTTGTTGCGTAAGAAAAAGTCAGAAGCAAGGTCTTGATGAAGATGCTTATAAGAGCCTATGGAATTATGTAATCGGAGCCAATTTCCGCAAGTAACGCCACAGATGGCCTGTTATGAAACGCCGTCTTCTGAATTACACCCTGTTTATTAACCGGAATACCAAAAGCCTGTGTAAGGGGTAAACAGCCGGAGACTCTGTCTCAAACCAATCAGTGCCGCGGGCACTTGTTTCATTTATGAAAAAAATTTCTTAATTTTGTGGTTTCAAATAAAACATCAGCACACTATGAATATACTTGAACTTAGCGAACAGGAAATAATACGCCGCAACAGTCTGGAAAGCATGCGGCAGATGGGCATAGAGCCGTATCCTGCGGCTGAATTTGAAGTTACCGGTCACAGCACTGAGATAAAAGAAAATTTCAGTGATGATGCACCTGAGCGACAGGTGGCCGTTGCCGGGCGCATCATGAGCCGCCGCATCATGGGTAAAGCCTCCTTTATGGAGCTTCAGGATGCCAACGGCCGCATCCAGGTTTACGTTTCCCGTGACGAGATTTGCCCCGGAGAAAACAAAGACCTCTATAACGTGGTGTTCAAGAAACTTCTGGACATAGGAGACATAGTGGGCGTGCGCGGCTATGTATTCCGTACTCAGACAGGAGAAATTTCCATTCACGCACGTGAACTGCTGGTGCTGAGCAAGTCACTGCGCCCGCTGCCCGTGGTAAAGGTAAAGGACGGCGTGGCTTATGACTCATTTGATGACCCCGAACTCCGCTACCGCCGCCGCTACGTGGACCTCATAGTGAATGATGCCGTTAAGGACATCTTCATCAAGCGTACCAAGGTTTACAACAGCATGCGTGATTACTTCAACTGCAACGGCTATATGGAAGTGGAGACACCCGTGCTACAGAGCATCCCCGGCGGGGCTTCAGCACGCCCCTTCATCACTCACCATAACGCTCTGGATATTCCCCTGTACCTGCGTATAGCCAATGAGCTGTACCTGAAGCGTCTGATTGTGGGTGGCTTTGACGGTGTGTATGAATTCTCACGCAACTTCCGCAACGAGGGCATGGACCGCACCCACAACCCCGAGTTCACCTGCATGGAGATTTATGTCCCCTACAAGGACTACAACTGGATGATGGGCTTCACTGAGCGCATGCTGGAAAAAATCTGCATGGACGTTAACGGCTCAACAGAAGTTAAGGTGGGTGACAACGTCATCTCTTTCAAGGCTCCGTTCCCCCGCGTTACCATGACCCAGGCCATACTGGACCACACCGGCATAGACATAACAGGCATGGATGAGGAGCAGCTGCGTGAGGTGTGCCGTAAGCTGGAGATAGAGGTTGACCCCTCTGCCGGAAAGGGAAAACTGATAGACGAGATATTCGGTGAAAAATGTGAGGGCAATTACATCCAGCCCACATTCATCATAGATTACCCCATAGAGATGTCACCGCTCACCAAGCGTCACCGTGACAATCCTGAACTCACTGAGCGCTTTGAGCTCATGGTGAATGGCAAGGAGCTGGCAAACGCTTACTCTGAGCTCAATGACCCCATTGACCAGTATGAGCGCTTTGTGGAACAGATGCGCCTGGCTGAGAAGGGTGACGATGAGGCCATGATTATTGACCACGACTTCATCCGCGCCCTGGAATACGGCATGCCCCCCACATCAGGCATGGGCATAGGCATGGACCGCCTGGTGATGCTCATGACCGGCCAGACCACCATTCAGGAAGTACTTTTCTTCCCGCAGATGCGTCCTGAGAAAAAAGAGCGCCGTGACAAGCCTGAAGCTTTCATGGCCCTGGGCGTACCTCAGGAATGGGTGGCACCCCTGCAGAAGGCCGGCATACTCACAGTGCAGGCGCTGGCGGCTGCATCACACGGAAAGCTGCACCAGGACCTGTGCGGACTCAACAAGAAATTTAAATTAGAACTCAAGAACCCGGCTCAGGATACTGTGGAGGCATGGATTGCACAGGCCGCAGAACTTACCCGGCAACCGGAATCAGAAAACTGATAACCATGGAATTTCCCGGCAAAATAGCTGTTATGGGTGGCGGCAGCTGGGCCACTGCACTGGCCAAACTGCTGCTGCATAACTGCGAGACCATTAACTGGTATATGCGCCGTGATGACCGCATTGAAGACTTCAGACGTCTGCGCCATAACCCCGCATACCTCACTGACGTTGAATTTGACATAGAGCGCATAGAGTTCTCCAGCGATATCAATGAAGTCTGCCGCAATTGCGACACCCTCCTGCTGGCCATGCCCTCTCCGTACTTCAAGAGCCACATAGAGAAAATCACCGCTGACCTCAGCGGAAAGTCCATTGTCTCTGCCATAAAAGGCATAGTACCGGATGACAACATGCTCATCACTGACTACATGATGCACCGTTACGGCGTGGCACCGGAGAACACTCTGGTGATTGCCGGCCCGTGCCATGCAGAGGAAGTGGCTCTGGACAGACCCAGCTATCTCACCATAGGCTGCACTGATGTGGACCATGCCGCCATATTCGCAAACTGTATAGCCGGGAAACGCACCCACACCATTACATCAAGCGATGTTGACGGAATAGAGTACGCCGCCGTGCTGAAAAATGTCTATGCCATTGCCGCAGGCATCATTCACGGTGCCAAACGCGGTGATAACTTCCTGGCCATGCTCATGAGCAATGCCATACGTGAGATGGAGCGCTTTGTTGATGCCGTGGACCCGCGCCCACGCAACATCTGTGACTCAGTTTACCTGGGAGACCTCCTGGTAACAGCTTATTCACGCTTCTCACGCAACCACAACTTCGGCTCCATGATAGGCAAGGGCTACTCCGTGGCCGCCGCACGCATGGAAATGGAGCAGACAGCTGAAGGTTACTACGGCGCCAAGTGCATCCATGACATCAATGAACGTTATGAGGTGAGCATGCCCATTGCCAACGGAATTTATGACATCCTGTACCGGCGCGTTTCACCGGTTAAAGCCATTGCAAGAATGGCTGAATCATTTGACTGATAAACACATACACAAATGAATGTAGCTATAGTTGGTGCCAGCGGCGCTGTGGGTCAGGAATTTTTACGTGTCCTTGAGCAGCAGAATTTCCCGGTGGACACCCTCAGGCTCTTCGGGTCTGAGCGCAGTACCGGACGCACCTATACTTTCAGAGGGAACCCTTACACCGTGGAACTGCTGGATGCGTCCCAGCCGGACCTCTTTGCAGGCATAGACATAGCCTTTGTCAGCGCCGGCGCCGGAGTGTCCCGCGCCTTTGCGCCCCAGATAACGGCCCATGGCGCAGTGATGATAGATAATTCCAGCGCCTTTCGCATGGAGCCTGACGTCCCGCTGGTGGTGCCGGAAGTAAATCCGCAGGATGCCTTCAACGCACCCCGCGGCATTATTGCAAACCCCAACTGCACCACCATTCAGATGGTGGTGGCTCTCAAGCCCATAGCAGACCTCAGTCCCATCCGCCGCGTACATGTGGCAACATATCAGGCAGCCAGTGGCGCCGGAGCCGCTGCCATGGATGAGCTCAGACTCCAGAACCGCCAGATGGAAGCCGGTGAAGAACCCACCGTGGAACGCTTTGCCCACCGCCTGGCATACAACGTCATTCCCCACATAGACGTATTCATGGAAAATGACTACACCCGTGAGGAAATGAAAATGCACCAGGAGACTAAAAAAATAATGCACGCCCCGGACCTTCAGGTAAGCGCCACATGCGTGCGCGTGCCTGTGATGCGCGCCCACAGCGAAGCCATATGGGTTGAGACTGAGTCACCCGTGACCGTGGAAGATGCCCGCCGGGCTTTCAGCGCCGCCCCCGGCGTGGTGCTCATGGACAGCCCCGCTGAAATGAAATACCCCATGCCCAAGGACATGAGTGACCTGGACCCCGTTTACGTGGGCCGTGTGCGCGCTGACCTTGCCAGCCCCAACGGCATTACCTTCTGGTGCGTAAGTGACCAGATAAAGAAAGGCGCCGCCCTGAACGCTGTCCAGATAGCCCAGCTCCTCCTGAAAAGCAGTTCATAAACAGTCATGATGCTCCTGAGTTCAGCTCCACTGGTGACACAGCCGGTACAGATATTTCTGATAGTACTGGCCATAATACTGTGTGCGCCACTGCTGCTGAACCGTCTCAAGGTACCCCATATAGTGGGCATGATTGTGGCCGGAATTGTTGTGGGCCCCTTTGGGTTCAACATTCTGGACAATGACTCCAGCTTTGCCATCTTCGGACAGGTTGGACTCCTGTATCTCATGTTCCTTGCCGGTCTGGAGATAGACATGTTTCATCTACGCCTAAATTTCAGGCGCGGACTTCTTTTTGGTATCCTTACTCTGCTGATTCCGCTTATTTTAGGAGTGGTCAGCAGCCTGTTCATACTTCAGCGAGACCTGGTCACCTCCCTGCTGCTGGGTTCAGTTTACGCCTCACACACCCTGCTGTCTTACCCCGTGGCGGCACGTTTCGGCATCACACGTACCCCCGCGGTGCTGATAGCCATTGTGGGAACCATCATTGCCGTCATCGGCGCCCTGCTGGTGCTTGCGGCCACTGTGAACATACACTCCGCCGGAACCCTGGAGCCGGGCACCATGGTGTGGCTTTTAGTACGCCTTGCCATATGGGGAGGTGCCCTTCTGCTGGTATATCCGCGCCTGACACGCTATTTCTTCAAGCACTTCCCTGACAAGGTCCTCCAGTACGTATTCATTCTCACCATGGTCTTCTTTGCCGCAGGCACAGCGCAGTTCATAGGCCTTGAGGCTGTCCTGGGTGCCTTCCTTGCCGGTCTGATTCTTAACAGATATGTCCCTGCCGCATCACCACTTATGGCCTCCATAGAGTTTGTGGGTAACGCACTGTTCATCCCCTACTTCCTTATCTCCGTGGGAATGATGATAAACATCCGCGTCATAGCTGACACTGATACCCTGCTGCTGTCAGCCATCATGCTTGCTGTGGCCCTGGCGGGTAAATGGCTCCCGGCCTGGATTGCCCAACGTGTGAACGGCCTCTCAGCTGCCGGACGCGGAGTGATCTTCGGCCTGACAACAGCGCACACCGCAGTGGCACTTGCCGTGGTCACACTGGGCTACAACATGGGGATTCTGGACGGACATATCCTCAACGCCACAGTACTGGTGATACTGGTTACCTGCGCCGCCGCCCCCATCATCACCGCCGCCTATGCCCCGCGCCTTAAACTGGCCATGCTTGAGGGTGCGGAGGAAAACGGCGAACCTGTGGCTGACACCGCACGCAACCGCATTAACAATACCCTCATTCCTGTGGCAAACGTAGTCACAGCCCAGCAACTCATGGACCTGGCCCTGCTCATGCGCAATCAGCGTGGGACTCACCACTTCTATGCCCTGCACGTACGCTCAGACAACAGCGCAGCTTCCAAGTCCCTGTCAGCCGCCGCCCTTGATGCCGCACAGCGCACGGCTGCCGCCGCTGATGTGAGAATCAACACCCTGGAGCGCTATGACCTCAACATTGTCACCGGACTCACTAACACCATAGAAGAACGCGACATAACGGAAATCATACTGGGAATGCACCGCCGTACCACCATCATAGACTCCTTCCTGGGAATGAAGGTGGACCAGCTTCTGCGCGCCACAAACAAGATGGTGATAGTTTCCCGCTGCTACATCCCACTGAGCACCGTCACACGCGTGGTGGTGTGGGTGCCACAGGGGGCACAGTTTGAAACCGGATTCAGCCGCTGGATACGCGCCCTGGCACGACTCACCAGACAGATAGGCTGCCGCATAGTTTTCTGCTGCCCGGAAGCCGTGCAGCCACTGGTAAGAGGTGTACTGTACCACGAAAATTACGGTATACGCTGTGAATTCCGCACCACCACCGGCTGGGACGACTTCATCCTCATGTCCGCCGATATTGCCGCTGATGACCTCCTGGCAGTCATTGCGGCCAGGCCCAATTCCGTCTCATACAGTGACGGCATGGCTGAGCTTCCCGGCTTCCTCCAGAGATATTTCTCAGGGAACAACCTCCTGATAATATACCCTGAACAGTTTGGTCAAAGCGTGACACTGACATCCTTCACTGACCCCCTGGCCAGTGACATCACCACCACCCCCGCCCCCATCT
>CAMWLS010000042.1 GCA_947175205.1 uncultured Porphyromonadaceae bacterium | reverse complement strand
ATGTTGTCCCAGCCTTCCTTGTTGTCGTTGCGCGGGGGATAGTAGTTGATACGTACTTTGTGGAAGTAGTCAGTGTACAGGTCAGGCTGCTCTTCGGGAACCAGAATTGATTCCAGAGTAGAAAGCTTGCTGACTTCCTTGGTACGGAAGTTGGCGGGCTCATCCAGCACCAGACCGTCGCGGTTACCAAGGATGTTGGTAGAGAACCAGCCGGCAAGACCCAGGCAACGGGTGCCAATGATGGGTGCGAAACCTGATTTTACCAGTGTCTGACCTGTCTTGAAATCCTTACCGGCAATGGGCATACCGGTCTGCTCGCTGAGCTCCCACATGGCGGGGATGTCAACAGTGGTGTTGGGGGCACCCATGATGAAGGGAGCGCCTTCTTTCAGAGCTGCGTAAGCGTAGCACATTGAGGGAGCAATGTGTTCCTTGTCATCAGCCTTCATGGCTGCTTCCAGTGACTCAACGGTAGCGTGTACCTTCTCATCAACGGGAACATAAACCTCTGTTGAAGCTGCCCACAGTACCACTACGCGGTCCAGGTTGTGCTCTTTCTTGAAGTTGCGGATGTCTTCGCGCAGCTGTTCTGCCATTTCCCAGCGGGTCTTACCCACCATTACGTTATCACCGTCAAGGCGCTTTGCATAGTTCTTGTCAAAGGCAGCCTTCATGGGCTTGATGGCCTCCAGTTCTTCCTTTACGGGGTTGATATCCTTTTCTTTCAGAACCTCAGCATTCATTGCTGACTCGTAAGCATTTGCAGGATAAACATCCCATGTTCCAAATACTATGTCATCAAGCTTTGCAATGGGAACTATCTCATCATATTTGAGGTATTTCTTATCTTCTCCCTGACCAACACGGATTTTGTCATACTGGGTCATGGAACCAACAGGCTTAGCCAGGCCTTTGCGGGCCATGAGAACACCTGTCATAAAGGTTGTAGTAACGGCACCGTTACCAACAACAAGAACACCGAGTTTGCCTTCGGCGGGCTTTACTGTGCTTTTGCTCATTTCTGTAAGTGAGTATGGTTTAGGTTTGTTATTGTATTCTGTTAAAACGCTTGTGGAAAATGGCTGGTTTACAGAGTCTTATCCATGGTATGCGCTTTGTTCCACAATACGGATAATTATTTTCGGAGCAAAAGTATATATTATTTCTAATACCGTATATATACAGCAGGTGAAATAATGTCAAATAATGTTTAAAAATGTTTAGAAATGGCGCTATTGGTTAAATATAATTAACTGCACGTGGTTTTATATCCTTATTCATTAAAAAACATTTAAGCCAGCTAACGCCACTGATCGCCGGTCCTAACGTTTATGATAACGGTCTCTCAGTTCATAAGTCTTGGCGCGCAGATATTCACCCAGCGCCTTGACGTCACCCTTAAACCGTGCCTGATCTTCCACGCTGACAGGGTCCCCAATGGAAACATGCATGGGCTTGCCTTTCTTGCGGAAAACCTCTGCCGGGAGCCTGAGGGACCGTGCAGGCCAGCAGGCGTGTCCCAGGAAGTTAAACCACCAGCTGTTGCTGCCGTGAAAGAAGATGGGGATGACAGGTACATTTGCGCGCGCTATTATCTGGAGTACGGAGTCCTGCCAGGGACGGTCCTTCAGACGGCCGCGCCAGTCTGTCTTACTCATGGCTCCGGCGGGGAAGAAGCCCACTGGCTGCCCGTCGCGCAACTGCTTCAGGGCCTGGCGGATTCCGTTTACTGACACCTGGCGTTTGGCGGGGTCATTGGAGGCCCATGCATCCACGGCAATAAAATTAGGCCTCATGGCCGTGATTTTATTCAGAATCATATTAACCATTACCTTAAACTGCGGGCGTTTTTTGGTAATGAGATATATGAGAGCTATACCGTCAAGGGCCCCGAAGGGGTGATTGCTGACAGTGATGAATGCACCCTCAGGAAGGTTGTCCAGTACCCGGGCGTTATCCACATCAAGCTTAATCTTGAAGCCGTCATCCATCATTCTGTGTACAAATTCAGGTCCGGGAGTGTCACAGTATGCTCTGTGCACAGCGTTAACCTTGTCCACAGAAAGGAACTTGAGGAAGAAGTTTACCAGTTTCTCGTGCCCGTCCAGTTTGGGGACCATTGTACGGATATCGTCATAGTTAAGGACATCCGGTTTTATTTCATAATCCAGTTCTTTCTTTTCCATACAAAATCAAGATATATATGTGGCATAGCGACTCACAAATTTCTTAAAGGCTGGGATACGCATCAGCAGCCCTTCAAACAGGAGCACACCCGCCACTGTGCAGCCTATGCCTCCGGCAACATCCAGTATATAATGGTGAGAGGTGTACACGGCGGTGAACCATATACCCAGAGTCACCACTGCCAGAATGAACTTCCACAGCTTGCTGCTGCGTGCTATAAAGGCATAAATCAGTGCCACCAGGGTGTAAGCTGAGTGCAGTGACGGCATGGCGGCAAATACGTTAGCGTTTCTGGCATACAGGGCATCAAAAATCCCGAGGCCGGTCATGCTGTCAAAAGCCCCCAGGCCCGCTACATCACCGGGTGTTCCGGGCACAGCCTCAAAACCGTGCTTGGCCACATACCACGGGGGAGCCGCAGGATGGATGTAATAAAATGTAAACCCTATGAGATTAACCAGCAGGAAAACAAGGGCAAAACGCACGTATGCGTTCTTTTTACCGCTGAAATACAGCCACAGGCCGTAAAATATTGGTAGCGGGACCCAGCACAGATAAAAGATACCTGCCATGAAATCCATTACACGGCAGTTATTAAGCGCAAAGAACTCATTAGGAGTCAGTATTCCGGCCGCGGTACTAATACCAAAGATCTGTTTCTCTGTGTTGTAAAGCCCTTCCACATCCACGGTATTGACCGTATAGTTGGGCACAATGTTCATCCAGTCATAAGAGATGCCGAAGATTACAAACGGCAGAAGCCCTACAATAAGCCTGCGTGTGCTGTCCGTAATGAAGAAGAGGGCTGCAATAAGCACCGCCAGTACCACATGCTCAGGGCGGAAGCCCACAAAAAGCACCGTTATCACCAGCCATATGGCCAGTGCGCACAGACAGCTGACAAATTCTTTAAAAGGAGGGGGGGAAACCCATTTCCGTGAATTGGATACCTTATCTTTTGTCATCTTAATTATGTTATGGAGGCGGAGGCTCTTATTTTTTTAACTGCAGCTGACGTTTGCAGTGCGCCACGCGGGCAAAGGCGGTCATATTGGCAAAGACAGCTATTATGCTCATGGCCACTATCAGCACCCAGTTGGGCCCGAAGTCACCTCCGCCTGCAATCATGCCCCATATACCTGTTGCCAGTGATGCCACAGCAGTCACCACCACACGCTCAGGGCGCTGCATGAAACCTATCTTGCATTCTATTCCAAGCCCCTCAGCGCGCGCTCTGACATAGCTCACCATAATGCTGCCTATAAGGGCCACAAAGGTGATGAGTGCGCCCGTAAGGCTTCCTATCTGAATGAAATAGTAGGAGATACCGCCCAGAGTGGTGAGCTCACAGTAGCGGTCCAGGACAGAGTCATACATGGCTCCGAAAGTAGAGGTCAGGTTTCCTATGCGGGCCACCTGTCCGTCCAGCATATCAAACAGAGAGAACCCTATGATGAGAGCTCCGGCAAGAGTTACAAGCCCGTAAGGTATGTCACTGCCCCCGTCTGCATTATAGCCAGCCACCACAAAGAGTATGGCGCCGGCGATATTTCCCAGCAGGCCTATGGTGGTAACCATATTAGGAGTGACGCCGCATTTAATCAGAGTCTTTACCAGTGGGTTTATTATCTTATAGATGCCCTGCTGCAGGGAGTCACGGGTTTCTTTTGATTTCTTCTTTATGTCCATGATGGATATTTTGACTGTGAGGATGAAAATGTCTTTGTTAATTCTCCTTGTTACGTGGTGTGATGCTGTCCACCAGCTTTATGGCATACGGGTCAAAACCGTTTCTGCGGTACACAAAGTTGCGCTGGAGCACAAAGTTCCAGGCCCAGGAAACTATAAGAGAGGTAGCCAGACGCGCTGCTGCAAAGTATCCGTCAGGTCTGAACCCTAAGGTCTGCAACCAGTCCCATCTCTCAAGGAGCCAGTACAGCGCCTGTGTGCCAAAAGCGTTAAGCAGAAGACTGCCCACCCAAACCATGATGTATTTTATCATGACGGCTTTCCATGGGCAGTCATCAGCATGAAAGGTGAATTTGTAATTTATGATGCAGTTTACAATGCCTCCGGCCACTGCACCTATGGCCGTGGACAGGAATGGCGTCAGATGTGCCCATGCAAAGAGCACAAAACTCAGGCCCATGTCCACCCATGATGCAGTCTGTGATGAGGCTGCTGAGCGCAGGAATGTAAAGACCAGCGAGTCACTGTTTATAAGTTTGTTTCCTAACTCCTTAACCCGTTCTCGTGCCATAATTTATCATTTAACCGTAAAAAGGTTTACTATAACCAGAATGGCCACAGAATAAAGGCCGGCAAGGATGTCATCAGCCATCATGCCATAACCCCGGGGCAGATTCTCCATTCTTCTGATACCCAGCGGCTTGAAAATGTCAAAGAAGCGGAAGAGCGCCAGAGACAGCAATATCTCCCACCAGGGAATCATGTTTACACCGCCACAGAGCGGGAGCAGAGAAATCCACTGACCCACAGTTTCATCCACGCAAGCCACCACAGGGTCCTTGCCCCAGTATTTCTCGCTCTCGCTGCTGGCCCATGTGCCGGCAATGATTGTGGCAGCCACGGCCACTGATGTACAGAGGTAAGTGGTTTCAAGGTTTGCCCACAGATACAGCGGCAGCCATAATATTATGGCCAGGATGGCGCCCCAGGTTCCGGGGGCAAATGGCAGATAGCCAAAGCCCAGCGATGTAGCTATCATCTTGGGAACAAGCGGAAACGGTTCTCCGCTGATATTTTTGGGATAACGTGCCGTCAGACGTTCTTTCAGTGTCATCGTGCTCTGTTTTAGCGGCCCTTTATTATGGTCTGGTTTACTTTATTCAGATTATCTTTTATACGCGCCATTATGAAACGTGCTATCTGTGAGGCGGCCTCACTCCGGCAGGGAGCAAAACTGGGCCAGTCATCAAAGTCTATAAGCCACAGATTACCCTGATGGTCCTCTATGCAGTCTCCGCCGTATACATCCACTTCAAGAGCGTCAGCTGCCCGCTGACAGAGCTCCCTCAGGCGCGTGCCCTTTACGTCAGGTTCCTTTGACCGCCCATGCACGGCCTCGGCTCCGTAACGCCTCACGCCGTCCTCAAAGGGGTAGAACCAGTAAAAGAACTGAGATCCGCGGACACCGTAGAACTTTACCAGCTCCCCTTCCAGGTGCCGGGTGATAACAGCCCTTTTTATGCCACGGAGAAAGTACTCCTGAAGCAGTTCCTGTGCCTCAGCCGGGGTACGTACATAACTCACGTCCTCACGGTGCATGGTATGGCTGTCACCGCGTTTTATCCAGCAGCGGGTCAGCCGTATGGCCTGAAGCTTGTCACGCACTCCTTCATCAGTCTTGACAGTGAGGCTTTCAGGCTGTGGAATCCCATTGCCCAGAAGGATGCGGCTCATGCGCTCGCGTATGCAGTTCTCTATGCCGTAGCCGGAATTTATTACCAGTGCTCCGCGGTCCTGCATCTGCTGCAAAAGCTTTATGGACCGGGGTTCACGGCACATGTTCACTATTATATCCTCCTTCACCGCGCCGCTGCACAGCTGTTCCTCATTATATACAGTTACCTCACAGCCGCGTTTACGCAGCTGCTCAGCCACAAGATTTAAGATGGCGGCATCATTCCCTATTCTGTTGGGAGAATATACGCCGGCTCTGAGAATACAGGCTATTTTTATATCAGCCATGGTGTATTTAAGGATATAATTTCAGTAGCAAGTGCAAAGATAGCAAATATGACGGAAAAAAGATGTAATATTTATCGTATTATTATACCGTGCACGCATGGCGGCCGTCTTATGACGGACTCGTGGACTCAGGTATCACGTCCCCGGTTTGCCGGATTAATGTACGGCATAATATTACAGCATGCTTCAGGCTGAGTTTAAAAACGCCATACGGCCACCGGAGAGTGATGTCCCGGCGGCCGTATGCGTTACGTCATGGTCTAATCCTCCATAAACCGGTCAGCAACAATTTTCATCTTGTTGTCCCGGATGAAGTTAAGGATGTTGTCCCTTACCTTTGAAGGCTCTATGTCCACCTCAATGCGCTTGAGGGCATTGAAAAGAGATGTCCCGCACTGGTAGATATGACGGTAAGCCTTGGCCACATCATCAATCTGCGCATCAGTAAATCCTCCGTGTGTGCGCATTATGGAGGCATTTACACCGTAATAAGTGGCCGGATTATGAGCTATGATGACATACGGCGGGACATTGGAAGATATACGGCAGCCGCCTTTTATTACAGAATACGCACCCACATTGCAACCCTCATGTATGATGGCGTTGGATGAAAGTATTACTCCCTTGTGGATGGTGACATCACCGGCCACGTTGACACCGTTGCCAAGGACACAGCGGCCTTTCAGCACACTGTCATGACCTATGTGACACTCTGCCATAATGAAAGTATCATTACCCACAGTGGTACCTCCCTGACTGTATATGCCGCGGTTTATGATTACATGTTCGCGGATGACGTTATGGTCACCTATGAAACAGTATGTTTCCTGGCCCTTCCAGCGGAAGTCCTGAGGGTCTGCACCAATGATGGCGCCCTGATATATCTTGTTACCCTTTCCCATGCGTGTGCCGCGGATAATGGATGCGTAGGGGAGGATTTCGCAGCCGTCACCTATCTCGACATTAGCGTCAATATAGGCAAAAGGATGTATTTTTACGTCTTTCCCAAGTTTTGCTGACGGGTCAACGTATGCAAGTGGAGAAATCATGATATGAAGGTATTAAGGATTTACATTAACGGCCACCACCCAGTGCCTGATAGAGGTTGATAACTGCCTGCACCTGGTTAAGACGGCAAGATATGGCACCGCTCTGTGCATTCAGCAGGCCCTGCTGTGCGGTGAGCACTTCCAGATAAGTGCCGTCTGCATACTGCAGCAGGTCATTGGTAATGCTCACTGAGCGTTCCATCTCTGCCACCTGCTTCTCCAGGAACCCGTATTTGGCCACATTATTTTCATAAACAGTCAGGGCATCGCTTACTTCGGCTGCCGCACTCAGAAGTGTGTACTCAAAGTTGTTCAGGGCCTGTTTCTGTCTTGCCTTTGAGGCTTCAAGATTAGCTATATTACGTCCTCTTGAGAAAATGGGGGCTACCAGCGAGCCTGCCAGCTGGATAAACCAGTCGCCGGGATTCTTGACAAAAGAGCCCAGCAGATTTGTGAATCCGCCGTTTGCCGTGATGGTAAGGCCAGGGTAGAACGCGGCGCGTGCGCTGTTAGTGGCGTAGAAAGCCATGGCCAGGGCCTGCTCAGAGGCGGTCACGTCAGGACGTGCTGCCAGCTCTGTCATACTCACACCCTCGCCGGCAAATGCAGGAGCCTGGAACTTATCCAGAGCCACGGATGCTATGTCATACACACGGGGTGTTTCATTCAGCAGCAGCGCCATGGTGTTGTTCAGCTGGTCCAGAGAGGTCTCCATGTCCTTGATATTGCCCATTATGGAGTAATAATTGGCAGATGACTGTACAACAGCAGCTTCATTGGTGCGTCCGGCCTCCTTAAGGTCACGCATGGTATTTACATTTTCAGCCCAGATCTGAGAGGTGGAGCGCATCAGTTCCAGCTGTTTGCGTACGGCAGCTATGCCGTAATACGTGTTTGCTACCGCTGAGATAATCTGAGAGCGGGCCGCCTGAGCGTAAGCCTCTGACTGATATACAGCCGCCTGGGCGCTTCTCTTGCTGTTCAGCAGCTTGCCAAAAATGTCTATTTCCCAGCTTACCTGTGCCGGAATGGTATACGTCCAGCTCATGGTGCTTCCGGCATATGAGGCACCGGCACCGTTGGGAGCAATGGCAAGGGAGGGCAGATAAGCCAGCTTGGCACCTTTCAGCTGTGCATGGGCTATATCCACATTGAGCATGGCGTTACGCAGGCTGGTGTTATTCTCCAGCGCGCGGTTTATATATTCACACAGGGTGGGGTCTGTAAACACCTGTTCCCAGGTGAGGTTCCCTATGGCCGTACTGTCCGGAGCTGCGGAACGGGCCTCCACGTATGCCCTGGTTATGGCTGTATCTGCGGGGGTCTCATATTTCTGGTAGATGTTGCAGCTGCCCAGAGTCAGAGCCCCGGCAGCTACAACAGCCACTATGTATGTCTTGTTAAGATTCATAGAAGTGTTTGTGCGTTTAAAAAATATAGTGGAACAGGCTCTTAGTCATTTTCATCTTCAGGGGTGTTGATTGAGTCAGAAGCGTACTGTTCTATCTCGTTCTCAATAGAACCGCCGCGCTCTTCATCATGCCACTTGATAGGCTTGATTTTCTCCTGGAGATATTCAAAGGCTATATACAGCGCAGGCACGGTGAGCACCTGGAGTATCATGCCTATGAGCATACCGCCCACAGCACCGCTACCCAAAGCCTTGTTACCATTGGCACCTACACCGCTGGCAAACATCATGGGCAGAAGACCTATAACCATGGCCAGAGATGTCATCAGGATAGGGCGCAGACGGGCTGAGGCACCGGCAATGGCTGAGTTAAAGATACTCATGCCTGTCTGACGGCGTTCCAGCGCAAATTCCACAATAAGGATGGCGTTCTTGGCAAGAAGACCAATGAGCATAATCAGCGCAATCTGCAGATAAATATTATTGCTTATACTCATTATGTCAGCAAAGATAAATGCGCCCATCAGACCGAAGGGAATGGAAAGAATTACCGCAAACGGAAGCATGTAGCTCTCATACTGGGCTGACAGCAGCAGATATACAAAGAGCAGACACAGTCCGAAAATCATGAATGTGGCGTTACCTGAGGTCTTGGCCTGTTCACGGGTCATACCGGCGTAGTCATAAGTGTATCCGTCAGGCAGTGCATCCTTGGCAACCCGCTGGATTACCTCCAGGGCCTGACCTGTGGATACGCCGTCAGCCGGTGTGATGTTAAGCGCAATGGACATGAACAGGTTAAAGCGCGTAAGCTGTGCGGGACCGTAAACGCGTTCCAGGGTCATGTAGTTGGTTATGGGCGCCATCTCGTTACCGTTGCGGATCTTTATGTCTCCCAGTGTCTCAGGGCTTATACGTGCCTCCGGGGATGCCTGCATCATTACACGGTATATCTTACCAAAGCGGTTGAAGTTAGACACATACATACCGCCGTAGTAACCCTGAAGCGTGGTCAGCACAGTTGTGGGGCTGATGCCGGCCTGCTTGCACTTGGCCGCGTCTATGTTGATCATATACTGCGGATAAGTGGGGTTGAAAGTTGAGTATGCCTGGGCTATCTCCGGCTGCTGGTTAAGCTGGGCCACAAAGCCCTGCAGAACGGCAAAGAAGTCATTCACTGAGCCTCCGGTTCTGTCCTGAAGCTTTAACTCCAGGGCGTTGGTGGTTGAGTAACCTGTAATCATGGGGGGCGCGAAAGCCACCACGCGGCCGTCCTTGATGTTTGCCGTGGCCTGACGTATCATGTTAAGAATCTCAGTGGATTTCTCCTTACGGTCTTTCCAGTCCTTGAGCTTTACAATGAATGTACCGTAAGTGCTTCCCTGACCGGCTACAAAGCTATAGCCGTTAATCATTTCGCGGGTTCTGATACCGGGAATATTGGCCATGCAGGAGTCCACCTGATTCAGGACTTCTGCGGTTCGTTCCTGTGATGCGCCGGCGGGCATGTCCACCATAACAAAGAGCACACCGGTATCTTCATCCGGCACCATTGCCGTGGGAGTGCTGCGCATCAGGAGCACCAGCACAACCACTGATGCAATAACCACGCCAAAGCTGATGAGCTTGTGGTGTGAAAAGAAGCGGGCACCCTTGGTATATATATTCAGCAGTGAGGCATAAGCGTTTTCAAAAGCCTGCTTGAAACGCTGTGTGAACATACCCAGCACAGCATAAATTGCAACTACGGAGGCTATTATGAGGTGAGCTATATTCTCCGTAGAGTACCATTTCATAACCATGAAGGTTATGGCAATAACTATGGCAACAAATATCAGAGCAGGGTGCATGAGGATATTGCCGCTGAAGCGTACACGCTCCATGGCTGCCTCACCGGCCGCAGAGTAAGCCTCACGCATGGTCTCCTTAAGTGACTTGTCTGACTTATGCGGTTTCAGAAGTATGGCGCACAGTGCGGGAGAAAGGGTAAGCGCGTTTACAGCTGAGAAACCAATGGCTATGGCCATGGTTAGACCAAACTGTCTGTAGAACACACCTGAAGTGCCGGGCATGAATGACACCGGAATAAACACCAGCATCATAACCAGGGTGATGGAGATAAGCGCTGTGGCAATCTCATTCATGGCATCAATGGACGCGCGGCGCGCTGAGGTATATCCGCTGTCAAGCTTTGCATGCACTGCCTCAACAACCACAATGGCGTCATCCACCACAATGGCAATGGCAAGCACAAGTGCAGACAGGGTGATGAGGTTTATGGAGAAGCCTATCAGGTTAAGGACAAAGAACGTACCTATAAGTGCCACCGGTATGGCAATGGCCGGTACCAGTGTGGAACGGAAATCCTGCAGGAAGAGGAACACCACCAGGAACACCAGGATGAAGGCTTCCACCAGGGTGTGAACCACATTCTCAATAGAGGCGTAAAGGAATTCATTGTTGTTCATGGGAACTTCCAGCTCCAGGCCCGGCGGGAGGTCCTTTTTCATCTTATCCACCACTGCAAGACAGTCATTGATAATCTGAGTGGCGTTAGAACCTGCTGTCTGGAACACAATAGCCATGGTTGAGGGATGGCCGTTGGCCTTATTATGGAAACCGTAAGTCACACGGCCCATTTCAATGTCCGCTACATCCTTCAGATACAGAGTCTCACCGGTAGAGTAAGCGCGGATGACAATGTCTCCGAACTCCTCCGGCTGTACCAGACGGCCACGGTAGCGCATGGTGTACTCAAAAGACTGTCCGCCCTGCTCGCCAAAGGCACCGGGGGCAGCCTCCACGTTCTGTTCCTTAAGAGCAGCGGTGACGTCACTGGGCATCAGGTTATACTGAGCCATTACGTCGGGCTTGAGCCATATACGCATGGAGTAGTCCGCACCGAATGAAAGTACGTCACCCACACCGGACACACGCTGAAGTTCAGGGACAATATTAATCTTCATGTAATTGTCCAGGAAGTCCTCAGTATACATGCCTGAAGTATCCACAAGTGCTATACCGCAGAGCATTGAAGTCTGACGTTTCTGAGTAATCACACCCACCTGGGTTACTTCGGCGGGCAGAAGGTTTGTGGCCTTGGCCACACGGTTCTGAACGTCCACGGCAGCCATGTTGGGGTCAAAACCCTGCTCAAAGTACACATTGATGGTTGCAGAACCGTTGTTGGCAGCGGTTGACTCCATGTATGTCATGCCCTCAGCACCGTTTATAGACTCCTCCAGAGGCGCAATTACTGAGTTCAGCACAGCCTGGGCGTCAGCACCTGTATAGGTGGTTGATACCTGCACTGTAGGAGGTGCAATATCTGGATATTGCGTAATGGGCATTGAGACCAGTCCCAGGATACCCAGCAGTACTATAAAGATGGATATTACCGTGGACAGTACCGGTCTGTTTATAAAAGTATCAAGTTTCATTTCTTAGAGTAAGTGATATAAAGTGAGTTATACCTTATGTTTACTTCTGAGCTTTTATGGCTTCTATGCTCTTGCCCTCATCGCGGGCTGTGATGGCTGTACCTACACCTTCCACCACAATTTCCTGTCCGGGCTGTAAACCGCCGGTTACAATATAATTCTGGCCGTCATTAAGCTCAGCCACCTGGATAGGCGTCATGTGAACCTTAGAGCTGTCACCCACGGCAAAAACAAACTTCAGGTTCTGATACTCGAATGTGGCGCGCTGAGGTATCACCATGGCGTTTTCATAAGTCTGGGGCACAGCCACAGTACCGGTGAAACCACTGAGAAGTTCGTGATTAGGGTTGGGGAAGAGAGCGCGTACGCGGGCTGCTCCTGTGCTCTTGTCCACTACACCGGAGATGGTCTCCACTTTTCCGCTGTACGGATATTCAGTGCCGTTGGCCAGGAAGAGTTTTACCTCAGGCATGGCTGAAATTCCCTGGTTGACAGTGGTTGTGCCACCGGCTGTCATGTCCAGAAGATCCTTTTCAGTCAGTGAGAAATAAGCGTACATCTCTGATATATCACTCACGGTGGTCAGCGGCTCAGCCATAGAGGGAGATACCAGTGAGCCCACGCGGAAAGGGATCTTGCCCACAATACCGTCTGAGGGTGCTGTGACCACGGTGTAGTCAAGATTCTTGCGGGCGCTTACCAGAGCCGCGTTTGCCTGGTTAAGCTGAGCCTGGGCCTGCTTGAGAGCGTTATCACTCTGCTGCCATACTATGGAGCTTATTATGCCCTTGTCATAAAGCAGTTTATTCTGTGATTCTATGATTTTTGCATTGTCCACTGCAGTCTTGGCTGCGGCAACGGCTGCCTGGGCCTGCTCTACGGCTGCCTGGAACTGAACCTGGTCTATGGTAAAGAGAACCTGTCCTTTTTTAACGGATGCTCCCTCATCTACATTTACAGAGGTCAGGAAACCGCTCACCTGAGGACGCACCTGAATGTCAGTCTTACCTTCAAGGGTGGCGGGGAATTTCTTTAATAATGTTGATGTTGTGGGAGAAACGGCCTCCACTTTCAGCTGCGGAGCCTGCTGGGCAGCGGCGGCGGCAGCGGCGGCAGCCGCTTCATCTTTTTTGCCGCATGAACTCATGATGGCTGCCGCGGCAACCATTGCGCTCAGGTACAGGCCCTGACGGATGTTTACGTGTTTTACCATGTTTGCTAATGTCTTGCTAATTAAGTACATATCCGTAATGTTATGATATTATTCTTACTTTTACTCAAAAATCAGTGCAAAAATAGTCATTTTTACACTTTTTAATTGGCGCTAAGGACTTATTAATTTGTCCTTTCCGGCATTAATCTTGGCTTATTTGGCCACAGGGTATACTATATACCCACACGCAGCCTTTCCCATATCATACGGGGTATGAGCCTCCAGGCTCTTGAAATGAGGCCCCAGCGCCAGTCCACATATACACATTTCTTCTTAGCGCATATGGCCTTTACAATCTTCTTTCCGGCGTATTCCAGTGACATGGTTCCCAAATAGTGTGTCCCCGCAAGTAGCGGAGTGTCTATAAAGCCCGGGCGTATATCCGTAATCAGAATCTTATGCTTTCCAGCATTAGCCAGCTGGCGGAGTGCGCTGAGATACTCTGTCTGATATCTCTTGGATGCGGAATAGGCCGGGGCAGCGCTCATACCGCGTGTGTATGCCACAGAACTGATATTCACCAGATGACCGCCGCACGCACGGCCGCAGAAGTATTTGTAACTTTCCGTGGCTATTACCATGAAACCTTTTACGTTCACTGCATCCGTGGCAAGTTCATGCTTCAGGTTTAGTTCAGGATTATGCCAGCCGGTGCCGGCGGCGTTTACTATTATGTCTGCGCCTCCACATTCTGAAATGAAGTTACGGAACTGCTCCGCGGCACCGTCAGCGCTCACATCCAGGCTGCGGTAAATTACATTGCCGCCGTAGCGTGAAGCAAGCTCTGCCAGCGGCTCAGTGCGTCTGGCAGCTATGCCCACGCGCCACCCCAGCTCAGCAAAATGGCGTGCCGCATACTGCCCTATGCCTGACGAGGCGCCTATTATAATAATGCTTTTATTCTGTTGTGTCATGACCGTCAGTGGAAGCCTTGTTGTGGTTAAATCTGCTAAGGTCCACGGTGTAATAGATTGAGAATGCCCCGGTAATGCTCCGCCCCTTGGCTCCATAGCCGGGTATATACCATGGCTCTCCACCATCTTTTTTGCTGCAGTGAGCCACACCGTGGAACTTGAAAGTCCATCCGGCAGATATGGGGCCTATTAGTTTTACTCTCAGCCCCGCCACTAACTCGTAATATCCCGCCAGGCATTTCTGTGACGGAATGGAGCCGGTGACATCGCTGCCCCAGTAGTCTGAGTCCACCTTGAAGTCATCCACGCTGAAACTGAACGGGGTGACACCGTAATAGGCTCCGGCGTAGAACTGATAGTCAGGGTTAGAGTTGAATAGGAAGTTATACTCGCATCCAATCTTGAAAAACACACTCAGGGGTGAGCGGTAAGTGTAGTGTGGGATGTCTGAACGGCGCAGGGCCTGCCCCAGTCCCATCACTATAGCCGGTCTGTAGCGGTTATGGAGCGATACAGACAGGTGTATGTCTGCCAGGCCGTATTTCTGCCCGAAAGCCCGCATAATCGGGTCCCAAAGATTAAGACCGGCTGATGCTGACTGCAGCAGCGGATACTTCATCTTCTTCAGCGGCAGGAACGCCATGGAATCCACCCACTGCACGCCGGTGATGGTGTCCACATACACCACCTGGCCGCGGTCATTGTGGTAATGCGTTGAGCGTGCGCGTATGGCCGCATTGATACGTGCCGTGTCCGCGCTGCCCTCATTGATGCTTTGCGTGCGTGTATTAGCGTTCTGGACCGGTGTGATATGCCGCTTTTTATTCTGGGCCATCACACTGAATGACATGGCCGCACACAGGAATGTCAGTAATATTATCAGCAGCTTATTGTTCATCAGCGGTGCGCAGGATAATGTTTATATAGGTGCGGTCCACGTTAGTTATCAGGCTGTCCGTCATCACCACGTCTTCAATAAAGTGATGCGTGGTGTTCACCTGCGTTACAAGATAGCGGAATGTGGCGCCGCAGTCAGCAGACTCAAAGTAAGGAATGCTGCGGTATGAGAACTCAATGGTATCGCACACCCCGGTGGGATTCTGCTCTTTCCTCAGATAAGCCACTTCCCAGGATGTGACGCCGGCGTCAGAGCGCATGGGAAGGTAAAATGTGGAGAGGCGCCCTTGCTCCAGCACGGAGTCACCCGGAGCTCCCACGCCTCTTATCTGCAGTGAGTCCACGCTTATGGCCTCACCCTGAGAGTTGTACAGCTGAGCTTTAGGCAGTGCGCTCTGGTTATCCAGACAGCCGCCTGAATTGCATCCGCTTAGCAAAGCCGTACAGAGTATGGCGGCGGCAGTATATTTTACTTTACGGCTCACTTCACGCCGTTGTTACGGCCCCACATAATAATTTCTTCCAGGGGCTTACGTTTCTTCTCCGGTATAACGGTTCCCTCAGCCGGATAACCCATAGGGATAATGGCAATGATTTCTTCAGGTGCCTTTAAACCCAGCTCCTCAGAGAGTTTAGGTGCATTGAAGTTGCATACCCAGCAGGTGCCCAGCCCGTGGTCAGCGGCGGCAAGGCACAGATGCTCTACGGCTATGGAAAGGTCCACTTCAGTGTGGTCCTTGCCGTCGCACGGGCGGTGCCATGCTTCAGCGTGGTTACCTATGGCAAGAATGTAAGTGGAGGCAGTGCGCAGCCATTCTCTTTCATAGCATCCGCGGATTATTTCTGCTCCTTCAGGGTCAGAGACCGCATCTATAATCATGAACTTCCAGGGCTGCCTGTTAACCGCAGAGGGTGCCAGCATGGCATCTGCAAATACCTTTTCAAGGAGTGTGCGGTCCACACTGCGCCCGTCATAAGCGCGGCATGAAAAGCGTTTTAGTGAGAGCTCTCTGAAGTCTTTCATATTCTTTCCTCTATCTCGTAATGATTTCTGCGTGATGAATTTCTGGCCACCAGTTCACCTATGAAGCCGGCCAGGAAAAGCTGGCAGCCTATTATCATGGTGGTAAGTGAAATGTAAAAATAGGGGGAGTCAGTCACCAGAGAATACTTGGCTCCGCTGTACATGTGATATAGCTTGAGGGCACCTACGGCAGCGGCTGAAATGAAGCCTATAATAAACATCAGGCTGCCTAAGAGGCCAAAGAAATGCATGGGCTTGCCACCAAACTTACCCGTGAACCAGAGTGTGGCCAGGTCCAGATAACCATTGACAAAACGGTCCAGTCCAAACTTGGTCTTACCGTATTTACGGGCTTGATGCTGAACCACTTTCTCGCCTATACGGTTGAAACCGGCCAGCTTTGCCAGGTAAGGGATATAACGGTGCATGTCACCATAAACCTCTATGTGCTTTACCACAGCGTTACGGTATGCTTTCAGACCACAGTTGAAATCATGCAGATTCTTTATGCCGCTCACCTTGCGGGCGGTGGCGTTAAAGAGTTTGGTGGGAATGGTCTTGGACAGCGGGTCATAGCGTTTCTGCTTGTAGCCGGAAACCAGGTCATAACCGTCCTGAGTTATCATGCGGTACAGTTCCGGAATCTCATCAGGACTATCCTGAAGGTCTGCGTCCATGGTAATCACCACCTTTCCCCGTGCAGCCTCAAAACCGGTGTTCAGTGCCGGACTCTTTCCGTAATTGCGCCTGAAACAGATGCCGTGGTTATTGCCGTTTTTCTTACACAGATTGCTTATTACCTCCCAGGACCGGTCAGTGGAACCGTCATTCACAAAGATAACCTCATATGTGAAGCCATTATCCTTCATCACGCGGGCTATCCACTCTTCCAGTTCCGGAAGAGACTCCTCCTCATTATACAGAGGTACCACAACGGAAATATCAGGCTGTTGCTGATGTTTATCGCTTGTTTCAGTCATTGGTTTTAATGTTTATTAGTGGGCTTTGCCACCATCTTTATCAGTAAGGAAACCAGAATAGCCAGCACTGAACCGGTGAAAGCCGCGCACCAGAACAGTGACATGGCAATATCCTTTGCGCCGGGAATCATCCCGCGGTCTATCATGGAGCGGAATTGCTCAGCCATATCGCGCAGATAGGGACTGTCAGACACGCTGCCAACGCTCACCACATCTTCCATGCGCGTGAGGGCATATTGCGGTTCCACAAACTTCAGATACAGATATGCGCACATGGCCATCAGAAGACTCCCGAAAAGGAAAGTATATATCCCCTGGGTACACAGTGCTGACAGCGAGGTCTCCCTGTGGTCTGCCTCATAGCTCCTGCGCAGGAGCACGTACACCAGCACGGGAACAGCCAGGATGAGCACCACCGCAAGTAAACCTGCAAGAGCAGTCCGTGCTGACAGGGCCATCAGTACAAACAGCGCCGTGAGGCATCCGCCAAGTATCAGGCCCTGATCTGCGGCCCGGCGGAAAACATTGGAAACAGTAGGGGCCATGTGCTGCGGTCCGGCAGTTTTAGAACTGTGCGTTATTCGGGGTACGAGGGAAGGGGATTACGTCACGGATATTGGTCATACCGGTAACAAAGAGCACCAGACGCTCAAATCCAAGTCCGAATCCACTGTGGGGAACTGTTCCGAATTTGCGGGTGTCCAGATACCACCACATGTCTTTCATGGGGATATCCAGTTCCTTTATACGGGTAAGCAGCTTGTCATAATTCTCCTCACGCTCTGAACCGCCAATAATCTCGCCGATATTGGGGAAAAGGACGTCCATGGCGCGTACGGTCTTGCCGTCCTCATTCTGCTTCATGTAGAATGACTTTATCTCCTTGGGGTAGTCTGTCAGAATTACAGGCTTGCGGAAGTGCTCTTCCACCAGATAGCGCTCATGCTCACTCTGCAGGTCCACGCCCCAGCTTACCGGGAATTCAAACTTACGGCCACTTTCTTCCAGAATCTTAATACCCTCTGTGTAAGTCAGGCGCACAAAGTCATTGTTGAGAACAAATTCCAGACGCTTTATGAGGTCCTTGTCAAAGTGCTCTGACAGGAATTCAATGTCTTCACGGCAGTGGTCCAGGGCATAGCGGATACAGTATTTTACAAATTCCTCAGCCAGGTCCATATTGTCAGTGATGTCATAGAATGCCATTTCCGGTTCTATCATCCAGAATTCTGCCAGGTGGCGCGGGGTATTGGAGTTCTCTGCGCGGAAGGTGGGACCAAAGGTGTAAATGGCGCCCAGGGCTGTGGCTCCGAGCTCACCCTCAAGCTGACCGCTCACTGTCAGTGCTGTGGTGTTCCCAAAGAAGTCTTTGCTGTAGTCCACGCTGCCGTCCTCATTGCGGGGAGGGTTGTTTACGGGAAGTGTGGTTACCTGGAACATGGCACCGGCACCCTCGCAGTCACTGGTGGTAATAAGCGGAGAGTGGAAGTAGTAAAAGCCTTTTTCCTGGAAAAATTTATGGATGGCAAAGGCCAGGGCTGAGCGTACACGCAGAATGGCACCGAAAGTATTGGTGCGGGGACGCAGATGCGCGTGCTCACGCAGAAACTCCAGTGAGTGGCCTTTTTTCTGAAGAGGATATTCTGCGGGATCTGCGGTGCCAAATACCTCCAGTGTCTTGGCCTGTACCTCCACGGTCTGTCCCTTTCCCTGTGATTCCACCAGCGTTCCGGTAACGTGGATGGATGAACCGGTGGTGACGGGCTTGAGAACCTCATCAGTGAAGACATTCATGTCAAAGACTATCTGGAGATTACGGATTGTGGAACCGTCATTGAGAGCCACAAACTGCACATATTTGTTGCCGCGGCGGGTACGCACCCAGCCCATTACGGAAACTTCTGTTCCCGGGGCCGTGTGGAATATATCTGAAATTTTGGTACGTTTCATGGATGGTATAGTGATAATTCAGTGGATTCTTTAGGATTATTCAAACGAGCCGCGTTTGAGGTAGTTAACTTCTTCCTGAGTGAGATAACGCCAGCGGCCGCGTGACAGATTTTTCTTTGTGAGTCCGGCAAAGTACACGCGGTCCAGTTTTACCACGTGATAGCCCAGTGACTCAAAGATACGGCGCACTATACGGTTGCGGCCTGAGTGGATTTCAATGCCTGCCTGGTTGCGGTCAGTCTCTGTGGCGTAGCTTATGGCGTCAGCGTGGATGGGACCGTCCTCCAGCTCTATACCGTCTGCTATACGCTGCATGTCTTCCTCACTTATATCCTTGTCAGTCCATACGTGATAAATTTTCTTCTTTACGTACTTGGGATGAGTGAGCTTGGAAGCCAGGTCGCCGTCATTGGTGAGCAGAAGCACACCGGTGGTGTTGCGGTCCAGGCGTCCTACGGGATAAATACGTTCATTGCATGCACCTTTGACAAGGTCCATTACTGTCAGACGCCCGTTGGGGTCATCGCTGGTGGTGACGCAGTCTTTGGGCTTGTTGAGCAGGATATAGCACTTGCTTTCCATGGCCACAACCTTGTCATCATATTCCACCACGTCACTGTTCTTGATTTTTGTGCCTAACTCTGTCACTGTCTGGCCGTTTACCTTCACCAGACCCTGCTGGATGAATTCATCAGCCTCGCGGCGTGAACAGATTCCTGCGTTGCTCATGAACTTATTCAGACGTATCTCTTCATTGGGGTCCACAACGGGTGTTTCATATTCAATGCGCTTGGGACGCGGAGTAAAGCTTTTACCGCGTGCGGGGAATCCGGCATTGTTACGGTTGTTGTAGCCGCCCTGCTGACGGTTATTGTTGTAAGGGCGCTGTCCGTTATTGTTGTAGCCGCCCTGCTGACGGTT